>UQHH01000004.1 GCA_900540865.1 uncultured Oscillospiraceae bacterium
CTGTTTCTTGATTTTTACCATGAAACTTTCTATGTTTTGATTAAAAGGGAAAAACAATCCGTGAAATGCGCCCAAAAAGTTAGACAAATCAGGCAGAAGAAAGGGAGAGCTTCCTGTGAGAAGCGGGAGTAAGCCCATGAAGGCTTTCCTTGACCCTGCGATTGTTGTAATAATCAAGATATTTAATCAAGGCTTGCTTAAACTGGTGCATAGAGTGAAATTCCTGAAGATAAAGCAGCTCGCTTTTTAAAACACCAAAGAAGCTTTCAATTACCGCACCCATGGAGTACTCCGCGCGAAGGCGCGGCGCTGAAACGTCCCGTATTATCATTTCTACCAGAGTTCCCTTAAGAATCCTTCGTAGTGCTGCAGAAGCTGTGGCCGCTCCTCGTTTTATGCGCGCGGGGTGGGTTCCCTTAAGTCGCCGGAAAGAGGATTCCAAAAGGAGGAAACCGGCGAATACGGTTTCTTCCTTTTGAAAAAGTTAAAATAGAAAGTTTTATGAAAAAAACCAAGAAGCAGAATGCTTTATTAAAGCAATCGATAAGAAATATCAAGGGGAAGGCCGGCTTCTCCTTGATATTTCTTTGTCAAAAATGCGTTTTATGCCAAAGCAATAAAGAGGTTTTTGCATATATTTCCAGTTTCTTCTTGCTTTTTCGACAAAGAACGAGCATTTATTTCGTTAAGAAGTCCAAATAAAAAATTTATTGTGAAAAACAGTTGACATATATCACAAGCGGGCCTATACTGAGGATGTCGAAAGGATAAAGAATTTGTCGACAGAAAATGGCATCGATTTCAATGGAGTAGAAAAATGGGAAACATCAACATCAGCATTGTCGCAAAAAAAGCCAATGTATCACAAACTACAGTGTCCCGTGTACTCAATAACAGCGCGCTCGTAAAGGAAGCGACTGCGCAGCGCGTCAGGCACGTGATGGAAGAGCTCGGCTACCAGCCCAACGAGCTGGCGCGGGGCCTTCGCAGCAACGAAACGAGGACAATCGGCGTAATTGTATCGAATGTGCTAAACCCCTTCTTCACCTCGGTCGTGCGCGGCATTGAAGACATTGCAAATAAAGCAAGCTACAATATCATGCTCTGCAACACCGACGAGAGCTCTGAGAAAGAAAAGCAGTACATCCAGGCGCTCATCAGCAAGCGCGTTGACGGGCTGATTCTTGCCAGTACCGGCGCAAAGGACGACTACAGCGATTTAACCGGCGGCAAGCCCATCGTATTCGTCGACCGCAGGCCGGAGGGCGAAAACAAGGGCAAGTTTGACACCGTGCTCGTACAAAACCGTGAGGGCAGCTTTGAGGCGGTCACCAAACTGATAGAAGCCGGCTTTCAGCGCATCGGCATCATATCCGGGCAGAACATATCCACCACCGGCTACCAGCGTTTATACGGCTATGAGCAGGCGCTTGAAGCAGCGGGCATACCCATTGATAAGAAGCTGATTAAATTCGGCGATTTCTTAGGACACACCAGCTACCAGAACACCATCGAGCTGGTAAAGGAAGCAAGGTGCGACGCAATCTTCGCCGCGAACAACATGATTTTGCTCGGCGTGCTCAAGGCGCTTGCCGAACTGAACATGAAGGTGCCGGAAGACATCGGGCTTGCCGCATTCGACGATTTGGAATGGATGCAGTACTGCCAGCCGCAGATTACGGCGGTCAGGCAGCCCACCTACGAAATGGGAACCACGGCGATGTCCCTTTTGCTCGACCGCATCGCGGGCTCGCTGGAGCCTGCCAAAGAGGTCCTGCTCCCCGTTGAACTGGTCCTTCGGGAATCCTCTCAGCGGATACTAAATCAGGCAGTAAATTGAGTCGGTTTCATTTTTTGCCGTAAAATGACATCGATTTCATTTTTGCTAAATATTGGCAATCATTTTCTTGTTAAAGGAATGGAGGAAAAAATCATGATGAAAAAAATGTTGGCAATCCTGTTGGCACTCGTACTGGTACTTTCGTTCGCGGCATGCTCTACAGGTGGGGACACCTCAAGCGCAGGCTCGGACAAACCGTCCTCTTCCGACGGCTCCTCGGGAGGCTCAGGCGACAAAATCACAGTCGGCGTTACGTTCATGACGCTCAACAGCCCCTTCTTTGAGGCAATGCAGCGCGGCGTGAAGGAAGAAGCCGAAAAATCCGGCGTCGAAGTCGTTATCAGCGACGCGCAGTTAAACGCGGCACAGCAAATCAGCAGCGTGGAAAACCTCATCGCGCAGAAGGTCGACGTCATTCTTTTGAACGCGGTCGAATCCAGCGCAATCGTCCCCGCTGTCGAAGCGGCAAACGCGGCGGGCATCCCCGTTATCTGTCTTGACGTTATGGCTGACGGCGGTGACATCGCATCGTTCATCGCCTCCAACAACAAGGCGGCAGGTGAAATGGGCGGAGAGTTCATCGCGGAGAAGCTCGGCGGCAAGGGCAAGGTCGTTATCCTCGACGGTCCTCCAATCAGCTCCTTCCAGGACAGGGCCGCGGGCTTTGAGGCAGCGCTGAAAAAGCACGAAGGCATCGAAATCGTACAGCACATCAACGCGGTCGAAAACTCCACAACGGCTTTCGTTAACGCGGCGGACAACATCCTTTCCGCTCACCCGGACCTCGACGCGGTCCTCGCGGTCAACGACTATGGCTCCATCGCGGTAGAATCGGCTGTAAAATCGGCAGGCAAGGACTTTAAGGTTATCGCGGTCGGCATCGACGGCATGGAAGACGCAATCAAAGCCATCACAGGCGGCGATATCGTAGCCGGCTCCGTCGCACAGCAGCCCGCTGAAATGGGCAGAATCGGAATCCAGACGGCAATCAAGCTGCACAACGGCGAAACGGTCGACAAGACCATCGACGTTCCCCTCGAGATGCTCTCGAAGGACAACGCGGCAGGATTCTCTTGGTAAACATCAACTCACTGGGGACGCATGCCGGAGCCATCCGGCATGCCCCCGGCAACCGGGGGTGAAAACGGTATGGCAAAAGAAATCTTAAAAATGACAGGGGTCGTCAAGCGGTTTCCCGGCGTGCTTGCGCTCAACAACGTGAATTTCACCCTGAATGAAGGCGAAATACACACGCTGGTCGGCGCCAACGGAGCAGGAAAATCCACCCTGATTAAAACGCTGGCAGGCGTCTACCCGCCCGACGAAGGCGAAATAACGCTGTTCGGGGAAAAGCAGCGCTTTAAAAACCCGAACGACGCAAAGCAAAAGGGCATCGCGGTCATCTATCAGGAATTTACGCTGCTGCCTGACCTGGACGTTGCGAAGAACATCTATTTCGGTATGGAGCCTGTATACGGCAAATCAGGCGTCATCAACTGGAAAAAGGTGTACGCGCAGGCCAAAGACCTGCTCAAGCGGTTCGACTTGAACCTGGACGTTTACACTAAGGTCGGGGATTTGAGCATCGCGCAGCAGCAGATGGTGGAAATCGCCAAGGCGCTCGCGTGCGACGCGAAAATACTCGTCATGGACGAGCCGACGGCAACGCTTACGATTCAGGAGGTCGAGCGGCTCTTTGAAATCATAGAAGACTTAAAGAAAAGAAATGTGTCTATTATATATATCTCCCACCGGCTCGACGAGGTTACCCGCATCGGCAACAGCCTGACGGTACTGCGCGGCGGTACGGTCGTCGGCACCGCGAAAACGAGCGACGTCGACAAGGCGGAAATCATCAGGATGATGGTAGGCGAAAACATCAACAACGAAATCACGCCGAACCCCGTTATCGACGACGGCCTGATTTTATCGGTCAAAAACATATCCAACCAGTTTATCCACGACATCTCCTTCAGCCTGAAAAAGGGCGAGGTGCTCGGTATTGCGGGGCTTGTCGGCGCGGGACGCACGGAGGCCGTGCGCGCGCTGTTCGGCGCGGACCGCATTAAATCGGGCGAGGTGTATGTAAACGGAGAAAAGAAAAATATCAGCCGTCCCAAGGACGCAATCAACTGTAAAATTGGGCTGCTGCCCGAAAGCCGGAAAGCTCAGGGGCTCTTTATGAACCTCAACATCAGGCGCAACATCACGATAGTCAACCTGAAAAGCTTTTTAAGCGGAATCTTTATAAACAGCAACAAAGAGCGAAACGAAGCCAAACGGCATATCGAATCGCTTCGCATAAAAACGCCGTCCACCGAATTCCCCGTATTAAACTTAAGCGGCGGCAACCAGCAGAAGGTAGTACTGGCAAAATGGCTCTGCGCTAACTGCGACATCCTCATCCTGGACGAACCGACCAGGGGCGTCGACGTAGGCGCAAAGGAAGAAATTTTCGAGGCGGTCCGGCAGCTCGCTCAAAGCGGCAAGGCGGTCATCTTTATCTCCTCGGAGCTTGAGGAGGTCCTGCGGGTAAGCAACCGCGTCCTCACCATGTACAAGGGCCGCATCACGGCCGAGCTGGAACAGAATAAAACAGATATCAACGAAATTATGCACTACATTACCGGAGGCGATTCGAATGAAAAACCAGCTTAAAAACCTAGTCAAGCGCCGGGAATTTGTCGCTTTCATCGGGCTTGCGGTTATCTGCATAGCCTTTTGCTTCGGCAGCTCCAACTTCCCCACGCTTTATAACGCAATGAATATTTTGCGCCAGACGTCCATCAACGCAATCCTGGCGGTCGGCATGACGTTCGTCATTATTTCGGGCGGCATCGACCTTTCGGTTGGCTCAACCGTTTCCCTCTCCGGTACGATTGCGGCCATCATGATGGTCAATATGGGCATGAACGCCTTTATGGGCATCATCGGCGGCCTGCTCGTCGGCCTGCTCGTCGGCGCGTTAAACGGTATTATTATTTCCAGATTGAGCGTCCCCCCCATTATCGCGACGCTCGGCCTTATGACCATTGCAAGCGGCATGGCGCTCGCGTTTACCGGCGGGCGTTCCGTTTCCGGCCTTGCCGAAGGCTTTGACATCTTCGGGCGCGGCAACCTGGGCTTCCTGCCCGTTCCCGTCATCATCATCGTGCTGATGTACTTAATCGGGCACTTCACATTACAGAAAACAAAGTTCGGCTCTTCCGTGTTCGGAATCGGCGGCAACGAAGAAGCAGCCCGTCTTGCCGGTATCGCGGTCAAGCGCACAAAGGTCGGCGTTTATATGTTAAGCGGCCTTATGGCTTCTGTCGCGGGCATCATCCTTGCTTCCCGCCTTGATTCCGGCCAGCCTATGGCAGGCCAGGGACTTGAGCTCAACGCCATCGCGGCAGTCGTCATCGGCGGCGCAAGCGTAAACGGCGGCGTCGGCGGCGTTGTCGGCAGCCTTATCGGCGCGCTGATTATGAGCGTACTGAACAACGGCTTCGACCTCATCGGCGTGGGCCGCTACTATCAGATGATTCTGACAGGCGCCGTGCTTATCCTGGCTGTCGCGGTCCAGAAGAAATCAAAATCAGCGGGAGCGGCATAAGCGCAGGTATCCTTTAGAAAGGGAGGAATAATCCAATGAACCATGATTTAAGGGCAAAAATCCACGATACGGTAGAGAAGAACAAGGACAGCTACTTTGATTTCCTCAAAGACCTGGTTTCGTTCGACAGCCGGATTATCGACGCCGGCAAGACGGGGCAGGAAAAAGGAATCATGGAATACTTAAAGAAATATTTCGCTGAAATGGGCGCGAACGTGGACGCGTTCGCCCCGGAAAACGAAAAAATCTGCAAATACCCCGGCTTTAACCCAAACCACACCTATGAGGACAGGGAAAACGTATGCGCGGCCTTTTTAGGCAGCGGCGGCGGAAAATCCCTGATAATGAACGGCCACTGCGACATCGTCACACCGGGCGATGAAAGCCTGTGGCAGAGCCCCCCGTTTGATTGCGTGGAGCGCGGCGGACGTTACTTTGGGCGCGGCGTCACCGACATGAAGGGCGGCGTTGCGGCGGCAATCCTAGCGGTCAAAACACTCAAGGAGCTGAACGTCCCGCTTGCGGGCGACATCGTTATCGAAGCGGTCATCGACGAAGAGGGCGGCGGCAACGGTACCATCGCCTGCTGCGACCGCGGCTACAAGGCCGACGGCGCAGTCATTATGGAGCCGACGCACATGGCTGTCATGCCCACAAACCGCGGCGCGTTTTTGGCCCAGTTCACCGTACAGGGCAAGCAGACGCACGCGGCGACCAAGGGTATCGGCGTAAACGCCATTGAAAAGGCGTATAAGCTGATTAACGCGCTCAAGGAGCTGGAATCCGAATGGCTGATGACGAAAAAGCATCCCCTGCTACAAAATCCCACGATGAACATCGGTCAAATCTGCGGCGGAAGCGGCGCTTCCGTCGTGGCGGAAAGCTGCAACGTCAAGTTCGATGTGGAATTTCTGCCGAGCGAATACGACGAGGACTACAAGCTTGTTCCCGTAAAGCCGGAGGACATCAAAAAAGAGGTGCAGGACTGCATTACACGTGCCTGCATGGGCGACAGCTGGCTCAAGGACCACCCCGTCACAATCGACTGGTACCAGGAAACGCTCTGCTTTGAAACGCCTTCGGAGCACGAATTTGTACAGACCGCGCTGAAAAGCTGCAAACGCGTCCTGCCTGACACGGCGCTCGACGGCCTCCCCTGCGGATGCGACGGCGCCCCGCTTGCCAATATCGGAGGGATGCCCGTCATCATAATGGGCCCCGGAGATTTGGACTGCCTGCACATCACAGACGAAAGTATGAGCGCGGAGAAATTCTATCAGGCAATTGAGGTATATGCGAATTTGATTATAGATTGGGTTGGGATTTCTAAAGAAAAGGAATGATTTCTGTGATTACAAGACAAAAGTATGAGACGTTACGGGCACAGGTAATCGATTATTACGATAAGGCGGGCATTGCGCTGACCGACGAGGAAAAGGCAAATATCGAGGTAGCGGATTTCGGTCTGGGCGACCCCGACCACTGCGCGCTGCAGCTGGTCATCTATATCAACACGGACCGCGTCTGCGCAAAGGAAATGGTGCTTCTCCCCGGCCAGACATGCCCGGAGCACCGCCATCCCCCTTTCGGCGATTACCCCGGCAAGGAAGAAACCTTCCGCTGCCGGTTCGGCACGGTATACCTTTATGTAGAGGGCGCTCCCACGCCGGATATGAAAGCGGCTGTCCCACAGACAGGAAAAGAGTATTACACGGTTTTTCACGAAATCGTCTTAAACCCCGGCGAGCAGTATACCATCCCGATTAACACGCGCCACTGGTTCCAGGCGGGCAGTGAGGGCGCCGTCGTATCGGAATTCTCCACGCCGAGCTTTGACGATGAGGACGTGTTTACCAACCCGAACATCAGGCGCGCGCCGGAAATAGCAAAGGAGGCGTAACCCATGTTTGACAGCAAAACCTGGAAGCGCCAGGCGGACATTGTCTGCAAGGTGCTGGAAAACGCCCCGTCGTTTGACAAAAGCTATTACCTGCCGCCCGAGGAATTTACCATCCGCCAGCAAAAGGTCATGCAAATGCTCGAGCAGGAGGGCTATGACTGCGGCATTGTTTATTCCGACGAGCACTACTGCGGCGACGTCCCTTACCTTGCGGGCAACAGCAATATTATTGTAGAGCCGGCCGCGGCTGTCATCGCAAAGAACGGGCTGTACTTTATCGCGGGGCTGGAAAGCGGCATTGTGGCTGAGCAGTTCTGCCACCGCAGCGGCGTAAAAATCCGGAAGGTCGATATTTTACAGGTAGACAATCCTGATTATCCTCCGAACCTGCCGACCCCTATCGATATTATAGAGGAGGCATGCGGCGAAAAGCCGCGCAGCATAGCGCTTCTGACAAGCAGGGCCATTTTCCCTCTTGGCCTTTACAACGTACTGAGGCGCTATGTTGGGGAGGAAGGGATTGCTGACATATCCCAAAAATACTACGAAATCAAGTACGAAAAGTCAGAGCGCGAAATGCGCCTGATTGAAGAGAGCTGCCTTATCAGCGACGTCATGCTCGAGGGCATGCTGCGCATCCTGCGCCCCGGCCTTACCGAAGCGCAGGTCGCCGGCTGGGGCTACGAAATCGCAAATGAGCTCGGCGCGGAGGAAATGGGCTTTAAGGTCATGGTAACCTCCGGCGGCAACAACCGCACAATTGTCGCAAGGGCCTCCAACCGCGTTATCCAGGAGGGTGACGTCGTACATATCGGCGTATCCCCCAAGCGCGACGGGCTGTGCGGCGCGCAGCGTATTTCCGTCATGTGCGTCAGGGACCCTTCCCTTGTAACGGACAGCTACCGCGTATGGACAAAGTTTTTGCAGGAAGCATTTGAGTTTTCCGTTGAAAAGCTGAAGGAAATCGCCAAAAACGATTTGCCCGGCTGCACGCATGAAAAAGCGATGATTGATTTTTACCGCGCGAAAGCGCCGGCGCTTGAAAAGGCAGCTGGCCTGAAGCTACCGGGCTTTGAGGAATTAAAGGGCTATGTCACCTCCCATAATTCCGGCTATACGGAATGCCAGGAGCTGTACGGCGCTTTGTCGGAAGATTTTGACAGGAAATGTGCCAATCAAATGGTTTTGATGCTCGACGTCGGGCTCAAGGGGTTCCGCACGACATGGGACGACGTCGTGATTCCCGGGCTCGATTATATCGTAATAGAAAAAACAGCCGGTAAATTCGGCCGTGACGTTCGCATTCTCAACAGGCTCCCAATTGATTTACAATACCTCGTTGGAGAAGCCTTTTAGCGCATGTGGGGGCAGACTTTAAAGGTCTGCCCCGCTTTTTATGTAAACTCCAAATAAAAGGAGGGGCTTTCAATGGACAAACAAACGCTTTTAAGAAAAACCGGCGGCATGGAGCAGGTGCTTGGTATCCGCGACTGTGTTTTGCAGGGCGGCAAGGCGCAGGGTACGCGCGCCGTTGAGCTATATAACGCTTCGGGCCTTTCGCTTACCGTACTGCCCGGCCGCGGGATGGATATTTCAGACCTGAAGTGCAAAGGGATAAACCTGGGCTTCCTTTCTAAAACAGGCATCACCGCTTCCCCATATTTTACGGAGGACGGCGCGCGCGGGTTCTTCCGCGGCTTTTTCGCGGGGTTCCTGACAACCGGCGGCCTTACCTACATGGGCGGCGCCTGTGAGGACGGGGGCGAGCGGCTCGGCCTTCACGGCGTAATTTCAAACACGCCCGCTTATGAGGTCTGCCCGCAGACCGTATGGGACGGGGGCAAGCCGCTGCTCACCGTTTCCGGCAAGGTCAAAGAGGCACGCGTGTTCGGCGAGCACGTGGTTTTGCACCGGCGTGTGTCACTTGACGGGGAGGAAAACAGTTTTACTATAGAGGATGAAATTGAAAACCTCGACTTTGCCCCCGCGCCGCTGATGCTTTTATACCACATGAACTTCGGCTACCCGCTGCTGTCGCCCGCGTGCGAGCTGCACATCCCGTCGGTCGACGTATCCCCGCGCGACAAGGACGCGGAAAGCGGGCTTTCGGAGCTATTAAGTATTTCTGAGCCAATCGACGGCGCCAAGGAGCAGGTGTTCTTTCATAAAATACGCCCGGGCAAGGACAAAAGGGCGCATGTCGTGCTTGCTAACAAGGAGCTGAAAGCAGGCGTGGAATTGATTTACGACCCGGAAACCCTCCCCTTTTTCACGCAGTGGAAATGCATGAAAAGCGGCGAGTATGTGCTCGGTCTGGAGCCGGGTACCTGCCATGTAAAGGGCAGGGCGCAGGCAAAAAAGGATGGGAGCCTGCGGTACCTCCAGCCCGGTGAAACAAAGCGTGTAAAAATAGAGGTCCGGGTGCTTACTACCTCTTCCGGGATACGCCACGCGCTTTCAAGCTTATAAAAAGGATGGTGCAGGATGAAATATGTAATTGGAATCGACGTCGGCACAAGCGGCGTAAAAACGGTGCTGTTCTCCCAGGACGGCAGTCTCTGCGGAAGTGAAACCGGGGAATACCCCCTATACCAGCCGCAAAACGGCTGGGCGGAGCAGAACCCCGCCGACTGGTGGAAGCAGACGGCCCTGAGCATCCGCCGGCTGCTCGAAAAGACCTGCGTCCGGCGCGGCGAAATAGAGGGCGTCGGCCTGACCGGGCAGATGCACGGGTTGGTTATGCTCGATGAAAACGGCAGCGTCCTGCGCAGCGCCATCATTTGGTGCGACCAGCGCAGCGGCGCGCAGTGCGATAAGATGACGCGCGACCTCACGCGCGACAGGCTGATTGAATTTACGGCGAACCCCGCCCTGACGGGCTTTACGGCCGCAAAGCTTTTATGGGTAAAGGAAAACGAGCCGGATATTTACGCGAAATGCCGCCATATCCTGCTGCCGAAGGATTATATCCGCTATAAGCTGACGGGCGAATTCGCGACCGATATGTCCGACGCCTCCGGCATGCAGCTGCTCGACGTAAAGAACCGCTGCTGGTCGAAGGAAATGCTCGATTATTTCGGGCTTGACGAGGCGATGCTTGCAAAGCCCTATGAGTCGCCCGAGATTACCGGAACGGTAAACGAACAGGCCGCGCGGGAAACCGGGCTTACCGCCGGGACGAAGGTGGCCGCGGGCGCGGGCGACAACGCGGCGGCGGCTGTTGGCACAGGTGTGGTCTGTGACGGGCGCGCCTTTACGACGATTGGGACCTCCGGCGTCGTATTTGCCCATACGAGCGCGCCGCATGTAGACCCGAAGGGGCGCGTGCATACGTTCTGCTGCGCCGTTCCCGGCGCGTGGCACGTTATGGGCGTTACACAGGCGGCGGGGCTTTCGCTCAAATGGTTCCGCGACGAGCTCTGCTGTGAGCTGCACGCGCAGGCAAAGGCGGATAAGCAAAGCATTTACCGCCTGATGGACGATATGGCGGGGAAAAGCCCAATCGGCTCAAACCGCCTGCTGTTCCTCCCCTACCTGATGGGCGAGCGCACACCGCACCTCGACCCCGGCTGCCGCGGCGTGTTCTTTGGCCTTAGCGCAATGCATACGCGCGCCGATTTAATCCGCGCGGTACTGGAGGGCGTGGGCTATTCCCTGCTCGACTGCTATGAGATACTTAAGGAAATGGGCGTTTGTCCGGACGATATGACGCTGTGCGGCGGCGGCGCGAACAGCCCGGTATGGAAACAGATGCTCTGCGATATGTTCGCTTGCCCCGTTTCGACCGTGCGCCTCAATGAAGGCGCGGCTCAGGGCGCGGCCATCCTTGCTGCCGTCGGCGGCGGTATGTTCCAAAGTGTGTGGGACGCCTGTGACACCTTTGTGACAAAAGAACAGGCAAGCGCCCCCAATATACAGAGCACGGCGTGTTACGACAGCTTCTACGGGGTTTACAAATCCCTTTACCCCGCGCTTCGCGAGTCCTTTCACAAACTTTCCTCCTTATAAAACCGAATCATGCAAAGGAAAAGGCTGTACTCTTAATGGGTACAGCCTTTTTGCGGTTATGCTTCTTAATTTATCTTTTTATAACAGAGGACGGCCACCCCGTCTTCAAAAAAGTAGTCATGCAGGCACAGGTTTATTTTTGGCGTTCCATGAAGAAAAAGCGGCCTGCCTCTGCCCAAAATGACCGGGATGATACCAATGATATACTCGTCAATGATATCCTCCTTTAAAAAGCTGTCAATCATTTCTCCCCCGCCGAACAGGTAAATGTGCTTGCCCTCTTTTTGCTGTTCCGCAAGGACAGCCCGGCAGATGTCGTTTGAAAAGGACACGTTCGCTTCGTCGCCGCACCGTGTTTTTGAGGCGATATAAACCTTTTTGTCCTTAAAATCCCTGTGCATCCCCTGGTCGAAGCATTTGCGGCCCATAACGACGGTATCGACTTCGTTCAAAAACCGGTTGAAGTCGTATTTAATTGCCGTATCGCGCGCGTTACAGCCGTCCCCCTTAATCCAATCATATCCGCCGGATTCGTCCGCGATAAACCCGTCAAGGCTCATTGCGAGGTTTAACATAATTTTCCGCATAAAATCCTCCATTGGTTTTCTTTCGTTTTTTCTTAGTTTTTACCCATAAAAAGCAAAAAAGCCGCTATAGCGGCTTTTTTATGAAGCTTTTTAAAAAATTTTGGTCAACTTTTGACTGCCTGTCCGCATTCACTGCAACAAAAGTCGTGAATCGAAACAATCCCGCCGCACTGTGGGCAGGTATATTTTTCCTTCTGCCGTCGCATAAATTCCTCAAGTCCATGTTCGCTGGCAAACCGGCTGTAAGCTATCAGGCTTGCGTTGTAACGCGTTTGATAGCTTTTTTCCAGGCTTTTTATCCGTTTACAGGGGAATTCATTGCATTCATAGCAATAGGAAAGCCCTTTTTCCCGTATGCAGTCCTTTATTTTGCAGCTGCGGCAATGCTCCGGCTTTCCTAAATCGCCGTTAAGGCAGCCGCGGCACGGCTTTTTGTGGGCGCAGTGCTTGTAGCAAACCTTACAGTTCATTCCGCAGGGGGCGAACATCAGGGTTTCTATTCCATTCTTCGGCATTATCACACAAAACACCTCCCACGCTGATGCAAACCGTTTCTATCCATTATGTCATACGTCCGCTTCAATAAAATGAACGGGCGAATTCTCCCAGTATTTTTTGTATACCCTGTCGTTGCGCCCGTCAAAATTAAGCTGATACATCCGGAAGGTAACCGGTATATTTTTAGGCTGTCACTGTTCCTCGTAGGAATACCTGTAGCACATCCCCAGCCGCTTCATCACTTCACCGCTGCGGGAATTGTTTCTATCGTGCGTGGCGGTAATAAACGGGAGGCTGTCTTTTTGAACCTGCCCTATGATTGCCCTGCATGCCTCGGTGATAAGCCCTCTATGCCAGAATTCCTTTCTCAGCCCGTAACCTAAATCATGCTGTTTTGTTTGAGGCACTTACATTTACATACCCCACCGGTACGTTATTTGTTTTAAGACAAACGGCATAGCCGTACCCCACAGGCTGCCTGTAAAACTCGGTATACCGTTCCCAAAAGAAAGCCCGCGCTTCTTTTATAGAAGCTAAGGGAAACCACGGAAGAAAGGTGTTTACCTCCTTGTCGCTAAGGATTAAAAACAGGGCGTCCAAATCGTCCCCGGTAAACCTTCTTAAAACCAATCTGTCTGTTTCCAGTCTGGGTGTATTAAGGCTGTACATTTTTATTTCCCTTCCGGCATTGCTCAGCCGGCTTTGGTGCTCTTTAAAACAAGCATGGCGGCGTAATGGCGGATGGTAAAGCGCTCCGGCGCAATTTTTGAAAGCAGCGCCATGTGCTCGCTGTCAAACGCGCGCACCTTTTCTTCGCTGAGGGACGCGCCGATTCCACGGCACGCTTTCATACGCCCGTTCCAGCTTTCCCGCGTGAAGGGCACCTGAAGGTCGAATACCTCGGAGTGCTCCTGCTCAAAGTAAGGGGCAGCTTCCGGCTCAAAAGCGAGCGGATGGCGGCGCTCCCCCTTTCCCGACCAGTCGGGATTGTATTGGAGCACGAGCGCTTCGCTTGCGCCCGCAATTTTATCCTCCTCCGGCAGCCAAGCCATATAGAGGATACAGAGCCTGCCGCCTGGCTTCAGCACGCGCGAGATTTCGGGATATACCCGGTTGCGGTCAAAATAAAAAAAGCACTGGCAGGCCGTTACGGTATCGAAGGAATTGTCCGCAAAGGGCAGCGCTTCCGCGGGAGAGGCCAAGAAACGGATGTCCATCTGCTGTTCCTGTGCGAGCCTCCGCGCCTCGAGCACCTGATTCTCCGATAGGTCGGTGCCGGTAAAACGCGCGCCGTATTGGTAAAGCGCGCGTGGCAGTACGCCTGTCCCGGTGCCGAGGTCGAGCACGTCCATGCCCTTATCGCATAATCCCCTTTGCAGAATTTTATCGTAGAATTCCTTTGGGTAAATATCGCGGTATTTTGCGTAATCGGCGGAAGTCTTTCCCCAGTCGAAAGCCTTGCCATTGTCGATTTTATGATTCTCCGTCATACTTTTATCTCCATTCTTTTTAAATTATATAAAACGCTGCGCGGGATAATATGGCTAAGCCCATTCAAAATTTTCTTTTCCCGCGCCAACCTCAAAATGATATTTAACAATTCCGAGCTCCACGCCCGAGTATTTCCCGTTGCCGCAAGCCACCGATACCTTGCTGCCGCCGCCCTTTATTAAAAACGCCTGTTTGTTAAGCGCTGTCGGGGCAAGCATCGCCGCCTCTACCCCTTTTATGAACCACGCGGGCGCGGTTCCGCTATAACGGCTAACTTCTTCCGGTTTTTTAGACTTATGCGGGGTTCCCTGGTTAGCACCGTACCCAACAGCAATAATACCGGCGACTTTCTCTGACGCCGCAACGTCCGCGTTCTTTTTGGCGCCTATCCTGCTAAAGGTCCCGCCGACCCACCAGGAGTTAAGTCCAAGCGTCTGCGCAAGCAGCATGACGTCCGCACCACAATAACCAAGCTTTTCATTGATATTTGGCGTATCTTCTCCGGCCAAAATAATATAATTACGGACTCCCTTCGCCAGGAAAAGCTTGACGGCCGCGCCGAGCGCTTCTGTGTTTTCCAGCACTAGCTTCATCTTCAGATTGTATTTTTTGTTACCTTCATCAATTCTTGCGGTAAGCCGCTCCACTATATCCTTTGGTATTTTTCGGCCTGTATACCGGCGCACCATGTGACGTCGTTCAGCCGCTTCTTTTATCGTCATAATTTATCCTCCTATTACCGTCTGGCCGGGCGAGCTGACGGCCTATTCAAATAGATTGCGGTCTTGCTTTATGCGCGCAGTCAGCGCCTTGTCCGCCGGACAGAATTCATACTCAGAGAGCTCCTCCCGCGTTATCCACCGGTAATCGGTATGCACATGCATTTGGAGCGTTCCCCCTGTAATCTCCGCAAGAAAAAAGAAAAGCTCCACCGTGGCCTCCGGGTAGGTGTGTCTGGCCTTTTCATAAAGGCGGCCCACCTCGACCGCCGCCCCGAGCTCTTCCATGCATTCGCGCGCAAGGCATTCCCGCAGGGTTTCCCCCTTTTCACGCTTTCCGCCGGGGAATTCCCAAAGGTTCGCGCAGCTTCCGCCCGCGGAGCGGCGGCAGATTAAAATTTTGCCGTCTTTCCTGATAATGGCGGCGGCTACCTGCTTTGTCATGATACGCATTCCCTCCAAAACAGCCCGTTTTCCTTTCCGCCCGCTTACAGCGCGTGCATTTATGTATTTTTAATAAGTTTACGCCCCTCGCCCCCTTCTGTCAACAAGTGTGACATATATCGCCGCATAAATTCAAAAATGTCTTGACAGCCATTTTCTGCCGTGTTATATTCTATACATACCAACCGTATGTATGAAAGAAGTGGACGCTGTGTCGCGCAACAAATATCCGGAAGAAACCGTGCAGAAAATCCTGGATGTCTCCTATCAGCTGTTTACGCAGCAAGGATACGAAAAAACCTCGATACAGGATATTGTCGACAAAATCGGTATGTCAAAGGGAGCGATTTACCACCACTTTAAGAGCAAGGAAGAAATTCTCAACCGTCTGTGTGAAGGAATTTATAAAGGGGCGGATATTTTCACGGGGATTAAAAATATACCGGGTATTACCGCTTTGGAAAAGCTGTCCCGCCTGTTTTTATATGAGCTTCAAAATGAAAGGAAGGTCGCGCTCGACGCGGTGACCGCACCCGTTTACCGTTACAACGCGCGCATGATTCTTGAATCCCTTCAATGCGCGATAGAAGAGGTCGCTCCTGCAATCGCCAGCCTGATTGAAGAGGGCAACCGCGACGGCTCCATACACACACAATACCCGCGCGAAGCGTCTGAGACGGTGCTCGTGCTGATGAATATCTGGATTAACCCGGCCATCTTCCCTGTGGAAAAGGAACGCTTTCTTAGTAAAGTACGCTTTTACCAGCAGGTACTTGACAGAATAGGCATTCCGTTGATTGACAACCATTTTTTAGAGGTTGCGGCCGATTATTACGATGCGGTTACCCGCCGCGAATGGATAGACGAAAAAGAAAGCAACGCATAAATAAACAGGATTCGCCCAAAAGGGCGTTTCTTTTCACATAAATACATACCAACCGTCGGTATTAAACTAAAAGGAGTCTTACTTATGAAAAAAGAAAACCTGTTCCACCGCGATTTTTCGCTGATGATTATCGGGCAGATTATCTCGCTGTTCGGCAATTCCATCCTGCGGTTTTCCCTGTCGCTTTTCGTGCTCGACCAGACCGGTTCGGCGGCGGCGTTCGGCGGGATACTCGCTATCTCTATGATTCCAACCGTACTGCTCTCCCCGTTCGGCGGGCTTCTTGCGGACCGTGTGAACAAGCGGAACGTCATGGTGATTCTCGACTTTACGACAGCCGCCGTCATTGCCATATTCGCGCTGTTCTTTGTAAATTCCGAAAGCCTTCTGCCAATCGGTACGGCGATGGTGCTTCTGTCAGTTATCCAGTCGTTTTACCAGCCCTCCGTCCAGGCGAGCATCCCCGCGCTGACAAGCGATAAAAACCTTGCAAGCGCCAACGGAACGGTCGTACAGGTAAACGCCCTGTCAAACCTGCTCGGCCCGATTATCGGCGGCTTTCTCTACGGCTTTCTCCATATCGACACAATTCTATTTATAAGCGGCGTCTGCTTCTTATTGTCCGCCACGATGGAGCTTTTTCTGCGTATCCCGTTTGAACACCGGGAAAAAAGCGGGAAAATCCTGCATACCGTCCGGGAAGATTTGTCCGGCGCGCTGCGCTTTCTGACGCACGACAACCCGCAGCTGTTTAAGCTGCTAATCATTGTCGCGGCGCTCAACCTGTTCCTGTCTGCCCTTATCATGGTGGGCCTGCCCTATTTAATCAAAATATATTTGGGCCTGTCCAGCCAGCTATACGGCTTTGCGGAGGGCGCGCTCGCCGTTGGTTCCATCCTTGGCGGCTGCCTTGCCGGGCTTGTCTCGAAAAAGATGGATTTCATAAAATCCCATAAGCTTCTGCTGATTGCCGGGTTTGCGCTTTTGCCCATCGGCCTGGCGGTAATTTCACCCGGCGCGCCGTTTGCCTCTTATGCCGTAATTTTGCTGAGCGTTATCGCGTGCATGTGCTGCGCCGCGCTGTTTACCATTTTCGCGCAGACGTTTGCCCAGCGCGTAACGCCCGGGCACCTGCTCGGCAAGGTCGCTTCCCTGATAACGGTCATGAGTATGTGCTCATTGCCCGCAGGGCAGGCAATGTACGGTTTTCTCTTTGACCGGTTCGGGGGCAGTTCCAGCGTTATCTTGTTCCTGGCATGTATAGTAAGCCTCGTTATCGCGGTGTTTACCGGGAAAATCCTGAAAAAATTCGAACCCTCGCCTCAGGCACAGGCAGAGTAAAGCTCCCGCTCCTTCTTTTTTATTCAAACAGGCTCAGCTGGTTTTGCAGGCAGGACTTTGCCGCGCGGTCTTTTATTACGTCCCCGTCCCGTACCTTCCCATAAAGCAGCGCACCGTGCGGGTCGTGCTCCATAAAACGCCGCCGTGCGGTCTGCGCGCCGCGGTTTGCGTAGCAGTAAATACAGCCGTTCTGGCAGGTTCCATACAGGCCGATGTCTGCGCTTTCATAACAACCGCAGCCGGGGCGCTGGTTTTTGTCGGGGCTAAGCCCAAGCTTTGCCCCACAGATGCGTTCAATCACCTCTTTATCGATACAGCTTGCCTTTTCAATGCCGTATGACGCAAGCTCCGGCCGCTCACAGCAGGCCTTCGGCGTAATGCCATAACGCCGTGCCGTCTGTGCAAGCGATTGGGAAAGCTGTGCCGTTTCTTCATCGTTCGGCGCGCGGTACGGCTGTTTTACCCCCTGCTTTTGATAAAAATCGACAAAGCTCAATGTCACGCTTTTCGTACTGGCGCAAAGGCGTTCGCAAAGACCGGCAAATTGCTTTTTGTGGTAAGGGACATTATATAAATCGGTCAGGAGAATCGGGTCGTACCGCCAAAGCACGCGGTGCCGCCCGATTTTTTTGCTCAAAGCATCAAACGTCTGGAGAATATCCTCCTTCGGCCTCAGCCCTTTCTCTATCAAAGGGCCGTAGGGCGTTACAGTAAACTGGACATAATAGCGGTAACCCATTTCGTCGAGAAGCGGTAGCTTATCCATCATATTTTGGAAATCCTTTGTCCAGAACACGATGCAGTCCACCGTTTCCGGCGAAAGCGCAATACGGCTGATTTGCTTTGCGTTCATAGGGTTGCGCACAAGGACAAATCCCGCTTTCAGCCTGTTTATAAACCAGTCGGAATACCAGCATGGAATGTCTGTCCTTCTGGAAGCCGACAGAATCATGCCCACACACCCTTTCTGCCAATTTCTATTTAGAACATATATTCTATTTTAAAACGAACAGGGGTAAAATGCAACCTTTTTGTGTCTGCGGACAGGCATTCACCATTGCGGTCCTGCTCGCATATGATAGAATAAGCCGGGTTGTCCCGGCGGCAACAACTTTCGTGCCGTTTTTTAACGAAAGGAGAAACTTTGTTTTGAACGGTCTTCATACAAACGTATATAATTGCAAAGATTTACAGATTACCTTTCCATGGCTGCCATGCCAGTACGGATGCACTCCGCGTCCTCCATGTCCCCCTGTGTGTCCGTGCCCTCCGGTGCCCCCATGTCCTCCGGTGCCTCCATGCCCACCTGTGCCCCCATGTCCGCCGGTGCCTCCGTGCCCGCCGGTGATTCCATGCCCTCCGGTGTGTCCGTGTCCGCCGGAGTGCCCGTGTCCGCCGACACCGGAAGACAGCGCAGCATTGCTCAAGGCGGTCAACACCGGCGACCAAATTCTACGTTCCGGCAATTCTATTGTATTTAACCAAAACACCATTGCCGAAGGAAACGCGGTTACACATACCGCGGGTTCATCCGTCTTTACTATAATGGAGACGGGGCTGTACCGTATTATGTGTAAATTCAATTACGAAGCCGCAAGCATCGGTACCGCAAATTTTGAATTGCGCAATTACCCGGAGAGCACCGTAGTCGAACAGATTATACAAAATCCCCAGACCGGCACGATTATGCTAAACGACGCGCTGTATCTCGCGGAGGGCACCTCCATTGAAGCTTATTTCTCCACTGTAACGGGTACGCTCGACGTGCTTACTATTTCACAGCCGGTTATCATTATTGAAAAGATTAGGTAGCCCCCCCTGCCTTCATCAATCAATTTATCCTCCCAAACCTTATTACAAAGGAACCGGGCGCCCGACGGCGCCCGGTTCCTTTTGTCATGTAAGAAGGAGAGCGTATATCAAGCCCCCGGCTGATAATCCGAAAGCTTTTTTCATCAGGCAAATTTTTTTCATATCTTTTAAATGTTTTCTGTCCTTGTTTCATGGCGGGATGTGCCTCCTATCTGCGCAATGCCGGTTTTTCTCTGTTATGGCGTCTATCAGCCGGCCTGTTTTTGATTCCATTGACAGGATAACACGCGTAACTTAAACAAAGCTTAAATTTTACAAACAAAAAAGCAGGCTTTCGCCTGCTTTTCGTTTTGTCCTTCCGGCAAACCTTACAAAAGTGTCAGTCCTGCGCCTGCGCCGGTACAAGCGCTGTTTCCAGGTTCTTTTCTTTGCGCGCAGCCGTTTTATACTCCAGAATAACCAAAACTACCGTCAGTGAAAACGCGAGGACGTCGGCAACAGGCGCCGCCCACAGCATACCGGTTACACCGAAGCGCGAAGCCAAAACAACAACTCCGGGAACAAGGAATATAACGTCGCGCGAAAGCGATAAAACGGCCGCCTTTACAGGCCTGCCGATTGCCTGCAAAAAGATGCTGCTTGCCTTTTGCACACAGCAAAGTAAAATCCCGCCAAGGAAAATGCGGAAGCATAAGCTTGCGTATTCGTTATAAAGCGCGCTTTCGCTGCCAAACAGGCTCACAATCGCCTGCGGGCAAAACTCAAAAAGAATCGTTGCGGCTAAGCCGACCGCGAGGTTTGCGAGGACGACGAGCCGGTACGCCCGAAACACCCGCTTATAATTTTTTGCGCCGTAATTGTAGCCGATTATCGGCTGCCCGCCCACCGCGATGCCGACGGAAAAGGCAATGACGATACCGAACACCTTCATAACGATACCCACGACGGACAGCGGGATATCCGCGCCGAACCGCGACTGCGGGCCAAAGGCTGTAATCATATTGTTCGCAACGCTTATTACTATAACAATTGCGGTCTGCGTAATAAAGCTGGATATACCGAGCTGGCACACGGTTTTTATTGTTTTTCTGCTTAACCGGAAGCTTTCTTTCTGAAACCGGAACGATTTCGGCTTACGGAAATACAGCGCTGTCACGGCACAGGAAACAACCTGGCCGATTACGGTAGCAATCGCCGCGCCCTGCACGCCCATATCAAAAACAAAAATCGCAATCGGGTCTAAAATCAGGTTGAGCACAGCGCCTATGACGGTCGCAGTCATAGCGTAGCCGGGCGAGCCGTCCGCGCGGATGGCGGAATTCATGCCCGAGGTAAATACATAAAACGGGATTCCGAGCAGGATAATCCTGATATAGTCCCAGGCATAGCCATAGCAGGCCTGCGTCGCGCCGAACAGCTTGAGAACCGGCTGTGTAAAGACAAGGCCGGTTACCATAAGCAAAATGCCTGTTACAGCCGTCATAACAACAGCGCCGCCAACACATTTATGGCAGGTTTCGCGGTCTCCCCTGCCGAGCGAAAGGCTCAAAAGCGCCGCGCTTCCGTCCCCGATTAAAAGCGCCAACGCAAGCGCCACAACGGTAAACGGATAAACCACATTCGTCGCCGCGTTCCCGAGATACCCTACGCTCTGCCCGATGAAAATCTGGTCTACGATATTATAAAGGGCGCTTACGAGCATGGAAAGCACGCAGGGGACGGAGAATTTAAGCAGCAGCTTACCAATAGGCTGCTGCGCTAGATAAGTATTTGTTTCTTTTTTAGTTTTTGTCATGTAAATTTCTCCTTTCAAAGCAAAAGCAAAGCCCAAATGAACGCAAAAAAGTGCAGCCTTTTCCGGTTTTCACCATGAATAGACTGCGCACTGCTCCCAGCTGGACTTACATCTAATTGTAAACGGCAGGGCCTCTGCCCCGCTTTTATATTATACTGCAGCTTTTGCTTTGCTGTAAGAGAAAAATTACCGTCAAAATGGGAGAAAATTCACTGGACGCCGCCGCCTGTTATTTGTGCGTTCTCACGAAACGACGGGTGGTTTTTCCTTCCTCCAGCTATCTCGAATCGGTTTCTTCCTTCAGCTTCTTTTCCGCGGGCAGCAGCCCCTGCTCATAACGCTCAATTTTTGTATTGAGCCGGTCAAGCGTTCTCTGCATTTCGCCAATCCGCTGCGCAAGCTGGTCGCGCTGCTCGATAAGGAGCTGCTTTCTCGCCTCGATTGTCCCGTCGCCCTGCTGGAACAGGGCGATATATTCAATCAGCGCCTCGACCTGCAATCCGGCGCCGCGCATACATTTGGCAAACTCTACCCAATTGCAGTCGTTTTCCGTATAATCACGGATACCGGACGGCAGGCGGTTGACTGCGGGAATCAACCCAATGCGTTCGTAATACCGCAGAGTATCGGCTGAAATATCATATTTTTTGCTGACCTGCGCGATGGTCATGGCCGTTTCCTCCCTTTTATTTCAGCTTTCCATAAGTTTTGATAATCACCTGTAGGATTTTTTATAAATTGCCACGCAGTCGTCAATCGAAAGTCGTGAGCGGTCGCACTCGAACAATCCGCCCATCGAGTCCATCGCGTTATGCGCGAGCGACAAAAGCTCGTCTTTGGTGATACCGTAATCGGACATTTTCAGGTTAGCCACGCCGCAGTCCTCCTGCAGCTTTGCAAGAGCTGTGATAAAGTCCTCCGGTTTACCGGCGTTTTCCATGCCGAGCGCTCTCGCCATGCGGACAAACCGCTCGTCACAGACGTGCTTTTCAATAAAGTGCGCAAAGTACGCCTTGCTTATCATAATCAGGCCCGCGCCGTGCGGCAGCTCCTGATGGTACGCGGACATCGCATGTTCCAGAGAATGCTCGCTCGTAACGGTTCCGACGCACATAACCACGCCGGACAGCGTGTTTCCGAACGCCACAAGCTCGCGCGCCCGCATGTCGTTCCCGTCGTTTACCGCCTTTGCAAGATTGCGGCCGATGTTTTCTATCGCGGTGATTGCGTACATATCGCTCATAAGGTTCGCGTTGACTGAAATATAGCCCTCCACGCTGTGGAACAGCGCGTCGAAGCCCTGATAGGCTGTAAATTTGGGCGGGACGGTGCGCATAAGCTCCGGGTCGACGATTGCGAGTACAGGGAAGAGCGCCTCGTTTACCAAGCCGATTTTCTCGTGTGTATCCGGATTCGTAATGACTCCGCCGGAATCAGTCTCGGAGCCTGTGCCGGCCGTCGTCGTAATGGCGACAATCGGAAGCGGTTCGTTTTCAAACGGCTTTCCAAGCCCGGTACCTCCGGAAATGTAGTCCCAAAGGTCGCCGCTGCTCGTCGCAACTACGGCAATCGCCTTCGCCGCGTCCATCACGCTGCCGCCACCGAGCGCGACAATAAAATCACAGCCGTTTTCACGGGCGAACGCCCCGCCCTCCATAATGGTTTGCTTGAGCGGGTTTGCCTGTATTTTATCGAAAACCGCATATTCCACCCCCGCTTTATCAAGCTGCTCCCGCGTACGTGCAAGCGCGCCGTTTTCTTTCACGGATTTTCCGTTGGAGATTAAAAGCATCGCCTTTTTGCCCGGCAGCTTCTGCCGGGAAAGGCTGTTAAGCTCCCCCGCCCCAAACAGGACGCGCGTAGGTACATACATATGAAAACTCATGAAAAACACTCCTTTTTAAATATAATTGTTATCCTGATACAACCATAACACCTGGAGTACACTCCAAGTCAAGACTTTTTTGAAAATTTTTTTGCCGCGCACGTTCAAAGCAATTCAAAGTGATTTTTATGAAACCGCAAAACACCCTCGTCGCGCAGCCCGCAAAGCTCAGCGGACATTGCGCTGCGGTCGACGGAAAGGTAATCCGCAAGCTGCTGCCGGTTATATGGAATATCGAAGCCGGAGGCACCCTGCCTTACTGATTCCGCCGAAAGGAAGGACAGCAGCTTTTCCCTAGTGGTACGCTGTGTGATATGCGTAAGTTTTTCCGTCAGGCGCAGGTTTTTCTGCGCAAGGCAGGCCGCAAGGTTTTGAACCACCCTGCCGTGAAACGCGCAGGACGCGCCGCAGGTCTTGAGAATTTGGCTTACATCGAGAAAAAGCACAGCCGATTTCATTTCCGTCGTAACGGAGACGCTCAAACGTGCGCCCGGTACGCAGGCAAACGCCTCCGCGAATATTTCGCCCGGCGCAATTTTCGAAATGATGTTGCGGTTGCCCCAGAAATCCTCCTGGACGATGCAAACCACGCCCTCCAAAAGAAGCATGACATAGCCGTTCGTTTCTCCCGCGCGCAGGATGTATTCGTTCTTTTGGTATTCCGCCTGTTTCGCGCTTAAGCAAGTAAGCATTTTTTCCGTCTCCCGCACGGTTGTCCCGGCAAATAGAAAGGAGCTGTTTATTAAATTCAAAAATTTTTGCATTCTTCATCCTCCGTTGGAAATACAACAGATTTATGCGATTGATTATAGTATGATAAGTATGCAAAGTCAAGATACATTTGCAAGCCAAGGAGGAGTTAATATGATAAGGAAAATAATACAAATCGATGAGGACAAATGTAACGGCTGCGGCCTGTGTGCGCAGGCCTGCCACGAGGGCGCAATCGGTATGGTTGAGGGAAAAGCAAGGCTTTTGCGCGACGATTACTGCGACGGGCTGGGTGATTGCCTGCCCGTATGCCCCACCGGAGCTATCACGTTTGTAAACAGGGAGGCCGCCGATTACGACGAGCAGGCGGTCAAGGCAAACCAGCGGCGGACAGAGCCGCTTGCCTGCGGGTGCCCGGGAACAAACGTAAAAGTGCTTGAAAGAACAGACGCGCCCGCAAAGGAAGAAGCCGCACCGCCCTTATCCTCGCAGCTGCGGCAATGGCCGGTGCAGATTAAGCTTGTCCCGGTGAACGCGCCGTATTTTCAGGGCGCGCACCTGCTGGTTGCCGCCGATTGCTCCGCTTACGCCTATGCGGATTTTCACCAGACCTTTATCCGCAACAAAATCACGCTGATTGGATGCCCAAAGCTCGATTCTGTGGATTATACCGAAAAGCTTAGGGAAATCATAAAAAATAATGAAATCAAAAGCGTAACGGTTGTGCGTATGGAGGTTCCGTGCTGCGGCGGAATAGAAAACGCCGTTAAATCCGCGCTTCAGGAAAGCGTTAAATTCCTGCCGTGGCAGGTAAAAACAATTACAACTGATGGGAATATCCTCGATTAACCGGTACAGGCATACCGTCTGCCGGGATATAAATGTTTCATCAAAGGCGCCTGCCGCAAAAAAAATGCGAGCAGGCGCCTTTGATGAAAAAGAACATAAAGCGTAACGTAAAAAAGCTAAAACAGCTTTTGCAGAATCTCCTGTGTCGCCTGTTTGAGCGCAGCCTCGTCGATTGCCGGAAGGCCTGCGTCATACCGGTCGCTGTCCTCCTTTGCCTTCTTTAAAAAAGCAACGCCGGACGCAATCATCTCTTTATACGCCTTCTGTGAGCCGTTGAGCTCGGCCTGGTACTTTTCATCCGTGCCGGGCGTTACGCATGTTTTGTAAATATCGATGATTTCATCCTCAGGACGTTCGGGGAAGTATTCGTGCGGGGCAGTGCTGTCAAACAGGCAGAACCCCAGCTCCCTTACCGCGACAAGGTCAAGGCTGTCAGGGTCGAGCGAACAATGGTAAATTTCCGTACGGAAGCCGCGTGAAACAGCAGTCTGCGCTATTTTCTTCAGGAAGGTAGACTTTCCTGTTCCCGGGCGGCCCTTAATCAAATACCGTTTGGGAATACCCTCCGTTACCTCTGGAATATAGTTTACATTGCCGTCCACAGTCGCCGCGCCGAAAAAGCGGTGTACCTCTGTTCCGGGGGAATTAAGGCTCTTCCCGTCAAACAGCATATGTATTGTTTCTTTCGTTAGACGGTCGGCGGCGTCAAAGTCCATATGGGCAATATAAATTTTTTCCTGTTCGTCGTGAAGGACGCGCGCATTGGTAAAAATTTTTCTTGCCCTGTTTAAATTTTCCTTTATGGACGCAATCGCTCCAGCCTTCGCATTCGATAAATAATTGAGTTCATCCGGGTCGTAAGCGTCAAAGCCGAATACGCCGCATGAGCGTTCCGGCAGGATAATCCCCTGCATCGTGTTGTCGAGGCAATGATGGACGATTTCGGCCGGGGTATTTTCCTCCTGCGCCCGGCTGTACACGGCGGAAATAATTTTCTCGAGTACAGCGTGCGGGTAACCGCTCAGGCGTACACACCGTTCAAGCTGTGCGAAATTAGATTCATAATAAGACACATGGCGCGGTACATTGGAAATCGCAAAAAGATGTATGGTGGAATTCAAACTGGTTCCTCCCTTTCCTGCTATCTATTATATTGTATTGCGTCCTTTCCAATTTAGAACTTCAAGGCGTTTTGAACATTGTAATTAAAGGCCACGTGCCAGTATTACCGGCTATTTCCCGCGTCGCGGCAGGGCAGCCCATATTTTTTGCATCCGTGTAATCCTTATCGTTTTTCTCCTCTGAGAAGAGCTGTGTTGCCATATTATGCTTTTCAATCTAAGTTTTAAACGGGTATTTGCCCGCTTGGTTCAAAATGGTTATAATAGATTTCCCTTCGGCCTGTATGCGTGTCTAAAAACAATTGAATAATTGTTTAAAAGAAAAGCCGCGGTAAACATGTTTACCGCGGTTTCTGTATCATCCGTTTTTTATAGCTTAAATAAATTAAAATACCTGCCAAATCGGCAAGCGCCCAACCGATTGGAACCGACCACCAAATTCCTGTCATGCCGACAGCGGGAATGGCCGACAGCGTATATGCAAGCAGCACGCGGCTCCCCAATGAAATAACAGTGAGCACAATGGAAACACCGGATTTGCCAAACCCGCGAAACAGGCCATAAAGCAAAAAAAGCACCCCGATACCGACATAAAACAGCCCTTCAATCCGAAGGTACTGGATTCCGATGCTGATAATTTCGGCCTCGCCTTCCTTTACAAACAGCCGCATCAGCGGTTCTGCGAATACACAGACGCAAATAGAAGCGAATACGCAAAAGGCGCTCGATATTTTAATTGCGGCCACCGTTCCCTTATGGATGCGCTCCGGTTGTTTAGCCCCATGATTTTGGGCAATAAAGGTTGAGAAAGCATTTCCAAAATCCTGCGCCGGCATATAAGCAAACGCGTCGATTTTAACCACTGCGGCAAAAGCGGCGGATGCCGCAAACCCGAAGCTGTTAACCAAGCCCTGAACCATCAAAATGCCAAAGTTCATAATTGACTGCTGAATGGATGTCAGCACGGAATTGCTGGCAATCAGTTTTAACAGACGTTTATCAAAACGCATATGCCGTTTGCGCGGGCAAAGATGTTTCGCTTTGACTAAAGTGTAGATAGCAATGCAAACCGCTGAGAGAGCCTGTGCGGCAATCGTTGCCAACGCAGCGCCCGCAACCCCTAATTGAAAGTTTAAAATAAAAACAAGGTCCAGGATGATATTTGTCACGGCAGCCACAGCCAGAAAAATCAGGGGAGCGATTGTATTCCCGGCGCTCCTCAAGACGGAAGCGAAAAAATTGTATACGGATACAAAGGTCATCCCTGCAAATATTATCTGCAAATAAATACGAGTATACGAAACAGCCTGTGCGGGTACATTAATCCATAGAATAAACTGGTCTAAAAGCAGGTAGGAAATAACATTGATAGCGGCGCAAACCAGCAGAATAAAAACAAACGCATTAAATATGCTTGTTTTCATATCGTCCGTTTTTTCTGCCCCGTAAAGCTGCGCGAATACCACGCCGCTTCCCATACACAGTCCCAGAATAACGGAGGTCAGCAAAACCATCAGCGCATAGGAAGAGCCGACAGCCGAAAGCGCAGCCGCGCCAATGGTTTTTCCGACAATAAGTGTATCGGCTACGTTATATAATTGCTGCAGCAGGTTGCCCAGAATCATAGGCAGGCTGAAAACAATCAGGGAACGGCCTATATTTCCTGTAGTCAATTTGTATTCCATTGCTTTACTCCGTTTTTTAGTTATGCTGTCATTATACAGCATAACAATAAAAAAATGAAGCCAGGAGTGTGTGAAACGGATTTATTACATCAGGCAGAAAAAACAAAATAAGGGGTTCGAATCCCTCTTGTAATTAAAATACCGCCCACGCGTATGCGTGGACGGCCTATTTTGGCCCGCCCGGAGGGATGATGCCGCTTTGCGTCATCCGTCCTTGCGGCATAGCCGCTGCGGACTTCGCAGCGAAAAACGTGTCACAGGCACGTTTTTTTACGCTGCTCACCCTCTCAGGGTTCGAATCCCTCCTGTATTAAAATACCGCCCACGCATTTGCGTGGACGGTCTATTTTGGCCCGCCCGGAGGGATGATGCCGCCTTACGGCATCCGTCCTTGCGGCATAGCCGCTGCAGACTTCGCAGCGAAAAACGTGTCACAGGCACGTTTTTTCACGCTGCTCACCCTCTCAGGGTTCGAATCCCTCCTGTATTATAATACCGCCCACGCGTTTGCGTGGACGGTCTATTTTGGCCCGCCCGGAGGGATTCGAACCCCCGATCTCCGGAATCGGAATCCGTTGCGTTATCCAGCTGCGCCACGGGCGGATATTTGTATTATAGCTTTTTTCTCCGCTGAATGCAATAATAAATTCCTGTTTTACGTCTGATTCTTTTTGCAACGATTTGACTTGCTAAACAGTAACTAGTATAATGAACAAGTATATGAGCATGACTCGCTAGGAGGATAAAGATGAGATTCAGTAAAACAAATCGTGCTTTCCATATCATATTCCTGCTCTCTTTCGGGTTGATTGTGCTGTCCGTTTTTTTAACGATTGGCGTTCAAAACGCTTTTTGTATTTTATCAGGCGTAGCGCTTGCCGCCGTTGCCGTTATCGCTTATAAGCAGTTAGAAAAGCAGGCAAAAAAGCGGCATATTAAAAACTACGACAAGGCTTTTTGGATTATGTTTGCCGTTATGCTTCTATTGCAGCTGGCGATGGGTTACATGTTGATGTGTGAACCGTTAACGGATTTGGGAAGGGTTCATGCTTTTGCTAAAAGCGTCGCGCAGACCGGTTCCTTCACAAACACTTATGATTTATATCCCTCCTCACAGGGATATATGGCGCGTTACCCCAATAATAACGGTATTTTTCTTCTACTTACCGGCTATTACCGGGTGTTATACCTAATCTTTGGAAAGATACCGCTTTCAGGCGCAGTGTTTTTAAACGTAGCCGCGCTAAGTACCTCGGTATTCTTTATTTACCAGACCGCAAAGAAAATCTTTTCTGCCGCAGGCGCGTTCTTAGCCTTCCTGCTATGCTTTTTCTTCCTTCCGTTCTATACCTATACGCCGTTTTTTTATACCGATACACTGAGTATGCCATTTGTAATCATTCCAATATTTCTGTATATCAGCGCATTAAAAACCAAGAAAATATTCAAAAGATACCTTTATCTGTTTCTTTTTGCCGCCCTTGTTTTCATCGGTTATTCCCTGAAAGGAAGCGTCGCGATTATTCTAGCTGCCGCGGTAGTGTTCTTATTTTTAAGCGTTCCGGTCAAAAGGGCGCTTGCTTGTATGTCTACCGTCGTTGCTGTCTTTTTGGTGTGTATGATGGCTTTCAATTCCTTGGTGTCGGCGCTTAATTTTGCGCCGGCAAAGGAACTTGACGAACAGCAATATCCCCTGACACACTGGGTAATGATGGGCCTTAAGGGGAACGGCGGATTTAATCAGGAGGACAGCAGCTTCACTCGCAAAAGCGGAGCTACGTACGACGAAAGAAAGGCCGCCAATATTGAGGAAATTAAAAAGCGCCTAAAGGATTATGGCCCGGCCGGCCTGTTCAACCACCTGACTGAAAAGGGAACCTGGGCATGGTCGGACGGAACCTATTTTATCAGCAAGCATATCTGGAACGAGCCGCACCGCCCCAATATCCTCCATCAATTTGTCTTGGAGAACGGCAAATACCATGGCAGCTTCGTTTTTGTAAGCAATATGTTCCATGTAATGATGCTGCTGATGATATGTCTCTCGGCCTTAGCTTCAGTTATAAGGCCGCGCATGAATTTTTCCGTACTGCTGAAGGGCTTGATTTTCGGCGTGTTCCTGTTCTTCCTTGTTTGGGAAACCCGTTCCAGGTATCTAATGAATTTTACCCCTGTTTACCTGCTGGTCGTGGCTGACGGAATCATCTCAGCCGCTAATTTCAAGTGGAAGCGCCCCAAAAAAGAAAGCGCCGGCAAGCGCCTTGATGCCCCTGCGGTATGACATAAGTTTTTTAATCCCTCCGGCGAGACGCTGCCGGAGGGATTTTTTGTCTTTCAATAGAAAGCAAGCCTGTTTTTCTGTACATCGTTTTCTGCGGGCTGATAAACATATCTGACCGAATAAAGCTCTCTGCCACCGATTGCCTCTAACATTTTTTCTCCGTTTGATGCAAAGCCGTTTTTTTCATAAAACCTGCGTGCGGTAAGATTGTCTTCAAATGCCCATAAATAGATGTTGTGCAAGCCCATTGCATTTAAACTTTCCATAGAGGCAAGCAGCAGCTTTTTTCCGATACCTTTTCCACATGCCTGCGGAAGAAGATACAACAAAACAATTTCGCCCCATCCAACGTAAGCGCTGTCTCTAGCCGGAGCGTATGTGCATACGCCGGTAATCCGGCCGTTTTCACAGGCCAGCCAAAGATTCGGCAAAACGCCGGTTAAATATTCAGACCATCTGTTTTCCTCAATAGAATCAAGATAAGCCTGAGGTATGAAGGTACGGTAGGCAGTTTTCCAGCTCTGTGCATACACGCGGCTTATTTCGTCTATATTATCGCTTTCTGATGAAAAACGCCTGATTTCCATTCTGTTTCGCCCTCTTTTCGCTGCGTCGCTCTCATTCGTTACAAATTAAGTGCGAATAAAAATACAAAAAGCGGCGCAGTAAGCATGTTACTGCGCCGTGTTTTTATCGCTTTGCCGAGCTGAAATTAAATCAGCTCGATAATTGCCATCTCTGCCGCGTCTCCCCTGCGGGGGCCGAGCTTTGTGATGCGCGTATAGCCGCCGTTACGGTCGGCATACTTCGGGGCAATCTCGCTGAACAGCTTGTATACGACGTCTTCCTTCGTTACGAAAGCCATCACCATACGCTTGTTGTGAAGATTGTTTTCCTTTGCGATTGTAATCATCTTTTCCGCCAGGGAGCTGACCTCCTTGGCGCGGGTGACCGTAGTCTCTATTTTACCGTTCTCTAAGAGAAAAGTTACCATTGCTCTGAGCATTGCTGTCCTGTGAGCGGTAGCTCTTCCCAGTTTTCTTGTACCGGGCATCGAAAATTCACTCCTTTACCTTGTGATTTGCAAAAGGGCCGTATTATTCGTCGTCTTTCTGAAGACTGAAGCCCAGGGAGTTCAGCTTGTAAACTACCTCTTCCAGGGATTTTCTTCCCAGGTTGCGGACCTTCATCATGTCGTCTTCAGACTTATTGATCAAATCCTCTACCGTATTAATGCCTGCGCGCTTTAAGCAGTTAAAGGAGCGGACGGAAAGGTCGAGCTCTTCAATCGTCATTTCAAGAACCTTTTCCTTGCCCTTGTCGTCCTTTTCCACCATAATCTCCGTGCTGTAGCCCTGGTCGGACAAATCGACGAAGAGATTGAGGTGCTCTGTCAAAACCTTTGCCGCAAGCGATACGGCCTCCTGCGCGTTGATGACGCCGTTGGTCCACACGTCGAGCGTAAGCTTGTCGTAGTCGGTAATCTGGCCGACACGCGTGTTTTCCACCGTGTAGTTCACCTTCAGCACAGGCGTATAAATCGAGTCAACAGGCAATTCGCCAATCACATTGTTGCCGCCCATTGCCTTATTGCGCTCTGCGGGGATATATCCCCTGCCCTTATCGAGGGTAATTTCCATATAAAGCTTTGCGTCGTCGCCCAAAGTTGCAATGTGCATGTCGGGATTCAGGATTTCAACTTCACTGTCACACTTTATGGAATCGGCGGTGACCTCACAGGGTCCCTCCGCGTTGATTTCAACCGTTTTGGGGCCATTGCAATGAAGCTTTGCGGTTAAGCCCTTCATGTTCAGGACGATTTCGGTTACGTCCTCCTTCACACCGGGAATGGTGGAAAATTCATGAAGCACACCGTCAATCTTCAACGAAGTAACAGCTACGCCCTCAAGAGAAGAAAGAAGCACTCTTCTAAGGCTGTTTCCCAAAGTGTTGCCAAAACCACGCTCCAACGGCTCCACTACAAATCTGCCATAGGTACCGTCGTTTGATAATTCCTCGGTTTCTATTCTTGGCTTTTCAATTTCTATCATTCAGCGAACCTCCTCCTAACATTGAGCAGTCTGCCTGCTCTGTAAACCTTTAAACGACTGCAGGATTACTTGGAGTACAACTCGACGATCAGGTGTTCCTCAACCGGGAATTCAATGTCGTCTCTCTGCGGCATCGCAAGAACCTTTCCGCCGAGCGGATTCTGAGATTTTTCAAGCCATTTCGGAACGGTAACGATGGTATCGCTTTCCGCCATGGTTTTAAATCTGTTGGTTGAGCGGCTCTTTTCGCAAACCTCGATGACATCCCCAACCTTAATCAAATACGAAGGGATGTTCACCCTTTTGCCATTGACTGTAAAGTGGCCGTGGTTAACGAGCTGCCTTGCTTCCCTTCTTGTGGAAGCGAGCCCGAGCCTGAAAATAACATTGTCGAGCCTGCGTTCAATCGTGGTGAGCAGAACCTCGCCGGTTTTGCCGCCCGATTTTTCAGCCTTTTCATAGTACATTCTGAACTGCTTTTCAAGAATGCCGTAAATAAACTTTACCTTTTGCTTTTCCGTCAGCTGGAGGCTGTATTCGCTCTTTTTCCTTCTGGAGTTGCCAAGCGGGTTCCTGTTGGAAGTCTTTTTGGAATATCCCATCACTGTGGGAGAAATACCGAGTGCTCTGCAACGCTTTGCAATCGGCTGCATATTCTTAGCCATTGATTTTTTCCTCCTTTATTATGACTATACGCGTCTTCTCTTCGGAGGACGGCATCCGTTATGCGGAATCGGGGTCACGTCTTTAATCATGTTGACCTCGAGGCCTGCGGACTGAAGCGCTCTGATTGCGGCTTCACGGCCTGCGCCCGGTCCCTTGACATAAACCTCAACGGACTTCATGCCGTGCTCCATTGCGGCCTTCGCGGCCGTTTCAGCAGCCGACTGCGCTGCATACGGAGTAGATTTTCTGGAGCCACGGAAGCCCAGCTCTCCGGCGCTCGCCCAGGAAACGGCGTTGCCCTGTGTATCTGTAATCGTAACAATCGTGTTGTTGAATGTAGACTGGATATGCGCTGCCCCGCGCTCGATGTTCTTGCGCTCACGGCGTCTGCGCACTGTGGTCTTCTTACCCTTAGGTGCTGCCATAGGTTAACCCTCCTTCACTTATTTCTTCTTGTTTGCCATCGTTTTTCTCGGACCCTTGCGGGTACGTGCGTTTGTCTTACTGCGCTGTCCTCTTACGGGCAGGCTCTTTCTGTGACGAACGCCGCGATAGCAGCCGATTTCAATAAGCCTTTTGATGTCAAATGCGACGTCGCGGCGAAGGTCGCCCTCCACGCGGCAGTTTTTATCGATATATTCTCTGAGCTTTGATACTTCGTCCTCTGTTAAATCCCTGACGCGTGTGTCCGGATTTACACCTGTCGCAGCAACAATGTCGCTTGCGGTTTTGCGGCCGATTCCAAAGATATAAGTTAAGCCGACTTCGACTCTTTTGTCTCTCGGCAAGTCTACACCTGCGATACGAGCCATATCTGTTGCACCTCCGTTAAATCGTTTATTTGTATTCATGCAGCAAACCGGAAGTTACATTTCGTTCCGGTTCAAAGAAAATGAAAAAGATTGCGTGCAACGGGCGTATTTGAAGTGCCGAAGGATATTAAAATATCTGAGGCACGGCAAAGGCGTCCGAAGCGCGTGAACTCTTTTATTTTAGCCCTGACGCTGCTTGTGCTTGGGATTTTCACAGATAACCATGACTTTTCCCTTACGCTTGATAACCTTGCATTTTTCGCAAATCTTTTTGACAGAAGGCCTGACTTTCATAATATAATCATTCCTTTCACTAGAAGCTCTGTCGGTGGAATACAATCTGAACGGCTTTGTTCAGATTACTTGCTACGCCATGTGATGCGGCCCCTTGTGAGGTCGTACGGGGACATTTCCACCGTGACCTTGTCGCCGGGCAGGATACGGATAAAATTCATCCGCAGCTTGCCGGAAATGTGGGCCAGTATCGTATGGCCGTTGGGGAGCTCCACCATGAACTGCGCGTTCGGGAGCGCCTCTGTTACGGTACCCTCTATTTCGATGACGTCCTGTTTGGACATATGCTTACCTCCTCATATTAAGACGGTCAAAGCTCTTCCCCGCCGAAATTGAACGGGTGGAGCGCTTCTCTGATTTGTCTGTTTGTCTTTAATGAGCTTGCCGGTATTACGGTAGCGGTCGGGGCAAGGTGCATGAGCTTCTTTTTCTTTGGCGTTTCCAGCTTACGGCGCCTGCCGTCTGAAAGAAACGCGCATGTGCCATCGATTTCGACGACCGCAAAAAAGCCTCCCTTGTCGCGTCCTGCTGTCGCTCTTACTACGGAACCTTCCACTATCTGCATCTGCTCACCTCATCAGTCGGGCTTGGTCAGGATGACCGGTCCGTCCGGCGTGATTGCCACGGAATGCTCGAAATGGGCGGACAGCTTACCGTCGACGGTTACCGTCGTCCATTTATCTCCTAGCACCTTTACACGGTGAGTGCCCGCGTTGATCATGGGTTCAATAGCGATTGTCATACCGGGCAACAGGCGCACACCTCTTCCCGGTGTGCCGAAATTCGGTACGCTTGGTTCTTCATGCAACTTCGCACCTACTCCATGGCCGACAAAATCGCGTACCACCGAGTAACTGCGAGCTTCGGCATACTGCTGGACGGCGTATCCTATATCGCCGACCCTGTTTCCCGCTTTGGCCTGCCTGATTCCTTCAAACAGGCTTTCTCTCGTGGCGTCCATAATCGCCTGCGCTTCCTCGCTTACCTCCCCACACGGGAACGTCCATGCGTTGTCGCCGTGGAAGCCTTCAAAGTAAGCGCCGATATCGATGCTGACGATGTCGCCCTTTTTGAGAACGCGTTTTTTGCTTGGTATGCCATGGATGACCTCATTGTTGACAGAGATACACGCGCTGCCGGGGAAGCCGCCATAACCGAGGAACGAGGGCTTGGCGCCCTGTTCCTCGATGTATTTTCTAACGATAGAGTCGATTTCGAACGTCGTGACGCCCGGCTCGACCGCTTCTCCTGCTAAGCGCAGCGCTCTCGAAGAAATCCGCCCCGCGTCCCTCATTTTGGAAAGCTCGCGGGCAGTTTTGATTACAATCATAGTTACGCCTCGATTTCGGCAAGAATCAAGCGGGTAGTGTCCCCAATTTCTTCCTGTCCTTCCACAATGGCGAGCTTGCCCTGCTTGGCGTAATAGTCCTTTAGGGGCTCGGTTTCCTTGTGGTAAACGTCTAGGCGCGCATTGACCGTATCGGGATGGTCATCCTTGCGCTGAACAAGGGTACCTGCGCATTTGTCGCACACACCGTCTGCCGCAGGGAGCTTATACTCCATGTGGTAGCTGGCGCCGCACTTTTCGCAGACACGGCGTCCGGACATCCGTTTGACGATGCGCTCGTCGGCAACCTCGATATCGATTACCTTGTCGATGACAACGCCCATTTTGTCCAGAGCCTCGGCCTGGGGGATGGTCCGCGGGAATCCGTCGAGGATAAACCCGTTTTTGCAGTCGTCCTTCTGGAGGCGGTCCTTGATGATGCCGATAACGACCTCATCGGGAACGAGCTGGCCCGCGTCCATATAAGACTTTGCTTTTAAACCCATCTCTGTACCGGTTTTCAGCGCTTCACGGATAATATTACCCGTTGAGATTGTGGGAATGGATAAACGCTCGCAGATAACCTCTGCCTGGGTGCCTTTGCCGGCACCGGGAGCGCCTAACAGAATAATGTTCATAATCTTCTCTCCTTAAAAGCCTTAATCAAGGAAGCCCTTGTAGTGGCGCATCATCATCTGGGATTCCATCTGCTTTACGGTATCGAGCGCAACGCCGACCAGGATGATAACCGATGTGCCGCCCATGGAAAGGCCGTGCATGCCGGTAACACCGCTGTAGATAATCGGGAGCAGCGCGATGAAAGCAAGGAACAAAGCGCCGATGAGGGTGACCCTCGAAAGGATTTTAGCGATAAAGTCAGTCGTCGGCTTGCCGGGACGGATACCCGGGATTGTACCGTTGTTCTGACGAAGATTATTGGACATTTCAACCGGATTATACTGGATTGTCGTATAGAAATACGCAAAGAGGATAATCAGGACGAAGTAAAGGATGGAGTAAAGCACTCCGTTATAAGCAAACAGGTCGAAGAAGCCTTTCCAGAAATCGTTTGGATTCGGGATAAACATCTCGATTGTGCTTGGGATAGAAAGGATGGAGCTTGCAAAGATGATAGGCAGAACGCCGCCCAGGCCTACCTTGATGGGCAGGTGGCTGCTCTGTCCGCCGTACATCTTCCTGCCAACAACACGCTTTGCGTACTGTACGGGAATGCGGCGCTCCGAATCGTTCATGAAAACAATAACCCAGATGACAATGAGGAACAGCACGACAAACAGCGGAACCAGCGCATAATACTGCATCTGGCCGTTGGAGCCGAGCTCCCAATACTGTCCGAGCTGGGAAATGGTAACGGGCATTCTTGCCACGATACCGCCAAACAGCAGGATGGAAATACCGTTTCCAATACCATACTGGTTGATTTGCTCGCCGAGCCACATCATCAAAGCCGTACCGGCTGTAAACGCGAGGATGATGACTGCCGCCGCGAACGCACATTCAAAGCCGCTCTTGTAGGTTACGACGTTCGACGCGAACAGGTAATACCAGTAAGCGCCGCCCTGTAAGAGGCCTAAGCCGACCGTTACATAACGTGTAATCGTTCCAATCTTTTTGCGGCCCTCTTCGCCTTCTTTGGCAAGGCGCTCAAGCGCCGGGATAGCAACTGTCAAAAGCTGAATGATAATGGATGCGTTGATGTACGGGGTAACGCTCATCGCAAACAGCGTTGCGTTTGAGAAAGCGCCGCCCGAAAGGGTGTTGAGATAAGCTAAAATCGAACCGCTCTGGTCAAGGCCGCCCATGAGCTGCTGAAGCGCGCTCATATCGAGGAACGGAACGGGGATAACCGAACCGACACGGAATACGACGATGACCAAAAGGGTAAATAAGATTTTCTTTCTTAAGTCGGGGATTCTCCAGGCATTTTGAATGGTTTTAAACAATTAGACCACCTCAGCCTTTCCGCCAGCCGACTCAATCTTCTCCTTTGCAGAAGCAGAAAAAGCGGTAACTTTAACGTCCAGCTTCTTTGTGAGATTTCCATTTCCGAGAATCTTAATCCCATCGAAACCGTTTTTCACGAGACCCATCTTGATGAGCGCCTGCTCGTCGACGACGGAGCCGTTTTCAAATTTCTCGAGGCTGCCAACATTAATCGCTACGATTTCCTTTGCGAAAATATTGTTGAATCCCCTTTTCGGGACGCGCCTCTGCAGGGGCATCTGTCCGCCTTCAAAACCGGCGCGGATGCCTTTGCCGGACCTTGCCTTCTGGCCCTTATGGCCTTTGCCTGCGGTCTTTCCCTGTCCTGAACCATGACCTCTGCCGATCCTCTTGGCGTCCTTTTTGGAGCCCTCGACCGGTGAAAGTTCGTGCAACTTCATTTCTTCGCACCTCCTTGCTTACGCTTGACTTACCTCGATGAGGTGGATTATTTTTGCTACCTTGCCCTGGGTCTGGGGATTATCGGGCTGTGTGGTCACATCGCCGATTTTCCTGAGGCCTAAGGACTGGGCGGTTGCAATCTGGTCTTTTTTAGAGCCGATGAGGCTCTTTTTCAATGTGATTTTCACCTGTGCCATTTTGCTTCCTCCCTATTAAAGTATTTCTTTGACCGACTTACCGCGGATAGCGGCAACCTGGTCGGCCGAGCGCAGCGCGCCGAGGCCCTGAAGGGTCGCGCGGACTACGTTGCATGGATTGTTGGAACGCAGGGCCTTCGTCCTGATGTCCTTGATGCCCGCGGCTTCAACGACCGCGCGGACGGGGCCGCCGGCGATAACGCCGGTACCGGGAGCGGCAGGCTTTAAGAGAACCCTGCCTGCGCCGAATTCACCGATAATCTCGTGCGGGATTGTGGTGCCTCTGAGAGAAACCTTCATCAGGTTTTTCTTGGCGTCCTCAATGCCCTTGCGGATTGCGTCGGGAACTTCGCCCGCTTTACCGATGCCGAAGCCTACCGTGCCTTCGCCGTCGCCGACGACTACGAGCGCAGCAAACTTGAAGATACGGCCGCCCTTAACAGTTTTGGAAACGCGGTTGATGGCAACCACGCGCTCTTTCAAATCCAGTGTGGAACCGTCAATAATAGCCAAAGTTATTCCTCCCCTTCTTAGAACTTGAGGCCGCCCTCGCGGGCGCCTTCGGCCAATTCCTTGACACGGCCGTGATAGATATAACCGCCGCGGTCGAATACGACCTCGGTAATTCCTTTGTCTGCTGCTTTCCTTGCAATCAGAAGGCCAACCTTCTTGGCTGCCTCTTTGTTTCCGCCATAACCAGCAATCTCTTTGTCCAGCGTTGAAGCCGCCGCAAGGGTTACACCCTGTACGTCGTCTATCAACTGAGCGTAGATATGATTGGTGGAGCGGAAAACATTCAGGCGAGGCCGCTGTGCTGTGCCGCTGACCTTACCGCGCACTCTGCGGTGGCGGTGTAAACGTGCTGCGTTTGTATCGGCTTTGTTCACCATTTGTCATTCACTCCTTTAATTATTTCTTACCGCCCTTGCCGGCTTTGCCTTCCTTGCGGCGGATCACTTCGTCAACGTACTTGATGCCCTTGCCCTTATAAGGCTCCGGCGGACGTTTTTCCCTGACCTCAGCGGCAAACTGGCCAACCTTCTGCTTGTCACAGCCGCGGATGATGATTTTGTTCGGGTTCGGCACCTCAATGGTAACGTCGGCCGTATCCTCCATAATGACCTGGTGGGAGTAGCCTAGGTTCATGACGAGCTGCTTGCCCTGCTTCTGCACACGGTAGCCGACGCCGTTTACGTCGAGCTCCTTTGCATAGCCGTTTGTTACGCCCTCCACCATGTTGGCGATGAGGGAGCGTGTGAGGCCGTGAAGCGATTTGTTCATTTTGTCGTCGTTCGGGCGCGTTACTTCCACAACGCCGCCCTCGATGGTAACCGCCATGTTCGGGTGAATCTTCTGGGTAAGCGTACCCTTCGGTCCCTTTACGGTTACAACGCCATTATCGAGCTTTACGTCGACGCCGGCGGGAATATTTATGGGTTTTCTTCCAATTCGAGACATGTTCGCACCTCCTTACCAAATAAATGCAAGGACTTCGCCGCCTACATTCTCCTTACGCGCCTGACGGTCCGTCATAACGCCCTTGGATGTTGAAATGACCGCGATGCCGAGGCCCTTCATGACCTTAGGCATATCCTCGACATTGCTGTAAATACGCAGGCCGGGCTTTGAAACCCTGCGCAGGCCCGTGATAACGGAGGTTTTGCCCTCTCCGTACTTCAGCGTAACCTTGATGACGCCCTGCTTGCCGTCCTCGATAACTGTAAATCCTTTGATATAACCCTCGTCCGCAAGAATCTGGCAAATGGCCTTTTTCATGTTGGAAGCGGGGATTTCAACAGTGTCGTGCTTTGCCGAACTCGCGTTGCGAATCCTTGTAAGCAAATCTGCTATTGAATCAGTAATCTGCATACCGTTAACCTCCTTTGCTTACCAGCTTGCTTTTTTTACGCCGGGGATCTCGCCTTTGTAAGCAAGCTCCCTGAAGCATATACGGCAAATTCCGAACTTACGAAGATAGGCGTGTGGCCTGCCGCAGATTTTGCATCTGCTGTATTCCCTTGAGGAATACTTCGGAGTTCTCTTTTGTTTAATCTTCATTGAAGTTTTAGCCACAATATTCCCTCCTTATTTCGCAAACGGAGCGCCCATGAGCGTTAATAGCTCGCGTGCTTCTTCGTCGGTGTTCGCCGTGGTTACAAAGCAAATGTCCATACCGCGGACCTTATCAATCTTGTCGTAGTCAATTTCAGGGAAAATAAGCTGCTCTTTCAAGCCCATGTTGTAGTTGCCTCTGCCGTCGAAAGAGTTGGGGTTAATTCCTCTGAAGTCACGAACCCTCGGAAGCGCGACGTTGAAGAGCCTGTCTAAGAACTCATACATTCTTTCGCCTCTGAGCGTGACCTTTGCGCCGATGTTCATTCCTTCACGAAGCTTAAAGTTCGCGACGGATTTCCTGGCCTTGCAGACCATCGGCTTCTGTCCGGTAATCGCGCTTAAATCCGTAAGGATTGCGTCGATAACCTTGGAGTTGTCTCTTGCCTCGCCGGCGCCGACATTGATGACGATTTTCTCGAGCTTCGGAATCTGCATGACGCTCTTGTAAGAGAATTTCTTCATCAGTACTGGCGCGACGTCGTTCCTGTAATATTCCTTAAGCCTAGCCATTTCTTATCCTCCTTAAAGCGACTCGCCGCATTTTCTGCAAATGCGTCCTTTTGTGCCATCTTCATAAAGCTTATGGCCTACACGGGTCGGCTTGCCGCAGCGGGGACAAACGATCTGGACTTTGGAGGCATACATAGCGCCCTCGGCCTTGATGATGCCGCCGGGCTCGCCCATTTTGCGGGGCTTAACGTGCTTTTTGACCATGTTCACACGTTCTACGATGACCTTGCCCTCTTTGGGGCTGACGGCCATAACCTTACCTTTTTTGCCTTTGCTCTTACCGCTGATTACGATGACGGTGTCACCCGTTTTTACATGAACCTTTTTATCCATTTAGTGAGCACCTCCGATTAAAGTACTTCGGGGGCAAGGGAAAGAATCTTCATGTAGTCCTTGTCACGAAGCTCCCTGGCCACCGGTCCGAAGATACGCGTGCCCTTCGGGTTCTTGTCTTCTTTGATAATGACGGCCGCGTTCTCATCGAAGCGGATATAAGTGCCGTCGTCTCTGCGCACGCCCTTTGCGGAGCGTACGATAACTGCTTTTACTACGTCGCCTTTCTTAACAACGCCGCCGGGTGCTGCTTTTTTGACCGAAGCAACCACGACGTCGCCAATGTTGGCGTACCTCCTTCTGGTACCACCGAGAACACGGATGCACATTAACTCCTTTGCGCCGGTGTTATCGGCAACCTTGAGGTAGGTCTGCTGCTGTATCACAGTGCGTTCCTCCTTTTCTCAAAGCCGCTAAATAACTTATTTAGCTTTTTCAATAATCTCGACGAGTCTCCATCTCTTATCCTTGGAAAGAGGACGGGTCTCCATAATGCGTACTCTGTCGCCGGCTTTGCACTCGTTGTTCTCGTCGTGCACCTTGAGCTTGATGGTACGTTTGATGATTTTGTTGTAAAGCTTATGCTTTACGCGGTTTTCAATTGCAACCACGATGGTTTTGTCCATTTTGTCGCTGACAACCTTACCGACTTCGGTCTTTCTCATGTTTCTGTCGCTCACGGTCTCACTCCTCCCTTATGCCTTCGCGCTGTTTTCCAGCTCACGCTGACGAAGTATTGTGTTAATTCTTGCAATATCCTTTTTCACAGCACTGATGCGCATCGGGTTATCGAGCTGGTTAACGGCAAGCTGAAAACGCAGTTGAAATAATTCTTCTTTGAGGTCCTTCAGCTTCGCCTGAAGCTCTTCGACCGTTAATTCTCTAAGCTCGGAAGCCTTCATCACTGCTCAACCCCCGTTTCCTCTTTTTTGACAAACTTGCATTTGATCGGCAGCTTATTCGCCGCCAGTCGCAGCGCTTCTCTTGCGGTTTCTTCCGGAACGCCGCCAAGCTCGAACATCACTCTGCCGGGCTTTACGACAGCGACCCAGTACTCGGGAGAGCCTTTACCGGAACCCATTCGGGTTTCAGCCGGCTTCTCGGTTACGGGCTTATCCGGGAAAATTTTAATCCAAACCTTACCGAATCTTTTGCAGTAACGCGTCATAGCGACACGGGCAGATTCGATTTGGTTCGATGTGATCCAGGAGGGCTCGAGCGCCTGGAGGCCGAAATCACCGTAGGTGACCTTATTGCCTCTCATAGCCTTGCCCTTCATGCGTCCTCTGTGGACCCTTCTGTATTTTACACGCTTAGGCAACAGCATTATTTACTGCCTCCTTCCCTACGGGGTTTCCGGTTGTCCTGAAGAACCTCGCCTTTGTACAGCCAAACCTTCACGCCGATTCTGCCGTAGGTGGTGGCCGCCTCTGCAAAGCCGTAGTCGATGTCGGCTCTCAAGGTCTGCAGGGGAATCGTTCCTTCATGATACATTTCCGAACGTGCGATTTCCGCGCCGCCGAGTCGTCCGGAGCACTGGGTCTTGATACCCTTTGCGCCGAATTTCATAGCACGGCCGATTGACTGCTTCATCGCGCGGCGGAAAGAAATTCTCTTCTCAAGCTGCTGGGCGATGCTCTCTGCTACGAGCTGCGCGTTCAAATCGGGAGATTTTACCTCGACGATATTGATTGCAACCGGCTTTTTGAGCATTGCTTCGCACTGAACGCGGAGCTTCTCAATTTCGCTGCCGCCCTTGCCGATAACCATACCGGGCTTGGCGCAGTGAATGTGAATCCTCACCTTGGAGGCGTCGCGTTCGATTTCAATCTTGGGAACGCCCGCAGCGTAGAGCTGCTTTTTCAGCGTTTTGCGCAGGTTGTAGTCCTCAACGAGCGTGTCGCCGAAGTCCTTGCTCTTTGCAAACCAACGGGAATCCCAGTCTTTGATGACACCAACACGTAAACCGTGCGGATTAACTTTCTGGCCCATTTACTGTACCTCCTCCTGTTATTCTGTTTCCTTGAGCACAAGGGTGATGTGGGACGTTTTCTTATCGATTCTGAATGCGCGGCCCTGTGCTCTGGGACGAATACGCTTGAGGGTAGGACCCTGGCATACGAAGCATTCCGCCACGTAAAGTTTAGAAACATCCATATTATGGTTAGTCTCAGCATTTGCCATTGCTGACTTGAGCAGCTTCTGGAGCGGCTCGCAAGCGGCCTTGGGAGTATGCTTGAGGATAGCCATGGCGAGGTCGCACGGCTTGTTCCTGATGAGGTCAAGCACAATGGAGACCTTGCGCGGTGAAATACGGACGTAATTTGATTTAGCCCTTGCTTCCATTTACTATACTCTCCTTCCGCTTATTTCTTAGTTGTCTTGGAACCGGCATGGCCCCTGTAGGTTCTGGTGGGCGCAAACTCGCCGAGCTTGTGGCCGACCATATCTTCTGTGACATATACCGGAACATGCTTGCGGCCGTCGTGCACCGCAAACGTATGACCTACGAAATCCGGGAAAATAGTAGAAGACCTGGACCAAGTCTTTAAGATCTTCTTTTCGCCCGTCTCGTTCATCTGTTGAATCCTCTTCAGCAGCACAGGCTGTACATAAGGACCCTTTTTAACGCTTCTGCCCATAGTTCAAAGCTCCTTTCTGCATGCCTTACTTGCCGTTACGGCGTCTTACGATATACTTGTCGGAACGGTTGTGCTTCTTCCTGGTCTTGTAGCCGAGCGCGGGTTTGCCCCACGGGGTTACAGGGCCGGGACGTCCGACCGGGCTTTTGCCCTCGCCGCCGCCGTGCGGATGGTCGTTCGGGTTCATGACGGAACCTCTTACTGTCGGTCTCCAGCCCATGTTACGCTTACGTCCGGCCTTGCCGATTTTCACGTTTTCATGGTCTGTGTTGCTGACCTGTCCGATGGTCGCCATACAATTGATTGGAACGTTCCTCAGCTCGCCGGAAGGAAGCCTTAACAGCGCAAGGCCGTTTTCCTTCGCCATGAGCTGCGCCATGTTTCCGGCCGCGCGCGCAAGCTGCGCGCCCCTGCCGGGGTAAAGCTCGACGTTGTGGATGAACGTACCGGTCGGGATATTCTGCAGCGGCAACGCGTTGCCGGGCTTGATGTCAGCGCCTTCGCCCGCGACAATTTTGTCGCCGACCTTCAGGCCGTTGGGGGCGATGATATAGGTCTTTTCGCCGTCCTCATACTGGACGAGCGCGATGAACGCGCTGCGGTTCGGGTCGTACTCAAGCGTGAGCACCGTGCCCGTAACGTCAAACTTCTGACGCTTGAAATCGATAATGCGGTACTTCCTGCGGTTGCCGCCGCCTCTGTGGCGGACGGTAATCCTTCCGTAGCTGTTGCGGCCCGCGTTCTTCTTAATCGGGGCGAGCAGGCTCTTTTCAGGCTCCACCTTTGAAAGACCGGAATAATCTGTAACCGACATGTTACGCCTTGCGTTTGTAGTCGGCTTGTATACTTTAATGGCCATTTGGTTTCACTCTCCTCATGATGGCTTTGCGGGATTTTTACTATCCCATACATTCTGCCTGTCGTAAGTTTTTTCCGGCAGGCTTACATCATGCCTTCAAAAAATTCGATATTCTTGCTGTCCTGCGTTAAGGTAACGTAGGCTTTCTTCCAGGAAGGGGTATAGCCCTGCGTACGGCCCTGGCGGCGAAGCTGCCCGCGAACCTGTACGGTGTTGACCTTAGCGACCTTAACCTTGAAGAGCTCTTCGACAGCCTTCGCGATTTCTATTTTGTTCGCCGTTTTAGCGACCTCAAAAGTGTACTTCTTTTCAGCCGTGCCCAGCATGCTCTTTTCTGTAATGACCGGGCGGATGATAATATCCTGTGCTGTCATTATGCGTACACCTCCTCGATTTTCGCAACCGCATCCTTGACGATGATGAGCTTGTCGGCATTCAGCATTTCGTAAACATTCAGCGTGTTTACCTGAGCCGTCGTAACGCCCGGGATGTTGCCTGCGGATTTGATGACCTTCTTGTCAACCTCGGGGAGAACGATAAGTGCCTTCTTCTCCGAACCGACAGCCTTGAGCATTTCTGCGATGACCTTCGTCTTGTAGCTGTCCGTCGTAAGAGAATCGAGCACGATGATATCGCTCGACGCCGCCTTTGCTGAGAAAGCGGACTTCATGGCCAGTCTTCTGACCTTCTTGTTGACTGTAAAACGGTAGCTGCGGGGCTTCGGTGCGAAAACAATTCCGCCGTGCCTCCACTGGGGAGAACGTGTCGAGCCCTGTCTTGCGTGGCCTGTACCCTTCTGTCTCCACGGCTTTTTGCCGCCGCCGGAAACCTCTGCGCGGGTCAGAGCCGACTGTGTGCCCTGGCGCTGGTTTGCAAGGTAGTTGACTACCATATGGTGCATAACCGCGGCATTGGGCTCAATTCCAAAGATAGACTCGGAAAGGTCGATGCTTCCAACGTTCTTTCCTGTCATATCCAATACTGCTACATTAGGCATGTGAACTCCTCCTTCCCTTAAGCCTTAACGGTTTCGCGAATGACTACGGTACCGCCGTTGGGACCCGGGACAGCGCCCTTGACAGCAATCAGGTTGTTTTCAACGTCAACCTTGACGACCATCAGGTTCTGTACGGTCACTCTTTCGGCGCCGAGATGGCCGGCCATCTTCTTGCCCTTCCAAACCCTTGAGGGGGAAGAACAGGAACCGATGGAACCGCCGTGGCGTGCTACAGGGCCGGAACCATGGGACTCCTTGAGCCTCTGGAAGTTCCAGCGCTTGATAACGCCGGCGTAGCCCTTACCTTTGCTTGTGCCCGTAACGTCGATCTTGTCGCCGGCAGCAAAAACGTCCGCCTTTACGATATCGCCTACATTATAAGAGTCGGTATCGTCAAAACGGAATTCGCGAAGCGTCCTCTTCGGCGCGACATTCGCCTTGTCGAAGTGGCCCTTCATGGGTTTGTTCACCTTGTGCGGCTTTAAATCGCCATAACCAAGCTGAACAGCCGCGTAGCCGTCGTTTTCAACGGTCTTTTTCTGAGAGACGACACAAGGTCCTGCCTCTACGACCGTAACGGGAACGACGTTGCCCTTTTCGTCGAAGATTTGCGTCATGCCAATCTTCTTACCGATCAGTGCTTTCTGCATTTATAATGCCTCCTGTAAGGTTATTGGTTGGGCTTGCCCCAACATGACCCCGTCTGCTTCGGTTGGTTGAAGCTGAGATTATAACTTAATCTCGATTTCAACACCGGCAGGGAGCTCCAGGCTCATAAGAGCCTCGACTGTCTTGTTTGACGGCCTTAAGATATCGATAAGCCTTTTGTGCGTCCTCATCTCGAACTGCTCACGGCTGTCCTTATACTTATGAACAGCGCGCAGAATCGTGATAATCTGCTTCTCTGTGGGAAGCGGCACCGGCCCTGACACCCTCGCGCCTGTGCGCTTTGCTGTCTGAACAATCCTTTCAGCAGACTGGTCGAGCAGCTGGTGGTCGTAAGCCTTTAACCTTATCCTTATCTTTTCCTTGACTGCCACATGAATCGCCTCCTTAAAATATTAGTTGGCGGGCGCCGCTTTTCGAAATCCGTAACACCCTGCCGGGTGTTCCTTCATGAGCATTTTAAAAACCGAGTTGACCTGCAGTCAGCCCGGGTAGCCGAAAAGCGCCAGAACATCACAAGGCACAGCAACCCTACGCGCCGTCATGGTGTTCTAAAAGTAATCTTTGTCGCCCGGTTTAAAATCGGACATACTCCACGGAAAAACCGGCCCTAAGAGCCGCAACCTCCCGCTTCATCGCATATCTGTTGCAGTCACGCACTGGTTATTATATCATATAGATATGACTGCGGCAACAAAATGTTCAACTTTATGTTTATAGAAATTATAAAGGGAGTTCGCTCATTTTTTGTGTATATTTTCCACCACGAGAAGGCAAAAAAGAAACATGCCGGAGCCGCGGACAAGTTTATTCATTTAAATCCGGACGTCAAAAAGGGAGGCTTTACGCCTCCCTTTTTGACTAATCAGACTTAAAAAAAACAAAGAAATGAATGGACTAATTAAAATCAGAAATCCCAGATAAAGTCAGTGTACGAAAGCGTCTTATCCTCATCTGTCGCGATAAAGACATCGGCTGACGATATTTTGTTTGAGATGTTCTGATAGGCGTTTACCGTTACAGTGGAGCCGAGCGGCAGGTTAACCGACAGGCTTTCGAGCGGCATGGACAGTACCCGGTCAATTCCGGTCTGCTTATTGTAGTCGCCCTTTGCAAAGTGGAAACGGTATGCCATAAAGTAAGTATTGGTATCGACACGCAGGGTATTGTCTTTCCCTTTGACATGTGTAAAGGTATAAACCTTTGTACCCGCCAAGCCCTGGCCGTCGTCCGTATAGGTATCGGTGTCCCAATTGTTTGTGCACATCTGGAAACGGATTGTACCGCCCACAGGCATCTGGAATTTGTCTCCGTTTTTCAGGATAGTGCCGTCCTGAAGCCGGACAGACATTCTTTTGGGAATCACCGCCGCAATCTCTGTCATTTCCACGTCTTCACCCGGGAAAATTCCCGCAGACGCTTCAAAGTAAAGATTGGTACCTTGTGAAAAGTATATATCATAAATTAAGGATTTGTCAATATCATTTTGGTCTAAAGTGGAAACCGCCTGATTTTGAATCAAGGTAATGTCAGAGCGTTCCCCATTTTTCATTTTATAGCCCTGAACCTCGCTGAGCGTTTTCCAACTGACTCCATTGAGCTTTTCGCCGTTATATTTCATGGCGGTAAAGCTTTTTACCTGAAACGGCTGTCCCGTTGTAATGGTGTCTGTTTTTTCCTGTGCGTCGGTACTATAAAACCGGACGCCCTTTTGGTACATCTCGTCGCTGATGCGGTAGGTTATCGTCGATTCAGAAACCGGAGCAGGCTCATTAAAAGTTTCATTCGCCTGTGTTTGCGTTTCTGCCGGGATTTCTTCCTGTACAGCAAATACTGTTACGGACGACGTGGCTGCCATGATAAGCGCCATCGCAAACGCAACCCGCCGCTTTTTCATAACCATCCGCCTTCCCGAAATAAAAAAAGTCACAATTCCACCGTGGGTTGAAATTGCAACTTGACGATCATAGATGAAAGAAACATCCTTAGACTCAGAGCTTTGCGTCTCACCCTTTCGGATGATTTGCTAAATATTTACTTTGTACTTATATAATAACCGCACAAATCCCATTTGTCAACAAAAAATAGCTATAATTCTTATATTTGTAGAACTACGATGTAAATTTGTTATAAAAAGCTGACATTTTATTCCAAAATCACATGAATTCGTCAAATTATCCGATATTTTATTGAATTAGAGGCAAATGCGTTTCATATAATCGGCCTTGAACCGGTGCTCGTCCGGCCGGCATAGTGAAGGAGGCCGCCGGCCGGACCATCCATCCAAATTTCCCTTCCCGTTATATATACCGCCGCGCCCCTCAAAAGGTTACACTTTATACCTTTATTTTTTCACTTGCCAAGACAGGGTAATTTGTTTATAATCCAGATGCAGGGTGTTCCCTCTTTTTCTTTTATGAAAAGAATATGGGGGTTTATTATAATGATACGCCATGTTAAAATTTATCCGTTTAAAAGCCAATATAAAAGGAGGAACTGGATATATGCTCAATCCCATCGTTATCGTTGCGTAAGCGGGGCTGTCGCAACGATTAAAAATACATATCTGTTGAAGATAGCCTTTGCTGTTCCTTTATTAAAGAAATTACAATCAGGAGCGCAAAATGAGCTATATAAAAGCAGCACATGTTCTGCCGCAGGAACTGCTCGCAAAGATTCAGGAATACGTAGACGGCGAATTCATTTATATTCCCAGAATTCCCGCCAATAAAAAGGATTGGGGCGAAAAAACCTCGACCCGTAAGGAACTGCAGGACAGGAATAAGCGCATTTACGCGGAATATCTTTCCGGCGTGCGCATGGAAAGCCTGGCGGAACATTACTATTTATCCTTAAAAAGCATTCAGAGAATCATCGGGCAGTTAAAAAAAGAACAAAAAAGCTAAATTTGTGGGCCGGTACGGTTTTAAGCTGTACCGGCCCTTTTCCTATATTTTTTTAAGAAATAATAATTAGGTTGGGAGCAGAGAATTCCAATGCTACAATTTAGCCATAATAATGAAGGCGGAAAGCCTGTCATAAAAGGATTTTCAAAAATTCTCACGATGGCCCCTATTTTTCCGCGTAAATGAGGGAATTTCGGGATGGAAAAAATAATATGGAGCGTTCGGCCACAATCCGCGCCGGCTGTATTGAGATACTGTAAAAAATGCGGGAAAAAAACAGAATTTTTTTGCTCCGGCCAATTCCGCGTAAACGCCCAGCGCAGGCGGCTGGATGTTTGGCTGATATACAAGTGCGCCAGCTGCAGCACCACCTGGAATCTGGAGATTTATTCCCGCGTATCCCCCCAGTCTCTGCCCAAAGAATTGCTGGACGGGTTCCACCGCAACAGCGAAGCGCTTGCCGCGCGGTATGCCGCCGACATGAGCCTGCTGCAAAAGGCAGGGGCCGAAGTCAAACCGCCCCAATATATAATAGAAGGAAAAACTTTCTCCGCGCGTGAAGCTGTGGAGCTTACAATCGATTGCGCATACCCGCTGCCGGTAAAGGTTTCTTCGCTTGTGCGGGAAAAGCTGCACCTCACAAATAAGGAGTATATGGAATTAGTCAAAAGCGGGGCGCTCGGGAACAGCACTGGACAGGATTTGCTTAAACGCAGGCTTGGGAGCGGTATCGTTCTTATTTTCAATAGAAAAACATCCCCGGACGGTATGCCGGAAGATAAATAAAGCGGCTGATTTGACCACGCTGTCAAAATCAACCGCTTTCTATTATTATAATACCTTGGAAAGGAAGCTTTTAAGCCGGTCGCTCTTGGGGTGGGAAAATATTTCGTCCGGTGTGTTTTCCTCAATGATTTTGCCCTCGTCCATAAAAATCACACGGGAGGCCGCTTCCCTTGCAAAGCCCATTTCGTGCGTGACGACGGCCATCGTCATGCCGTCCTTCGCAAGGCCCTGCATAACCTCAAGCACCTCGCCGACCATCTCCGGGTCGAGCGCGGAGGTCGGCTCGTCGAATAGCATTACGTCGGGGTGCATGCACAGCGCGCGCACTATGGCGATACGCTGCTTCTGCCCGCCGGAAAGCTGGGACGGGTATGCGTTTGCCCTGTCGGAAAGGCCGACGCGCTTTAAAAGCTCCATCGCTTCCTTTTCCGCCTGCTCCTTATTCATTTTGAGCAGCTTTATGGGCGCCAGCGCCATATTCTTTAAAATTGACATATTCGGGAAGAGATTGAAATGCTGGAATACCATGCCCATCTTCTGGCGGTGCTTGTTGATGTCGACAGAAGGGTCTGTAATATCGACGCCCTCAAAAAAGATTTTCCCTGCCGTGGGATGCTCGAGCAGGTTTAAAGAGCGCAGCAGCGTCGATTTGCCGGAGCCGGACGGCCCGATAATGACGACGACCTCTCCCTTTTGTATTTCCAGGTTGATGTCGGAGAGCGCGTGAAGCTCGCCGAAGCTTTTACCGAGATGCTCTACGCGGACGAGCGCGCTTGTATCAGTGGTCACTGCTGCGAAGCCTCCTTTCGAGCTTGCCGACAAGCTTTGTCAGAATCATGACGACAATAAGGTAGATAATCGCTACCGCAATCAGCGGCATGAACGCCTCGTAGGTAACGCTTCTGATTCTGTCGCCCATATAGGTCAAATCCGCAATGGCGATATAGCCGGAAACAGAGGTTTCCTTCAATAATACGATAAACTCGTTCGCAAGCGCGGGCAGCACGTTTTTAAACGCCTGCGGCAGGATGATGTAGCGCATGGTCTGCACATAATTGAAGCCTAAGCTCCTGCCCGCCTCAAACTGGCCCTTGTCGACCGACATAATGCCGGAGCGGACAATCTCCGCAACGTACGCGCCGGAATTGATACCGAACGCGATGACCGCGACGATGACCTTGTCCACATCGAACGCCTGGAATATGACGTAATAGATAATCATCAGCTGCACGACGACAGGCGTGCCGCGGATGACCGTCAGGTAAACGTTGCACAGCCAGTTGAAGAAAAGCAGCACGCGGTCGGAAAACGTGCGCTCCTCTTTACTTTTGACTTTTACTGTCTTGTCGGTCGTCGACCGGACAATCGCAATAAGGAAGCCCAGGACAATACCGAGAATAACGGCGAACAGCGTAATCTCGAGCGTTACGCCCAGGCCTTTTAACAGCCACGTCCACCGGTCGTCCTGTATAAAATTTTGGCTGAAGCTGTCCCAAAAGCCCTGCATAGAACCACCGTCCCAACAAACGGTGAGGCTGCCGTTTTAAGACAGCCTCACCGGAATGCTTTAAATTTTATTTGCTTCTGACAATAATGACCTGCTTTGCGGACGCGTATGTATCGGTAAACGCGACGTTCTTAAGCCGGTCTTCCGTAACAGTCAAGCCCGCCACGCCGATGTCTGCCTTGCCGGTGGTGACAGCGGTGATGATTGCGTCGAATTTCATGTCTTCAATCTTGAGCTCCATGCCGAGCTTGTCGGCAACCGCCTGCGCCATGTCGGCGTCGATTCCGACGATTTTGTCGCCCTCGGTGTACTCATACGGCGGGAACTGCGCGTTGGTCGCCATGACGAGCTTGCCGTTGTCCCTCTTCGTACCCTCCGGTGACGCGTATTTATAGGTGCCCTTCGTGTCGTCGCCGATGTAGTTGTCGATAATTTTCTGGATGGTGCCGTCGGCCTTGAGCTCCGCAAGCGCCTTGTTTATTTTATCCCTGAGCTCTGTATTGTCCTTTTTCAGGGCAATCGCGTATTCCTCTTTATCAAAGGAATCGTCGAGGATTTTTAATTCGGAATTCTTCTCAACAAAAACCTTCGCGGGCTCTTCGTCGATGATTACACAGTCGATTTTACCCTGCTTGAGCGCCTGGACAGCGTCGAGGCCCTTTGTGTAGCGCTCGACCGTGGAGCCTTCCTCTTCGTAGTCGGACGCGAAGATGTCGCCTGTCGTGCCCATCTGCACGCCGATTTTCTTACCGGGCAGGTCGCCCTTGCTGAATACGGTGTTGTCAGGAATGTTTGCCGAACAGGACGCCGCCGCAAACGCGAGCATGACGGCCGCAAGCACGACTGCCGCCGCTTTTGTTACCTTGTTCATGATGTTTTCTCCTCCATTATGGCTGTTTTCGTTTTTGCCGCATAAAACGGCTATTATATTCATTATATCTGTTTTCAGCCGTTGCGCAAGAGGTTTGCTGAAAAAACTCCGATTTTTCCGTATTTCCGTCATAAACAACACGGGCACGGTAAAGCTAAATACGGGGTGATAATCATGCCGGATATGCTTTATCCAAACACACCGCTTGGAATGTCCATGATGGCGGCGCACGACACAGACCTTGGAAGCTATTTCCTTTCCCTGCCCGACGAGGTAAAGGAAGCCATCAACCAGAACGCCGCGCAAATCCACAGCGCGGACGACATGAAGCGCATCGCGCAGGAATTCATGGACCAGTCAGCGGAGCATCATAACGACTGATAATATGATTGAGCCGACAATCAAAGCGGCGCACACGATGGCAACCGTCCTGACAAACAGTGTGCGCCTGTTTGCTTTTGGTTTTTCCTTCTGCATTGAAAGACTTCCCTTCCGCTTTCTTTTATACTGTTTTATAATAAGCGATTTTAATTTATTTTTCAAGCGGCCACGGGCATTGCGTTAAAAAAGCGGCCTTGTTATACTTATAATAACAAGGAAAGGAGCGGGAAGGATGATTCATCTTTATTACGGAGACGGAAAAGGAAAAACGACGGCGGCTATTGGCGCGGCCGTCCGGGCGGCGGGCGCGGGGCTGCGCGTGCTGTTCGTCCAGTTCCTCAAGGGCTCCATTAGCGGGGAACGCGCCGCCTTGAAAGAAATAAAAAATATAACGCTTACGCCCTGTCCGCAAAGCGTGCCCTTTACCTTCCAGATGAAGCCGGAGGAGCTTCAGAGGTTTACAGAGAATTATAATATTTTGTTCGACCAGACCGTCTCTCCGGAAAGCCTCGAACAGTACGACATCATTGTGCTCGACGAGGTGTTTTCCCTCATCGACTGCGGTATGCTCGCAAAGGATAAGCTGTTCTCCTTTTTAAAGAGCGCGCCGAGGCACACAGAAATCATTCTGACCGGACATGAGGTAAGCGAAGATTTTATAGGGCTGTGCGACTATGCTTCAGAAATCAAAAAAATCAGCCATCCCTACGACAAAGGAATGGCTGCAAGGCGCGGTATTGAATATTAATCAGCGTTTGTCTACAATTTCGCCCTGGTTTTTATAGATACTGTTTTTCGCGACGACCCCGCGTACCATGGAAAGCGGGTATATGGTACTGTTCCGTCCTATGACTGTTCCGGGGTTCAAGACGCTGTTGCACCCGACCTCCACATTGTCGCCCAATATAGCGCCGAGCTTTTTCCTGCCCGTCGGCAGCTTTTCCCCGAGCACGCTTATTACGACCTGCGATTTGTCCGACTTGAGGTTTGAGGTGATGGAGCCGGCGCCCATGTGCGCCTTATAGCCCAAAATGGAATCTCCTACATAATTGTAGTGCGGCGCCTGCACCTTATCGAACAGGATGGAGCCCTTAAGCTCCGTCGAATTGCCAACGACCGCCCCGCAGCCGATGATTGCGACACCGCGTATAAACGCGCAGTGGCGAATTTCAGCCTCCGGGCAGATGATAAGCGGGCCTGTAAGGCTTGCGCTCGGCGCGACCTTGGCGCTTTTGGCGACCCAAATGTTTTTTCCTATTTGGTCATATTCCTCCTTTGGAAGCGCAGGGCCGAGCTCCATAATAAAAGCCTTCAGGCCGTCGAGCGCTTCCCACGGATAAGCCGCGTTTTCAAACAGGGGCTTTGCAATGGTTTTTTCGATGTCGAGTAAGTTTTCCGCTTTGATTTGTTCAAACATAAATTTCCCATCCTTATCTATCAAACGCCCTGAGGCGTGTGTTACAGGAAAAGCGTTTATTGCCCGTATTCATAAAAGCCGGTGCTGCCGTCGCTGAGTTCCCCCGCGATAAAACGCATATCGCTGTCCCCCACGCGTATTTTATAAACGGAAAAGCTGCGCGGCTTTTGGGTTTTGGGGTCGGTCACGATGACGCAATCGCCCTCCATGAGCCACCTGTATTTATATACGTCGATTCCCTTGATACAGAACCTTTCCCCCGTACTGCTGCCGAGATACGCGTATTTTTTCATTTCAGACTGCCTCTTTTCTCTTTTAAAACAAACTTTTTATATATAAAGTAAACGAGCCATGCGCTGAATATGCCGAACAGCACGCCCGCGAGCACATCAGATGGGTAGTGTACATAGACGTACATCCTGGAAAACGCGATAGAAGCCGCAAGCACAACCGCCCCAATCCCAAGCCATTTGTTCCCCGACCGGTAAAGGACGCACGCCGCCGCGAACGACGAAGAGGAATGGCCCGACGGGAACGAAAAGCTGTCGGGCTTTGCGACAATCATCGTAACGCCCGTGTTGACGAGGAACGGGCGGGGCCGTTCAATGATGTTTTTGAGCAGCACCTCTCCCGCCAGATAGACAAACAGCATGGCGAGCAGCGCCATCACGGCGTACGGCCTGTATTTTTTAAAAAAGAGCAGTACCGCGCAAATGGTTATCCAAACGATTCCCGCCTCGCCGATAAAGCTTAAAAACGGCATTACCACGTCAAAAAACGGGTTGCGCAGATGCTGCTGTATAAAATTCAGAATCTCAAGTTCCATGAAAACGCTCCATTAACGATTTATCATTCATCCAGCAGGTAAAAGCTGAAATACAAACGCTTTGTAATTTCGTCCGTGTTTTCAATTTCCGGACGGAAGGTAATAATCAAGTGAAACAGTTCCTTCCCGCTCTTTTTTAAAATCGCGAGCCGGTAGATTTTCGGGAAATGCTCACGTGTTTCGCTGGTCATGGCGGCAGCCGTCCCGTTTACCTTCAGCTCTTTGAAATCGCGCCCTGTCATTTCCGCCCCCGCCTTTTGGCGCAAATACAGCTCCTCCGGCGCGATAACGGACGGCAGCTTTACCCGTTCCAGTTCAATGATTACGGGCGACTGGCGGTAGTCCTCCTCGCAGTCGGCGGAATACGCGATAAGCTCCCTGCTGTGGAAGTCCGTCCGGTAAGCAAACGCGGTCGGTATATTTAAAATATAGTCCTTTCCGTGCACCTGTATGCCTGCGCCGAAATTAAAATACCCCTCGTTCTGTGTAAGCTTGAGCCCCATCTGCTGGGCAAGGCTATAAAGGCCGCTGCCCATATGGTTTGCAGCGTCCCTGATTTCCGGCGTTATATTGGAAGAAGTGCTGTAGCCGCCGCCGTACCGCTCGCTGTAGCCGCAGGTTCCCTTTTTTTCCGCCTGATCCGGCGTTTTTCCGGGTGTCTGCGGAGGTATGCTTTCCTTTGGTTTTGCCGCTGCGGCATGTTCCGGCATACGTTTTTTACGCGCCAATGAGAATCACTCCAAGATCATGCTCCTAGATAAAATATATCATACACTAAAATGCCAAAGCTTTCAATCTGAAAAACTTATTTTTGACAGAATTCTCCTTTTTTAAGCTGCAATGCCTTCTGTTATTTTTCACCGGCGTACCGGCAATATGTAGGATTGGAATGATTTTCATTTACAAAAGAGGCAAAGTATGGTATGCTGAATAAGATCATTTCCCTGTTTGACGAGGTGCATCATCGCCTCGTTATTTTTTTTGTTATTTCAGGGAAGCATAAATGACAGCAGCTATAATGAAAAGAGGAACTACATGAACGAAACATCTTTTAAGGAACTGAACCTGCCCCGTGAAATCCAGCGGGCTATCGACGAGCTTGGATTTGAAACGGCGACGGAAATACAGGCCAACGCGATTCCATTAATCCGGGAAGGCAGGGACGTCATCGGGCGTTCCCAGACGGGCACGGGCAAAACGCTTGCGTTCGGCATCCCGGCGATTGAAATAATCGACCCGATGCTCCAGTCGCGCAGCGTGCAGGTTTTAATCGTCTGCCCCACAAGGGAGCTTGCGCTGCAGGCCGGAATCGAAATCAAAAAGCTCGCGAAATATAAAATCGGCGTCAGCACCGCGGAAATATACGGCGGCGCGCCGATGGAGGCGCAGATTCAAAAGCTCAGGCGCGCCAATGTCGTCATCGGGACGCCCGGGCGCATCATGGACCACCTGCGGCGCAGGACGATGCGCCTGCACGATTTAAAAATGATTGTGCTCGACGAGGCGGACGAAATGCTGAGCATGGGCTTCCGGGAGGACATCGAGACGATTTTGCAGGACGCGCCGGAAGAGCGGCAGACCATCCTGTTCTCTGCGACCATGCCCCCCGCTATTATGGCGCTGACGAAGGATTTCCAGCAGGACCCGCAGCTCGTGGCGGTCAACGTCAAGCAGGCGACGGTTGAAAATATAGAGCAGTCTTTCTACGAAATCCCAACAGGCCAGAAAATGGACGCGCTCGCGGCGCTCCTGCAGTATCACGATTCAAAGCGGACGATAATTTTTGCAAACACAAAAAAAATGGTGGATGAAATTGCAGTCAAGCTGCGCCAGTCCGGGTTCAGCGTGCAGGGAATCCATGGGGATATGAAGCAGTCGCAGCGAACACAGGTCATGGACGCGTTCAAAAGCGGACGGATTACGGCGCTGATTGCAACCGACGTCGCGGCGAGGGGCATCGATGTAAACGACGTCGATTTTGTCATCAATTACGACATCCCGCAAAATACGGAATATTATGTGCACCGCATCGGCAGGACGGGGCGCGCCGGAAAAACGGGCAGCGCCATTACCATGTGCTGCGGCGGCCGCCAGGTGCAGACGCTTTTACAGCTCGCAAGGCTTTTAAAGGTGAGAATCGAGCGGCGCGACTTCCCGAACGCGCAGGCAATGCGCGAAATGCGCATGAAAACACAGCTGCATAAAATCGAGGAAACCATCGCGCAGGGACGGTTTGATTATATGGAGCTTACCGAAGAGCTTGTAAAGCGCGGAAACAGTGAGCAGCTTATTGCGGCGGCGGCGCTCCAGCTCTATTTCGGAATCCCAAAAAAAGAAGTGGAAATCAAGGCAATTCAAAGAAAACGCCCGGCGCAGGCGAACGCCCCCGATATGTCCGGCGGCTACGGCAAAATAAAAATCAGCATCGGAAAAAGGCAGCGCATCGCGCCGAAGCATATCGTCGCGGCGATTTCTGAAAGCTGCAGCTTAAACGGCAGGGACCTCGGTAAAATAGATATATACGACGAATACAGCGTCGTCGGCGTGCCAAAATCCTCGCTCGACCAGGTGCTCACAGAGCTTTGCGACCTTACCGTATGCGGCAAAAGCGTAACGGTAAGCGCTTACGGCGACGGACGCAGGCCGGCAGGCAGGCGGCCGCAGCAGAAGCAGGGCGCAAAACAGAATTATCAGGAGCGCAGGCGGCGCAGCTATTAACAGGCAGCGCAGCTTTTAAACCGGCGGGGAGAAAATCTCCCCGCTTTTTGTTTTTCTGCGGTTCCCGGCCAGTGAATCCGTCGGCAAAACGCTATCAATTGTCAAAAAAAACCTTACCAAAATTTCTGTATACCAATTCCAAGGATACATATAATAAGTATCGTGACGATCAGGTTTACAACGGATGGTTCCGTGATTATTATCCATACAATTTTGGAGGTTTACTTTAATATGAAAGCGACAGGAATAGTAAGAAGAATCGACGACCTTGGACGTGTCGTCATCCCAAAGGAAATCAGGCGCACCCTGCGCATCCGCGAAGGCGACCCGCTTGAGATTTATACAGACAGCGACGGAGAGGTCATTTTCAAAAAATACTCGCCCGTCGGCGAATTATCGAACTTTGCGGCACAGTACGCGGAGGTTCTCGCAAAAATTTCCGGTCTGCCCACCCTTATCAGCGACCGCGACCACATCGTGGCGGCGGCGGGCGTATCCAAAAGGGAGTACCTTGAACGGCGCATTACGCCGGTCATCGAGGAATTTATGGAGACGCGCCGGAGCTTTGCCGCGCACGCGGGCGATATGGGCGACATCCAGCCGGTAGAGGGAATGGAGCGCGGCGCCGCGATTATGTACCCGATTATCGCGGCGGGCGACGTCACCGGAAGCGTCATCATGCTCTGCGGCGACAATAAAAGCGTTCCGAGCGAGGCGGAAATCAAGCTGACGCAATCGGCGGCTGCGTTCCTCGGCAAGCAAATGGAAGAATAAGCCGCGCGCAGTTAAAAAACCCGTTCCTTTCGGAACGGGTTTTGTTTTATTATTTTTTATTCTTCGGTTTCACAACCAAAACAATGATGACGATAAGGCTCAAAACAAGCAGTACGGCAACTATAATCCATGGGGTGTTGTCGCCCGTCTGCGCGGCGCCCTTCCCTTGTTCTGAAATGGAGGAGGACGGCGAAGATGAGGCTGCCTGAGTGGGTACCAGAGTAGGCGCTTCTGAAGGAACCTGTGCCGGCGGCTGGGTCTCCGGCTGCGTGGGTTCAGCAGGCTCCTGCTTTCCCGTAATATCCACAAGCCGAATATCGTCTATAGAACCTTCCACGCCTGCCTCTGCGATAAATTTAGTAAGCGCGTCGTCGCAGGTCGTATATTCGCTCTGCACCTTCGCGTTTGCAAGCGCGGGGTAATCGGTGCTGTTCATAATAAAATTGTTGCCGGCCACGGTATACAGCTTTTCGGTATTGAGCGGTTCCCCGCCTACCGTTACGCTCTGCACTCTGCTCCCCAGCGGCTTTTCTGTGTCGTACTGCGCGCGAAGGCCGCCTGCCTGAAGGTAGCTGCCGTCGTTTTCGGGCCAATCCTTCGATTCCCCTGAAAACGCCAGCGCGTTGCGTATTCCAAGGTCGATGGAGCTTTCTAAAATATCCAGGATAGCCTGTCCAGTCACCTGCTTTGTCACAATGATGTTGCCAAACGGCGCGACATTGACGACATCCCGTTTTGTAATATTCCCCGCCTCGATAGACGAGCGGATGCCGCCGCCGTTTTCAAACGCGATGTCCGCACCCGTTTCATAAAGGTAGGTATCTGTCACAACTCTGCCGAGATTTGTTTCAAAAGCGCGGACATGGTACTTCTCGCCGTCAAGGTCAACGGGCGTACTGCCGACAACCTCATCCAGTATTTCCGCCTGCCCCCCGTTTATATCATCAATTAGCGCCTTGATTTCCGGGTTCTCCGCCGTTTGCCGCGCGTCCTCAAAGGAAATCAATTCCGCCTCCTTGGAAACGAGCTTTTTGCTGCTTTTGGAATAGGTAAGCCGTACCTCCCCAATGTTGTGCATATATTCTCCGGTTTCTGCAATTAGCGTGTCCCCTATCTGCTCGCTCATCTCCACATGGAGGTGGCCGCAGATGAGCAGGTCTACGCCGCTTATCTGTTCGGCAAACGCCTCATGGTCGACGATATGCGACAGGCAGACGATTACGTCGCACTGCTCCTTTAACTCGTTTACGAGTTTGTTTGCATACGCGTACATATCGGTATATTCAATGCCCTGCATCAACGCCGGGTTGGTGGAGCTGTACACCATCGGGTCGATTACACCGAACACGCCGACATTTACGCCGTCGACGTCCTTAATCATATAGTCCGTATCGAAAAACTTTTCATTGCCGTTTTTTATTACGTTGCCAGCCATTACAGGGATACCGGCAAGCTGCTCAAGCTTTAGCAGCTGCTCCTGCCCATAGTTCCAGTCATGGTTACCGGGCGTCATCGCGTCGTATCCGACGGCGTTTACTAGCCTTGCGATGCTCTCTCCGTTTTCTACGGTCGCAAAGGCCTGTCCATGGAACAAATCGCCCGCGTCCAGCACCAGGTCCGCGCCGATGTTATTCAGGATGGTTTTCATCTTTGGAAAGCCGATTGTCCTGTTGTATTCGTCGTAGCTGTTGCGCGCATGGATATCGTTGGTATGCGCGATGGTTATGACGACGTCATCCGAAGGCTCCGCCGCGCTGATACCTAACGGCATGCAGATAAGCATGAGGCACAGCAGGATTGACCATAGTTTTTTCATATTCCCTCTCCTTTTTTCCTCTATTTGGGTTCGTTGATGTAATGATACCAGATTCAAAGCTTTTTTTCAATCGGCGGCAGGTAAAACAAGCCGGCCCGCTGCTGTGGTCTTCTATCTGTACAAGACGCGGGAAAGAATTTAACAATTCGCGCTTGTTTTTTTGTAACCAAAAAGCGGGAGTAGCAATATACTATAATGTAACGCTTGAAAGGAGGAAAACAACGCTATGTGTAATGGTTTATTCGGTGGCGGCAGCAGCTGCACTTGGGTAATTCTTCTCGTAATCATCCTCGTTTGCTGCTGTGGCAACGATGATGGCTGTGGCTGCGGCTGCAACAACAACGGCTGTGGCTGTGGTTGCTAATTAGCAATTCTTTCTAAGCGGAACGGGCGCGTAAAAGCGCCCGTTTCTTTTTTGTTTTAACAGAAACAGAAAAATCTCTAAGATATGAAAGAGACTTTTAATTTATTCTCTGATAGCGGGAACAATAAATAAAAGTTTATTTAACCAATCGGTTTAGAGGACAGAGAACCTCTATAATTTTGTTTTTTCGGTAAAAACTTTATTAAAAACTGTTGACAAGGTATCTGCGAAGTGGTATATTATTTTAGCGTCAAGTGCAAACATGCTGGTGTAGCTCAGTTGGTAGAGCAGCTGATTTGTAATCAGCAGGTCGGGGGTTCAAGTCCGTCCACCAGCTCCACGATTTTTTGCACATCATGCGTAAGGACGGGCTTGAAGCCTAAGAGGGTTTGAGCGTCAGAAAACGTCGCGGGGCGACGTTTTTAGCGAAAAGCGGCGAAGGCCGGTACCGAAAGGCGCAGCCTTTGGGTGGCCGAGCTGGAAAAACGCAGGTACAAGCTGCGTTTTTGTCCGTCCACCAGCTCCACGATTTTTTGCATAAATGGATTTGTCTTAAAAGTCTGGTATATACAGATATAATATGGGAGAATTCCCGAGTGGCCAAAGGGGGCAGACTGTAAATCTGTTGTCAGTGACTTCGGTGGTTCGAATCCACCTTCTCCCACCAGATTATGTGCCTGATTTTACTGTCAGGCACATTTTTCTTAGTATTCATGCGGGTTTGCGGGCTTTTTTCCGTTTCAAAAAAGGATTGGTGTCCCATTACTGTCATCCCCGTTTTTAGAGATATCTGCAAAGCTAAGCGGAGTTTTCACCTGATTTTTCAGGCTGGGAACTCCGCTTTTTTGCGTTTACCACTCTTTTTTCCCGTTGTCGGAACTGTAAAAGTTTTCGGCAGATATATAGATAGATTGACGAAAGCCCCAAATGGGCCAATTTCAAGCCCTCAAGATACAAGGGGGTAGTGCGCCCTTTTTTAGAACCGCTCCGGCTGAATGGCCGGGGCGGTTTTCCGCTTTTCCCCCCTCTCACACTCTCCCCCCTAATACTTTACCAGCTGGGAAAGAACAAGATAACTCTAAGCTCTAACTCAGCAAGAACCTCAAGTTTTCAACAACCAACAAGAAAGGATGAGTAAAACCATGAACATTGGCATCGACCATGGCTATTACGCAATCAAAACCCGGCATTTTTCTTTCCCAGCCGGTATTGCAGAGTATTCCCATGAACCCTACACCTTGCAAAACACACTGGAATTCGGCGGGAAGTTTTATGTCTGCGGAACCGGCAGACAGCCGATCCTGCGTAACAAAATGGAAAACGACAATTACTACCTGCTTACTCTTGCAGCCATCGCCAAGGAAATCAAACAGCGAGGTGGAAAAACGGAGTGTTCGGTGCGCATTGCCGCCGGGCTGCCTTTGGCCGGATTTGGCCGGGAGAAAAAGCCCTTCCGAGAATACCTTCTGCGTTCTTCCCAGCCGGTGTGCTTCAAGTTTGAAGGAATTGCCTACAAAATCACCATCGAGGATGTGAAACTGTTCCCACAAGGCTATTCCGCCATTGCTCTGCATTCGGAACTCATCCAGAATGAGCCTTCTGTTCTTCTCATGGACATCGGCGGCTGGACTGTTGATCTGATGCGGCTGGATAATGGTGTTCCCAATGCGGCTACCTGCCGAAGTCTGGAACTCGGTATGATCCGCTGCATTGATGAAACGAAAGAACAGGTCCGCCGGGATACCGGGCTGTCTGTGACCGACGCTCAGGTGGAGCGTGTTCTGACAGGAAAGCCCTGCAGTATGGATGAGGACGCCCGAAACATTATCCAGAAACAAGGGCGGCTTTACAAAGAGAGCCTTCTTTCGGCAGCTATGGAATCAGGGTTTGACCTGAAAGCCATCCCGGTGGTGATGCTGGGCGGCGGCGCATCGGTAGTCAAGGGCAACGTGAGCGAACAGGACAGCCTGTGTCGGGTTTTTGCCCTGATAGACGACAAGGTAAACGCTGAAGGGTTCGAGAGGATTTTGGGGCAGTTTTCGGGCGGTGTGGGCAAGGCATGAGCAGGCCCCTATTTATGTTCCGCCCCAACCTCCAGAATGAAGAACATCGCAGAGCATGGGAAATTCTGCAGACTGTGCCGGAAGGCCAGAAAAACGCCTTTCTGGTACAGGTGATTCTGGAAAATGCCCAGCGAGAAGAACTGGAAACAATTCTGCGCCGGGTACTGCGGGAAGAACTCAAAGCTGTGCCTTCCCAGCCCATACCACAGCAGGAAGAAGCCATTCCGAAGGAGATGATGGGCTTCCTTGGTTCCCTGTTGAGAGAAGAATAACCCCCACATAGCCTTTATTGGTTGTGACGTTTGTCGAGCCTGCTTTGACTGAAAGGTTGTTGGTCTTGGTAATAGCTTTATCCGGCGGGTTGCAGTATGCTTGTGTTGCCCGAAAGGGAAAGAACGAAAAAAGGAGCGATAGGCGTGGAAACAAAGGGCGTAACCTGCAAAATCCCGCTGGATCTGCATAACCAAATCAGCGAGGAAATCAGGGAAACGGAAAGTACGATGAGCAAATTCATCGAAATGATCATCCGGGAGCATTATGAGAAAGGGGCTAACAGAATTATGGAAAAAGGAAGAACATTAGCATTTCAGGTGAGCGAGGAATTGTTCCAGAGGGTAAAGGAATACCTTGAAAACTATGAGAAAGCCTATCATCGCCGCCTCACCCAAAAAGAATTCGTGATTGGGCTGATCGAACAGGCGCTGGAAGAAGCGGAAGAAGAATTCGAAGCCGCCAGAGCAGCCGAGCACGAGGAACAGGCTGAAAACGGCTGGGAAGCCGCAGAAATCGCTGAAAGCGATGAGGACGAGGAAGTATCCGATGACGAGGAACCAGAGGACTGGGACGAAGAAAATGGCGAAACCGAGGGACTCAGTGCTGATGAAGAAACAACCGGGAGCAGCTGGGAACCTGCAGAAAACACCGAAACCGGTGAGGGCGAGGAAGAACCCAGCGAGGACGATGAGGATACTACACCGGAAAGCTGGAATCAGGATGAGGAAGAAGAAACCGAGCCGGATGACGATACCATAGAATCCGGCGAAACCAATGAAAATGAAGATGAAACCTACGCATAACACAGCCAGCAGCAGCCCGCAGGAAACTGCGGGCTGTTTTCATATATATTTCATTTCACCATGGGAAAGGGGCGATGTCCATTGATTGTGTGTTAGCTTTTAGTATCATACAAGATAAGGGGCGTGATATAGAAAACCATACGATATATTGACCTGTTCTCCGGTATTGGCGGGTTCCGGGAAGGACTCACCCGTGCCGGAGGATTTACCTGTGTAGGACACTGCGAAATCGACAAAAAAGCCAATCAAAGCTATGAAGCCTTGTTCGATACCAAAGGAGAGTGGTTCTGTGAAGATATCCGAAAAGCCGATCCGAGCGATATCCCCGACTTCGAACTCCTGTGCGGAGGTTTTCCCTGTCAGTCTTTTTCGATTGCTGGAAACCGTGGGGGATTTTCCGATCCAAGAGGTACCTTGTTCTTTGAAATTGCCCGGCTGACTGCGGCAAAAAGACCTGCGTATCTGCTGCTTGAAAATGTTCCCGGACTGCTTAATCATGACGGGGGCAGGACATTTGCGGCCATCCTCCATACGCTGGACAGACTGGGGTATGGTTTGGAATGGCAGGTGCTCAACAGCAAAGATTTTGGAGTCCCCCAATCCAGAAAAAGGGTGTATCTTATCGGATATCTTGATGAACGATGCAGAGGAAAAATATTTCCTTTCACCGAAACAGCAGGAATATCTCTTGTACAAATCCTGCCCGGAGCTCAGGGAGAAAGAATCTATTCCACAAAAGGAATAAGCTGTACCCTTGCTGCACAAACGGGTGGATTTGGCGGGAAAACCGGACTGTATGAAGTTGGGCTTCCGATTAAGGAAAACACGAAAAAAGGCTATAAAATGGCGTATCCCGGCGACAGCATCAGTTTGGCGTTTGCCGGACTGAATACCCGCCGCGGCAGAGTTGGCAGAAAAATCGCCCATACCCTCACCACAAACAGCGACCAAGGAACCTTGGAAGCCCGTGCGGTCCTTACCCCGGAAAGGGAAACTGTCCGTCAGAACGGGCGGCGAATCAAATCTGCGGAAGAACCCATGTTCACCCTCACCGCCCAAGACCGCCACGGTGTTTTTTTCGGCGGCCGAATCCGCAGGCTGACTCCAAAAGAATGCCTGCGGCTGCAAGGCTGGCGGGACGAACAGATCGACAGAGTGCTTCCTATTCAATCGGACGCACAGCTCTACAAACAGGCCGGAAACGGCGTTACCGTTACAGTGGTGGAAGCCATCGGCAAACGGTTGGCTTCTGCCCATCGGGAGGTGAATGCCATCGATTGATCTGAAAGACCAATATTTCGGCTGTGAAATTGAGATGACGGGACTCACCCGCCAGCAGGCAGCAGAAGCCGTGGCTTCCCTGTTTGGAACCAACGCTGTCCATTCCCGTTCTTCCCGCACCTATGATCCGTGGGAAGTGACCGATAACGAGGGAAAAACATGGCGGTTTGTTTACGACTCCAGTATCCATGGTTCTCATCGAACCGGGCGGCAGCAGGTTCCAATCGGTGATGGTGACTACAAGGTGGAGATGAATTCCCCAAAACTGGAGTACAGCGAAATGGGAAAACTGCAGGAAGTTGTCCGTACCCTGCGCCATGCAGGAGCTGTTGTCAATGGAAGCTGCGGTATGCACGTTCATGTGGACGCTTCCAAGCATACACCGCAGAGCCTGAAAAACGCCCTTTCCATTATGTATTCCAAAGAGGATATCCTGTTCAAAGCCTTAAATGTAAACGAGAGCCGGGTGGAACGCTGGTGCCAGAAGGTGCGGGAACCCATGCTGGAGAAAATCCGTAAACTTCCAAGCAATACTACCATGGATCGGTTAAGGCGGGAATGGTATGAAGGCTCTGACGGAAGCTACGAGCATTACAACTGGACAAGATACTATGCCTTAAACCTTCATTCTGTGTTTTACCGTGGAACCTTGGAATGGCGCTGTTTTGAAAGCACCCTCCATGCAGGCAAAGTCAGGGCAAACATCACGCTGGCACTGGCGATCTCTGCACAGGCTATTAACCAGAGCCGGACAGTCATGCGGAAAACCGAGATCAGCGAAAACCCTGCCTTTACCTTCCGCACCTTTCTGCTGCGCCTTGGTCTTATTGGACCGGAATACAAAAATGTGCGAGAACATCTGCTTTCAAAGCTTCCCGGCGACAGGGCATGGCGCTACGATAAAGCTCAATACCCCAGCCTGCAGAACCGCCAAAACCATGAACGATAGGAGATGATCAAAACCAAAGAAAAACTTTATTTTGCGTATGGTTCTAATATGAACCTGAATCAGATGGCGTTTCGCTGTCCGGATGCAGAAGTTGTGGAATCCGTCCGGTTAGAGGGATACCGCCTTGCGTTCCGCACCAATGGCGGCGGGAATGGCGTTGCCACCATTCTGCCGGAAGAAGGAAGCTATGTGGACGGCGTCCTTTGGCGTATTTCCGAACGGGACGAACAGCATCTGGATCATTACGAAGGATTTCCCTTTTTATATGGGAAAGAGCCTGTTACAGTGACAAATCAGGACGGAGTCAGACGGGAAATCATGGCCTATACTATGAACAGCCCGTATAAAGACAAACCCGCCATGCCCTCTGTTTCCTATTTGGAAGGTATTCTGAATGGATGCAGACAAAATGGGATCGATACCCAAACTGTAATCGAAGCGGTTCGCTGTACACAGCAGGAACTGCCTCAGAAGGTAGTCCCTCACAAAAAACAGCGCCATCCCAAACACAAAGAAGAACGATAAATTGACTTGCCCCCGTAAGTTGAGAGTTTTCTTTCAGCCTGCGGGGGCATTTTTTATTTTATCCGAAAGGAGAACTTCATGAAAAAATATCTAAAAAGACTTCTGTCTATGATGATGGCAGTGCTTCTTTGCTTTGGTATTGTACCAAGCAATGCTTTTGCCGCTGAATACGAGTATGATGGATATATCTCCATGATCGACTATAACGGCAGAGGATATTCTCTTAGCTCCAGCCTTCCGGCGCCATTTGGCGGATACAGCACAGATAAGTTTACTGAACTGCGAATTAACGATTTAACAGCTTTCCGCACCGCCTATTGCATCCAGCTTGGCGTGGCAACCCATACCGGGATTGGCTATGACCAGTCGGATGATTATGCCGCCCTTACCACGGAACAGAAAGCAATGATCAACACTGCTCTGACCTTGGGATATAACGTGGAAACCGGCACTAAGTACGGCGGGAGCGCCATGGATGAATACATTGCCACCCAAATCCTCATTTGGCTGATTGCCCACGGGCAGCTTGGCACCGGATATGAAAACCAGATCGTGAATGAAATTACTGCCAACAGCCCTGCGGCAAAGACGATCTTTCAGAAGCTGAGGGAAAACGTGGTTACTTATCACACCGTTCCATCCTTTGCCACCGACAATCCCAGTGCGGTCGGCGCATATACACATGACCTCAAATACAATGAGGACACTGGAAAAAATGAAACCACACTGGTGGATGAAAACAATGTTCTCAAAGATTTCTCCGTCAGCTATCCGGGAGTGGATTTTTCCATCAGCGGGAACAAACTTCATGTTTCTACGGATAAAAAGGAATTCGGTACAATCACCGCAGAAAAGGAGCTGCCTTCCTCTATCCCCGGTGTTGTAACAGGCGGCACCAAATACTGGCTGCGTGATGAATACCAGAATGTAGTCACTTTTGACGTCAAAGGCTCCGCTGAACCCGTAAAGTGCTATTTTTCCCTTGAGATCAAGGCGGGTACCCTGCAGCTTGTGAAAACCTCCGAAGATGGCGAGGTTTCCGGCATTCCTTTTCATATTTCCGGGAATGGAATCGAAAAAGACGTGGTGACCGGACCGGACGGAAGCATCCGGGTAGACAATCTCCAAGCTGGAACATACACCGTAACGGAACGTGCCCCGGACAAATATGTCCAGCCTGAATCCAAGCAGGTAACCATCTATCCCGGCCAGACTTCCAGCGTGAGTTTTTCCAATCTTCTGAAGAAATTTACAGTTAAATTGGATAAAGTGGATTCCGAAACCGAGGAAGCACAAGGCGATTCCAGTTTGGATGGCGCTTTATACGGTATGTTCAAAGGGGAAAATCTGCTGGATACCTATACCACAGCAAACGGGGGCAAATTCACCACCAAGGAATACCCCTGCGGATCGGATTATACAATTCGTGAGATTACGCCCAGCGAAGGATACCTGCTGGACGAAACCATCTATCCGGTAGGTGCAGAACCGGGAAATTTCACCTTGGAAAACAACAGCATCCCCATGACCGCTACAGAGGATGTTATCCTCGGCAGCATTGCTATCACCAAGCATACGGACAAACCTGCTGAGAGCAGCGATTCCGATCAGATCGAGCAGCCAGAAGAAGGCGCTCAGTTCCAGATTTATCTGGCCAGCGCAGGCAGCTATGAGAACGCAAAAGAAACCGAGCGTGACCTGCTGACCACCGATTCCTATGGATTTGCCCGTTCAAAGGACCTTCCGTATGGCTTGTATGTGGTGCATCAGACCAAAGGTGCCCAAGGACAGAAATTTGTCCCAGACTTCTCCGTGTTCATTGCTGAGCACGGTAAAACCTATTATTTCATTCTCAATAACCCCACCTTTACCTCGCTCATCCGCTTTGAGAAGAAAGACGCCGAATCCGGCAAAATTATTCCTCTGGCGGGAACAGCAGTCAAAATCCGCAACGCTGATACCGGCGAGTGGGTAGTACAGCATATCAATTACCCCAGCCCCATCGATATCGACACCTTTGTGACGGACTCCACAGGAACCCTTATGCTGCCGGAACCGCTTCCGTTTGGAAATTACGAGCTGTATGAACAGCAGAGTCCATGGGGATATGTTCTTGACAAAGAGCCGGTTCCCTTTGTGGTGGACGGTTCACAGGACGTGGTTACAGTGGAGAAATACAATATCCCGCAAAAGGGAACGATTACAGTCTCCAAAGAGGGCGAAGTATTTAAGTCTGTTGCAGAATCCGGCGGGATGTACCAGCCTCAGTATGAGGTGCAGGGCCAGCCGGGCGCTGTTTATGAAATCACAGCACTGGAAGATGTCGTTACCCCGGACGGAACCGTCCACCTGAAAGCAGGCGAACTGGCGGCTACTTTGACCACCGGAAGTGACGGGACCGCCACCTCGGAACCTTTGTATCTCGGCCGCTATCAGGTGAAGGAAATCACTGCGCCGGATGGCATGGTAATCGATCCTGAACCCAAGGAAGTCGTTTTGTCCTATGCCGGTCAGGAAGTAGAGATCACCTCCGCCAGCATTGGTTTCGTCAATGAACGCCAGAAAGTGGAGATTTCCCTCAAGAAGTTGCTGGAACAGGACGAAACCTTCTCCCTCGGCATGAATGAGGAATGGAAAAACATTACTTTCGGACTGTTCGCTGCGGAACAACTGACCGCCTCCGATGGTACCTCCATCCCGGCAGACGGGCTGATGGAAACAATCGGCATTGACGAGAATGGGAATGCCGTATTTACAACCGACATCCCCTGCGGGGCTTCCCTGTATGTACAGGAAATCGGAACCGACGATCACTACATTTTGAGCGACAAAAAATCCCCTGTGGTGTTTGAGTATGCCGGACAGGATGTGGCGAAAGTGGAAATTGAAGCGAACGATGGAGAAGCCATTGAAAATACCTTAAAGCGCGGCAAGGTATCCGGCTGGAAGGTCGATCAGGATGGTTTTGAATTAGGCGGCGCTGTTATCGGCCTGTTCCGTTTTGACGAAACGGAGTTTACCGAAGAAACCGCCCTCATGGTCACCGAGAGCAATGAAATCGGGTACTTTGAGTTTGATAATGTGCCTGCTGGAAACTTCCTCGTGCGTGAAATCGCATCTCCGGAAGCCTTCGTATTGACGGAAGAAATCTTCCCGGTAGAAATCACCGAGGACGGACAGACCATCGAAATCACCATTGAAAACCAGATCATCAAAGGTACCGCCGAAACCATAAAGGTGGACGCCGATTATCCGGACCACAAGCTGTCCGGGGCTGTTTTTGAAGTTTATGCCGATGTGGACAATAATGGTGAATTCAATGCGGATATCGACAAGCTGGCAGGTGAAATGACAGAAACCGAACCGGGCCTCTACCAGATGAAGGATCTTGTTTATAGAAATTACTTCCTGCATGAGAAGGAAGCGCCGGAATTTTTCGAAAAGGATGACGGATATTATCCTTTCTCCATTACTGAGAATGAAGCGATTGTCCGCATCGAAACCGAAGCTGGCGAAGGGTTCCTGAACAAAGCGCAGACCGGTTCCCTAAAGGTGGTAAAGACCGCCGACGATGATAAGGTCGAAGGGCGCACCTTCAAAATCAGCGGTACTGACTTCATGGGCAATGCCTATGAGCAGGAATTCAAAACGGATGAAAACGGTGAAATCAATCTCACTCTCCGTGTGGGAGAATACACCGTATCTGAAGTAGCTGGCGAAGATTCCGAAAAGTATATTCTGCCTGACGATCAGACCGTAGAAATCAAGGCAGGCGAAACAACGACCGTAAAGATGCATAACAAGCTGGTGCCGGAGGTTCCCTCTGTTCCGCAGACCGGCGATAACCCGTGGATGCCTGCCATCCTTGGCACTCTTGCAGGCTTGGCAGTTTTGTCCGGCGGCGCTCTGCTTTTCCTGCGCTATACAGGTAAAAAGCGCAAATCTGCTGATCAGGCCGATGAGGATCAAGGCACAGAAGAATGAAAATCTTTCTAAAAGGATTTTGCATCGGCCTTTTGTGCCTGAGCCTATTGGGACTTCTCTGGTTTTTGGTTCTACAGCCGGGGCTGACCAATGGAGAAGCACAAGCCCTGAAAAAAGAATACGCACAGCCTCTCCCCGGAGCCGAAAGCTCCGGGGTTTTACCGGCTGGGAAAGAACAGCTCGAACCGGAATCCCTTGTGGACCTTCCCGCTTTGCAGACTGAATACCCGGACATCAAAGGCTGGATTTCCATTCCCGGCACCTGTGTGGATTACCCGGTTTTGCAAAGCAGCGCTGACGATCCCGAATACTATCTGCGGCGTACCTACAAGGGAGAATGGCGCACTGCCGGAAGCATCTTTTTTCAATGGGATTGTTCCGCAGAGAGTCAAAATACCGTGGTCTACGGGCACAACATGAATGACGGGACCATGTTCGCTGTTCTTCAAAAGATGACTGATGAAGCCTTCCGCAACGAACACTCCAAAATCCTGCTGCAGACCAGCAATGGACTGCGGGAATATCAAATTGCGGCTGTGCTGAAAACCGATATCACAAAGTTCCGGTTTAACCGCACTGAATTTGCGGATCATGCGGATTTCCTGTCTTTTCAGAAAGAGCTCTTCGCACAGTCATTATACGAATCCCAAACCATCCACGGCGAGGACTGCCGCCTGCTGACGCTCGTCACCTGTTCCTATGAATGGGAAAACGCCCGCACGGTGGTCATCGCCGCAGAAGTGAGGTGAGAATCAATCAATGGAACCAAAAGCAATTATTTTGATCTGTTTATGCGCTGTCATTTTGGGCGGCCTTGTGTTCCTGCATATTCGTAACCGCAGGAAAAAATAGCGTAAGAACCAATCGGACGGGGCGCTGCGGAGCGCTCCGTCCCTATTTTTATCATACTGGAGGGATTGATTGAAAAAACTTGGACTTTTGGATGTGGTAGCCGAACAGCACCGCACCTTTATCTCCAACCTGCGTCTACTGCCGGAACTCAAATGGGCGGCGCTTGGCGATCTGTACCGCCTGCCGGACAAGGAAAGATACCCTTTAAAGGAATGGGAGGAAGCGGTGTCTTATCTGTTGGGCTGCGAGGTGCATTTTGAAAACTATGAAGCAATCGGGAAAAGCCTCAAGCCCTTTTCCCTGCAAGTGAGGTGATCTGCCGGAATGTGAGTATTGCTTGTAGAACCGGGCAAAGCAGCCCGGCCTGTTGAGATGAAAAACGACCTTCATGAAATGCAGCAAATGGTAGGCGGACCCATTCAGGCACTTTATCCGTGGGAAGAACCGGTTGCTATTGTCTGCAATGACGAAGGAAAAAATATGGGGCTGCCGCTAAACCGTGTGCTGGAGAACTATGACATAATTGCGGGAGCTTTTTTTGTCTGTGGTATTCAGGGAGAAAACTTCTCCAGCCTGACTGAAAAACAAATGCAGAAGTATCAGCAGATGTTTTTAAGCCCTGAGAAATTCATCCAAACACCGGAAGGGCTTTTGTGTATCCGAATAAACCCGGTGGTAAGCCCAAAACCCAAAACCAAAAAGCCCCCGAATCATGAAAGATAAAGGAGAATGCCATGAATCAATTTTATACCGCCGAATCTGTTACGGAAGGGCATCCGGATAAGCTGTGCGACCTCATTGCCGACAGTGTGCTGGACGAATGCCTTTCCCATGACGCCCTCTCCCGTGTGGCCTGCGAAGTGATGGCTACCAGAGGGCAGATCATTGTCGCCGGGGAGATTACCAGCCTGTATGAACCTTCTATCCCTTCGATTGTCCGTTCGGTTCTCAGAAAAGTAGGCTACAATCCGGCCCGTTTTGCCATCCAGTGCCTCATCCATAAGCAAAGCCCGGATATCGCCGCAGGTGTGGACTGTTCGTTAGAGCAGCGAAGAAATGTGGATGGGAGCAGTCCCTCTCTGCAGCTCGGCGCTGGCGATCAGGGAATCATGGTGGGATATGCCTGTTCGGAAACCCCGCAAATGCTTCCTCTGCCGGTTGTGCTGGCACACCGTCTGACCAGCGCTCTCACCATCGCCCGAAAATCCGGTGCAATTCAAGGACTAAGGCCGGACGGGAAAGCACAGGTCACCGTGGAATATGATGAGGATGGAAAACCATTCCGGCTGGATACCGTTGTGCTGTCTGCCCAGCACAGCCCTGAAATCCCTGCCGATGAACTCTGCTTCGAACTGACGGATAAAGTGATTGCCCCTGCTTTGCAGGTCCTGCCACCGGATGAGGATACAAAAATTTTAATCAATCCAGCCGGAAGGTTTGTGCTGGGCGGCCCGGAAGCAGATACCGGTCTCACCGGACGAAAACTCATGGTGGACAGCTTCGGAGTGTTCGCGCCTCACGGCGGCGGTGCTTTTTCCGGTAAGGACGCCACCAAAGTGGATCGCTCCGGCGCATACATGGCCCGATATATTGCTAAAAACCTTGTGGCGGCGGGTTTGTGCGAACGGTGTCAGGTTACACTGGCTTATGCTATTGGGGCAGCCCAACCGGTGATGGTGGAAGTAGATACCTTTAAAACCGGAACGGTCTGCGCCGATGACTGTCTGGCAGATGCGGTAAAACTGGTGTTTGGGTTAACGCCTGCCGAGATTATCGCAAAGCTGGATCTGTTATCACCGAGATATACTGGGACCGCCGCCTATGGACATTTCGGCAGGCCGGAGTTCCCGTGGGAACGCACCGATCAGGCGAAAATCCTGCGGGCGGCTGTCATTTAAGTAAGAAAGGGGGATTCCCATGCCCGGAGTCACCGAAGAACAAATCACCGCTGCCAAACAGATGAGCGCCATTGAGTTTTTGCGGCGTTACCGTCCCGGACAACTGGTGAAAGCCGAAAGCCGGGGTGAGTTCCAGCTGAAAGAACATGACAGCTTTAAAATCAACGAAACCACAAGCCTTTGGCATTGGAAAAGCCGGGATGTCGGCGGCAAAAGCGCCCTTGACTATCTTATTAAGGTTGAGGGGCTGAAATTTGTAGAAGCGGTGCAGACCTTATGCGGGGAAAACCCCAGCTATGTTCCGCCTGTTTCCCAGCCGGAACAGCCGAAGGAATTTCTTTTGCCGCCGGCAGCGGAAAATAACCGCAGGGTGTTTGCCTATCTTTTGAAGCGTGGTATCGACCGCAAGGTCATCGAAGCCTGCATCCGGGCAGGAATCCTCTACGAAAGCGCCGACTACCACAACGCTGTGTTTGTTGGGAAGGACGAAACCGGTACTGCCCGGTATGCTTTTCTGCGTGGTACCTATACACGGGGAAACCCATTCAAGGCAGAGGTGTCCGGCAGCGATAAGCGGTTTTGTTTTTGTCTCCCGCCGAAAAGGGAAAGCAAAAAACTCGCCATATATGAAGCCGCAATAGAGCCACTCGCACATTTAACGCTGGAAGGGACAACAGATAAATGGCGGCTGTCCCTTGGCGGGATTTATGCGCCTGAAGAAGGAACACAGACAAGCCGGGATATGAAAAAACCCATTGCGCTGGACGCTTTTCTCGCCCGTCACCCGGAGATTGAAGAAATCGAAATCTGTACCAATAACGATTTTGCGGGAAGGTGGGCAGCCGATCATATTGAGAAAGCCTATCAGGGCAAGTACCGCATGGTCAGGAATCTTCCGGAAAAAGAAGGCTGCGATTATGCCGACCTGACAAAAGAAAGATACGAAAAACAGGCTGTCCGGCAAAGGGCAGCCTGTTCCCGTTAAAAGGAGGTTTTGCAATAGCGGATAAAGAAATTACACTCAAACTTTACTCTCCATTGACAGGAGATTTCCACGAAAATGAAATAGACGAGTATGGCTGGAACAATGGAGTATCCGATTATCCCACGCTGTTTGATGGTACGGATATGGTCTGCTATGAGGAAAGCATCCGCCCTGCTGTAGAACAGTATACCGGAAACCTCATGTCTTACTTTTATAAACAACGCAATCCCGGAATTAAAGAAAAGGTAATCAGCGCGATTCCTTCGATAGAAATTCGGAACGGAGAATTGATGGGCTGTACAACTGTCGTGCTGAAAGAACCGTTGGCTGACGAAGAAATGGAAGATTTGCAGGATTATCTGCATGGACAGTTTTCCGATGGCTGGGGCGAAGGCTTTGAGCAGCAGGAAATCCAGACTGACGATGGTGTGCTGTATGTTCATTTTGGAGAAGCAGAACCATTTTATTTTGAAGTAGAGCAGATGCAGCCTGCAGAACCCCTGAAAGAGCAGTTACCCCCTCATCGGCCAAAAATGAAATTGGTGGGACAGGACGGAAACATCTTTTCCATCCTCGGCAGAGCTTCCCGGCTGCTGAAGGAAAACGGACAGCCGGATCAGGCAAAGGAGATGTGTGACCGTGTCTACCAGTCCGGGAATTATTACAAAGCGCTTAATATCATTAGCGAATATGTGGAAACGGAATTATCGGAGAAAACTCATACGAAGTCGAAAAACGAAAAGGAACGAGGTGACGCCAGATGAATCAGAAATACGAGATTACCGACATTGTTCACCCGCAGTACCCATGGCTGCACCGTATTCGGGCCTTGCGGGATGTTCGTGAGGATGTCCATGCGGGAGATCTTGGCGGTTTCGTCCAGTCTGAGGAAAATCTCAGTCAGGAAGGGCAGTGCTGGGTTGCGAACAATGCTGTCGCCGCCGAGGAATCCTATATATCCGGTGACGCCATCATGTGGGATTACTCCTGCGCTCGTGGTTGTGCAGTCATTTCCGGAAAAAGCCGAATCGGTGGAGAAGCCATCATAGAAGATCATGCTATCGTAACCTCTGGTTATGTCCATGGAAACGTCCATATATCTGGAAATGCCAAAATCTTTGCGAATGCTGTTACCGGCGGAACCCCTGTAATCATGGAAAAAGCTTCTGTTTACGGGGAGCTTGGCGGCGAGATAGAGGTTCATGAACACGCAGTCATTCTGCCCGGAGTCGTAATTGATAACCCCACCATTGATGTGCTCCACATCCGGCCAGATGAAATTGTGGTGGAACGAAAATTCAAACGTGAGTCACCTGTTATTACTCCTCCTCCCGAATATCGACCGCACCCTCGTGCCTCTAAAAAGCGCAGCCGAGGGGAAGAACGATAAAAAACACTGTAATTTTTTTTTAGAAAGGAAGATGCCTCTGAACGAAACGAAAGAACTGGCTCAAATTGTTGACGAAACCATTCTGCCCATGGAACACAGCGGCGGGGATGGCTGGACGATTCTGCACGGGGATACCCTGCAGGTAATCCGGGCATTCAAGCCGCAGGTGTTCGACGCCATTATTACCGATCCGCCCTACGCTTCGGGCGGGTGGAAGCCAGCCGAGAAAAACCGCACCACCAATCAAAAGTACAGCAGCATGGACAAAGAAAACGCCCTGCCCGATTTTGACGGAGATCAAAAGGATCAGCGAAGCTGGACCAGATGGATGGCTGAATGGCTTTCTGACGCCAGAAAAGCCTGCAAACCAGGAGCGCCGGTTTGTCTGTTCATTGACTGGCGGCAGTATCCTTCTATTACCGACGCTCTGCAGTGGGCTGGATGGATCTGGCGTGGCTGTGCGGTATGGGATAAGATGACCAGCCGCCCCCAGAAAGGACGTTTCCGCCAGCAAAGTGAATACATCGTATGGGGTTCCAATGGTCCTATGCCGGTGAATAGACCGGTTGGCTGTTTGCCCGGTGTGTTCCGTTACGCCAATCCTCAAAACAGAATTCATGTGACGGAAAAGCCCTTGCAGCTCATGCGTGACCTTGTGAAAATCTGTGTACCGGGCGGGAGAATCCTCGATCCCTTCTGCGGAGCCGGAACTACCGTTCTCGCTTCCCGGCTGGAAGGATATGAAGCCGTAGGGATTGAAGTCACCGACGCCTATTATAAGCTGGGTTCCGACCGTGTGCGCTTTGCATTGGAAGCCGATTCGGAAGAAGAAACCTCCGAATAATCTCCAAGGCTATCCCCGTGGATAGCCATAAACAGACAGTCATACAAGCAGGCTATCCACGTGGATAGCCTGCCCCTTTATTCAATATATGAAAAGAAAGGAAATCACTATGGAAAAAGCATTTGCCTATGTGTGCGCCGCACCCGATGCCGCGCCCCGCCTGTTAAAACGCTACTGCCGCAAGATTTATGAACTGGGATATGTCCCGATCTGCCCGAAACTTTCGGACAGCCAGTACCTGCAGATGGAAAATGCCGATGAAAAACGGGAATTTCAAAATATTTCCCGTCAGAAACTGTGCCGATGCCGAATGCTGGTGGTATGCGGCAATGAGATCAGCAACTCCATGTCCGCTGAAATCGGTACAGCCGAAAAGCGAAATATTATCTGTACGACGCTGGAAGGTCTGGCAAAAATCAAGGAATCAGATGAACATGACGGGCTCTGATTCCAGCGTGGTATTTTCCCAGCCGGTGACTGGTTTTGCAAGCATAGCGTTTGGATATCCAAACGCATTTTGGGGAGAACCCCAAACCCCCGGCATCCAGCCGCCCATCGAATATAGAAAGAGGTGAGAAAACTGAATCAGAAACAATATGCTGCATTTGCGGCAAACGCCAAAACACTGGACAGCCTGCGCCGGAACGAGGTGAATTATGTCCCCGGCGTTTTTGAAGTGACAAAGGTCATCGTCTTGGGCAAAGAGGATTTTGAGAAGCTCTCAGAGGACGTCTCCCCGGAATATCCTTTCCTCAAGGATAACCGGGAACTGATGAGCGCCGATCCGGGCGGGCTGTTCCGCTGTCTGATGGTTAGGACCAAAGGAGAACAGGAATATATGCTGATTGCACAGGGGCGAAACAGCCTGTACCTTGGTTATGGAAAGGACTGCCGCAAAGTAAACCTGCAGGATGTACCAATGGAACACCTTGTGCTGGAAGAACCAAAAGCCTATCAGGAACACGCTGTATTTTACCACCGTCCCCATGATCTATCCGATATCAACGGTCAAAATCTAAGACATCCTGCACCAGAGCGCCAGACTGAGTTTCGAGTAGAACAGGTGGTGGTTTTGGCTGATGAAGAATATCGTCAGTTTCAGGAAACCAGATTTTTGCAAGATCAGATTTTCCTGTTTGATTACCAAGACAAGATGTGGTTCGATCCCGGCAGTCTCTGCTGGCACTGTGTACTGGTGAAAGGAGAAAACAGCAGGGACGGAATCCTTGTAGAATCAGAAGGATACTGTTATACCCGATACGCAGCTTTCGCTCCGGACTGCGGCAAGCTTCGCCTGCAGGATATCCCTGTCCATTACGAATATCCGGCTAAAGCGCCGGAGCAGAAGAAAAGCCGCAAAAGGAAAGTACCGGAGCGTTAAAAAGGAGTCCCTATGAGAAAACGAAATCACATCATCCCTCTTCATTTAAACAAAAAGGAACTGGCGCATCTGGAAACACAGGTGAAACAAAGCGGTCTGCCCCGTGAGGAATTTCTGCGCACCCTCATCATGGGAGCCGAACTGCGTGCAAAACCCTGCGATCACCATGCGGACCTGCTTCACAAAGTGGCAGGGCTTTGCAATAACGCCAATCAGCTTGCCAAGGTTGCGAATACTTATGGCGAAGCCAGCCAGCAGAGCGTGGAGGAAATGACCGTTATCGCCCGCCAGGTTTGGAAAGAAGTAAAGGAGAATTGGTAACCAACCTGCGGTTGGATGCAATTTGCGCACATAGCCAAGATATGAATTCGTCTAAGCTGCCCGCACCGAAAACTCAGAAAGGAGAAAACCGCTATCGCATATACCAGCGTTATCCCCGTCCACCGCCTTGATAACGCCATCGACTATGCTCTCGATGAGAAAAAATCTTCCCGTGCCGAAAACAGAGAATCGTTGGAAGGAGAAATCGATAAGGCTCTCAATAAAGACCAGTCAGAACAGGATCTGTTCCAGTCAGCCATCGGCTGTACCATAGACTCTGCCTTTGAGGATATGTGTCAGATCAAAAAGATATGGCATAAGGAAAAAGGCGTGCAGGGATTCCATCTGGTGCAGAGTTTTGCTCCCGGAGAAATCTCCCCGGAACTGGCGCATCAAATCGGAATGGAATTTGCGGACCGGCTGCTCGGCGGGAAATTTCAGGCGGTGGTCAGTACCCATCTCAACACCAAATGCATCCACAACCATATTGTGTGGAACTCTGTCTCCATGGAAAACGGGAAAAAGTACCGCAGCAATGAAAAAACCTATGTAACTGGGGTGCGGAAGATTTCGGACGAACTGTGCGTAAAGCACCGCCTTTCCGTCATCCATACAGAGAAATCGGAACGGGTAGCCCGTCCTTATGCCCTGTGGCTGGCCGAGCAAAACGGTACCTACACATGGAAAACACCCATCCAGAAAGATATCGAAGAAGCGATTGCCGCTTCCCTCACATGGAAGCAGTTCCTGCGGGTGATGGAAAAACAGGGCTATGCTTTCCGGTTTGACCGCAAGTACGCCACCATGATCCTGCCGGGTACCGGGCGCACCGTTCGTTTTAAAACCTTGGGAAAAAACTACACCCCGGAAGCTATCCAAAACCGCATCCTGTATCCTAAGCCTCCTCACCGGGCTGGGAAACAAACACCTCCTGCCAGCCGCTTCCTTATTCTTCTTGGAGAAAAGCCGCCCCGCAGAATTTCCGGCTTGCGGGCGCTCTACTATTCCTATCTCTACAAGATGGGGGCGCTGCCGAAAAAGCCCCGGTACCCAAGCTTTGCTGTGCGGCAAGATATCCGCAAGCTGGATCAGCGGATAGAACAGGCTGAATTCATTTTCAAAAACCATATTGAGGACCGCGGGCGGCTTCGTGCCATCCGTCAGAAAGCGGAGGATGAAATCGCAGTGCTTCTAAAAGAGCGCCAGAAGCTCTACCGTTATCAGCCAGATTCCCCGCAGATTGGCGTCCTCACAGAGGAACTCAAAAAGCTGCGGCATACCGTCAAGCTGTGCCGGAATATCGAAACCCATTCCATTGAGATGGAACAGCGCCTGCAGGCAGCACAGCAGGAAGAACAGCAGCGGCAGGAAAAGCAGACACAGGAAGAAAAGAACAAACAAACCCGAAATCGGGAAAATCAAAAAAGGAGATGATCCTATCCATAAAATTCCCACAAGAGAACAGGTGGAACTCATCCGCCGACAATATCCTGTCGGAACCCGCATCATCTTAAATCACATGGATGATTCGCAGGCTCCGCCTCCGGGTACAAAAGGCACCGTTGCCTATGTAGACGATATCGGGCAGATCGGAGTGAAATGGGATACCGGTTCCAGCCTGTCCCTGATTCCCGGCGTGGATTCCTTTTCTAAGGAACCTGCGCCGGAAAAAGCAAAACACAAACGCTCCAGCAGCTTGGAACGATGAAAGGAGAATGCTGACTGAACTACGGAAGCGATCCTGCCGACCAGATCGTCCGATTTACCCTTGAAGGGACCGAAGTAGCCCTCAAGCTGTCGGGACTGGCGGCGAAGAATTTTGCGCTGTTTGTTTATGCAGTGCTGAAAGACCAAAAGAAAACCCATGGCAAGACAAGGCTTGTCCGAATGCTTCGTGAGCAGCGCCCGTTTAAGTTTTTTAATCTGCCTGCAACGTACATGAAAGAATTTGTGCGGGAAGCCAAAGGACACGGTCTTTTGTATGTGCCCATCCGTAATAAACAAAAAGGCGATTACATCGAATTGGTAGTATTTGCGGATGACGCCGCTAAGATTCAGCGTATCTATGACAATCTCGGCTTGGATTATGTGAAAGCGGAAGCCGGAGAAGCCATTGTGGAGAAAGCGGTGGAACAGGAGAAGCAAGCTCCTGCCGCTTCCCAACCCGGCAAAACGGAAACTGTCCAAACCGAGCAGGGCGCTGTGGAATTCGAGGTGGGCGGCTTTGAAGATGACTTCAATATCAGTCCTGCCGGGCAGGGTGAAGCCGAAAATTTTACCATTGGCCGGGAGAAGGAATCAAAACCCCCGGCAGCGGAAAAGAGTCCGTCCGAGCCTTCCTTGCCCAGCAAAAACTCTTCGCCCGGCTTAACAAACCGTGAGCAGCCGGAGCAAAAGCCTTCGGTGAAAAAGGAACTGCAGGAGATCAAGCAGGAACAAGTGAAGAAAAAAGAGGAAAAGGCCAAACAGCAGGATCGTCAGCATCCTACTCCGGGCCATTCCCGTAAAAAGAAGAAAAAACAGAAAGGCAGGTAATGCAGTATCGATTTATCAAATTTGATCGGCAGAAAACAGGAAACTCAGCCTCAGCCGGAACAGCAGTACACCAAGGAAGAATATGCCTCCATGAAACAGGCTGAACGTGAGGACGCATGGGCAAAAGTGGATGCTCAGGCACAGGAAGTGTTCAAAGATGACGCTTCCATGAAGGGCTTCTTAGGTTTTATGGCTCAGTGTACCCCGCAGAGTACCCGCAACCTTCTCATCCTATATCATCAGAACAAGGAGATCACCCATCCCCGCACCTTTGATAAATGGAAGGAAGCCGGGCGCTCCATCCGTTCCGGTGAAAAGGGATACACCTTCTTTGCGGATCAGGAATATACCAAAGAGGACGGCACCATAGCGAATGGTTATACCATTACCAAAGCCTATGATATCTCCCAAACCAGAGGTCCACAGCCTCTGCCGCCGCAGAAACATCTGCCGGAAGAAATCATTGCCGCTATGGTAGAACAGAGTCCGGTTCAGCTTGCCATCTCGGATCAGCTTCCTCAAGGGGTACAGGCACAGTATGTTCCCAAACAGCATACGATTTTTGTCCGCAACGGGATGGATGAAACCACCACTATCTGCGCTATCGCACGTGAACAGGCCCATGCCAGCTTCGATACTGTCGGCAGCGGTTACTACCGTCAGGCGTATGCGGCACAGAGCTACTGTGCCGCTTATGTGGTCGCACAGCGGTGCGGGCTGGATACTTCGGCCTTCCGGTTTGACAAGGTATGCGAAAGCTGTGCTCAAATGACCCCGGAAGAAAAGCGTGGTTTCATAAGCGATGTGAAACGGGCGTCTTATTCCATTAACCGGGATATACAGCGCAGTTTTCGGGATTTGGAGCAGACAGTCCAGCCCGATGAGTTTTCGGTAGAAACGCAGAAGCCTGCCAAAACTCCCAAATCCAAATCGGAGAAGGAAACGGAACGATGAGAAAGCGAACCGCCGGAAGTTTTCCGTTTGTTTTCTTTTGTGCGGTAGCTTTCTGTCCGCCGCTGTGGTATGGTGAAGCTGAAGAAAATACAGAGAAAGGCAGGGATATCCTTGGAAAAACAACGTCTCTTTAAGATGGGAATGCTGGAAAAGAATTTTCTGGTCAAGGCGCTCTGCGACGCACAAAAATCATCCGGATCGGAAACCTCCGGCGAGGTGCAGAGCCTTATCAATAAAACCGTCAATGCGCCAAAGGGAAAGCTGTACCTGAGCGACACGGAATTCCAGTATGCGGCGCAGTCTTTAAATGGAATGCGCAACGCTTATCTGTCTGCGGGCAGAAGCAGCGGCGGGATTGACCGTGTTCTCGCAAAGCTCATGAGCAGTAAATATCGAAACGTGCCGGTTCGATAAGATTTAAGGTTACCCGTTACCCCGGAACCTGTGGGAATGGTTTTCCATAGGCTCCGGGGTTTCTTTTTTTATTTTGATCTGAAGAAAGGAAGGATATTTTTTGACTCCATTGTAAAACGAAAGAATCCATGGTGGGTATGGCTTCTGCCATTGCCCATCGTCTGGTGGGCAGCGCTTTTAGTGGCTGGAAGCTGGTCAGATGGAATGAGTCTTGTGGATCTGCTGGGAAAGCTTTCGGCAGCGATGAACAGTCCCTTTTCCATTCATTGGACGGATTATTCTCTTCGGTGCCTGTTTTTCTTTTCCCTTGGGTACGGGGTGATCGCCCTTGTGGTGACCTCCAACCAGAAAAACCGCCGCCGTGGAGAAGAACACGGTTCCGCCAAGTGGGGCGATGTGTTCCAAATCGCCAAGAAATACCGGGATAAAAAGAACCCGAAACAAAATCTCATCTTAACACAGCATTTCCAAATGGGGATGGATGGGTATCGGCACAAGCGCAATACCAATGTGCTTGTGATCGGCGGCTCCGGCGCGGGTAAAAGCCGATCTTATGCTATCCCGAATGCCTTAAACTGCGGCAGCTGTTCTCTGGTTATCTGCGATCCAAAGAGTGAAATCCTGCGAAAAACAGGCGGTGCGCTCAAAGCAAACGGATATGAGGTGCGAGTGTTTGATCTATTAAACCCCGACGCCTCCTTTTGCTATAACCCCCTTGCTTATGTGCGGGATGACAAGGATGTTCTTCGCCTCATCGAAACCCTCATCCAGTCGACTACTCCGCCCGGAGCACAGAGCACGGACCCTTTCTGGACGAAATCCGAAACAGCGCTTTTGCAGGCGCTGGTGCTGTACCTGATGCATGAAGCACCGCCGGAGGAACAGAACTTCGCCATGGTAATGGAAATGCTGGCGGCAGCGGAAGTCCGGGAGGAAGATGAGGAATATGAGTCTCCCTTGGATATCCTTTTCGCAAGGCTTGAAATGCGGGACCCGGAGAGCATTGCCGTGAAGCAATACCATGTCTTTAAGATGGGAGCCGGAAAAACTCTGAAATCTATTTTAATCAGTGTCGGCGTCCGCCTCTCTGCTTTTAATCTGCCACAGATCGCAAGGCTGACCTACACCGACGACCTCCATCTGGAAGAAATGGGCGAAAAGAAGATCGCCCTGTTCTGCTGTATCCCGGACAGTGACAAATCCCTCAACTACCTTGTGGGCATGATTTACGGGCAGCTCATTCAGACACTCTATTTTGTAGCCGACCGCAAATACAAAGGCAGGCTTCCTGTGCCGGTCCATCTGCTGATTGACGAAGCGCCGAATATCGCCCTGCCTACGGATAACTTCCTACCTTGGCTTTCCACCATGCGAAGCCGCAATATCTTCTGCAGCTACATCGCACAGAATATGGCGCAAATCAAGGCATTGTTCAAGGAACAGTGGGAATCGCTGGTGGGCTTGTGTGATGAGTTTCTCTACCTCGGCGGCAACGAGAAGGAAACCCACAAATATGTTTCCGAGCTCATGGGCAAGGAAACATTGGATACCAACACCTATGGTCACAGCCGTGGAAGAAGCGGCAGCTTTAGTGTCAACGACCAGCAGACAGGCCGGGAACTCTTAACGCCCGATGAAGTCCGAATGCTGGATAACCGCAAAGCCATTCTTTTTGTAAGGGGTGAAAGGCCCATGCTGGATGACAAATACGACCTGATGCATCACCCAAACATTCGCCTGACAGAGGATGGCGGCGCTGCGCCCTACGACTACACACATGCGAAGGACGCCGCAGACGATCTCGATTATTCCCCGGACCAGTATGAGGATTTCGAACTGCTGGAACCGGAGGATTTTCTCAAACCATAATAATTTACATGAAATTGGAGGAACGCTTCTGAATAAGTTTCTGAAAAAAATTGGTTCTTTGACGAACCGCAAAAAGGACAATAAACCCACCAATGCTCTGCCGCTTGGTAAAAAGGGACGCCTTGGATTTTCCAGCTATGCCGCTGTAGTATTGTGTGCCTGCTGCCTTTCCACTACTGCCTTTGCAGCCAGCGGCGATCCTCTCGGAGTAGTAAACAACCTTTCCACATTCATTTTCTCCCTGATTCGTGCCATCGGTATGATCCTGCTGGGCTGGGGTGTCGTACAGGTCGGCCTGTCCTTCCAGAGCCATGATCCCTCCCAGCGTTCGCAGGGTTTCCTCACCTTGGCCGGTGGGCTGGTAATCACCTTCGCCAAGGAAATCCTTGACCTTATCACCGCCTGATTTTCTGTTTTCCAGCAAAGGGAGCGTCCGCATTGGGCACTCCCTCATTTTTTCAGATAGGAGGTGACCAGCCGGAAACTGGATCATAGACAACTTAAATTCAGCGCTGGGTACATGGAATGACAAACTGGCTGAAATCTGGACACTGCTTACCCAAGACCCCGCCACTTTCAAGGGCGGCGGGATCTGGCAGGTTATGCTGGATATTAACGGGGCGCTGAAAGCCATTGGGTATGGTTTGCTGGTACTGTTTTTTGCGGTTGGTGTCGTTAAAACCTGCGGCTCTTTTACCGATGTAAAACGCCCGGAACACGCTTTAAAATTGTTCATCCGCTTTGCTTTGGCGAAGGCTGCTGTAACATACGGACTTGATTTGATGCTTGCTGTATTTAAAATCGTACAAGGAATCATTTCCACCATTATTACCCAATCGGGTTTGTCAGGAAGCAGCGGCACCACACTCCCGCAGGAAATCATCGATAAAATCAATAACGTAGGATTTTGGGACAGCATCCCTTTGTGGGCGGTAACCCTTTTAGGCGGTCTGTTTATTACAGTGCTGTCCTTTATCATGATTTTAACGGTTTATTCCCGTATGTTTAAACTCTATATGTACACAGCGCTTGCGCCTATCCCTCTCTCCAGCTTTGCGGGAGAGCCAACCAGCAATGTGGGCAAGAACTTCCTGCGTTCCTATGCCGGGGTATGTTTGGAAGGGGCCATCATCGCCCTTGCCTGTATCATCTTTTCCGTTATGGCGGCTTCTCCGCCAGCGGTCGATCCTAACGTCTCAGCGGTAACCGCCGTATGGAGTTATGTAGGCGAGCTCATTTTTAACCTTTTGGTTTTAGTAGGAGCTGTGCGGATGAGCGACCGGATCGTCAAGGAATTGTTAGGTCTGTAAGGCCGTGAAAGGAGTGAAGCAATATAGAAGTAAAAGTACCAAAGGAAATCCGGGATTATCAGGAGTCCATCTTTTTTGGACTTTCCACCCGACAGTTTATCTGTTCCCTGCTTGCAGTAGGGGTAGCAGTCGGTCTGTATTTTGGTTTGCGCCCGCTGATTGGCAGCGAAGAAGTTGGTTGGATGTGCATTCTTGGAGCAGCTCCATTCGCTGCCTGCGGCTTCTTTAAGTACCATGGGATGACCGCCGAACAAGTGGCATGGGCTTGGTTTAAATCAGAATTTCTGTATCCGAAAAAGCTTGTGTTCAAGTCTGAGAATCTCTACTACGAAGCCTTGAAAGATGCCATTGCAGAGGGCGAAAAGCCGCCACGCAAAAGGAAAAAGCGTAAGTTTCAGCCACCAGCTGGGAAAGAACAGTAACCTTTTTCATTTTTCGCACTGAAAGGAAGGATGCCTATTATCAAAACGCTTGTCAAAGCAACGAAATTAGAGAAAGAAAAATTCACCATCCCGAAGTCCGTACAGGATGCCATCCCTATCCAGCGCATCTGGCCGGATGGGATTTTTCAGGTAGGAAGCAGGTTTTCCAAAACCTTTTCCTTTACCGATATTAACTATCAAATCGCCGGAAAAGAGGACAAGACAGCGATGTTTCTCGATTATTCAGAGCTCCTCAATGCGCTGGATTCCGGAGCCAACGCCAAGATCACCATCAACAATCGGAAAATCAATAAAGCGGAATTTGAGAAATCCCTGCTGCTTCCTATGAAAGAGGACGGGCTGAACCATTTCCGCAAAGAGTACAACGAGATGCTGCTCTCGAAGGTAACCGGCACCAACAACAGTGTGGTGCAGGACCGTTACATCACCATCACGGTAGCGAAGCGGAATATCGATGAAGCCCGCACCTATTTCTCCCGTGTGGGTACGGATCTGATCACTCATTTGTCCCAGCTTTCCTCTATTGGACGGGAACTGGACGCCGGAACCCGCCTGCAGGTGTTCCGGGATTTCTTTAAGGGCAATGAACCTGCCGCTTTTGCCTTTGATCTCAAGGAACAGATGAAAAAGGGACACAACTTCAAAGATTGGCTTTGCCCGGACAGCATGGAATTCCAGAAAGATCACTTCCGTCTGAACGACCGCTGGGGCAGGGTTTTGTATTTACAGGGGTACGCCAGCTATATCAAGGATTCCATGATTGCTGAACTCTGTGATATGGACCGCAGCCTCATGCTCTCCATTGACATTTTACCTGTTCCCACCGATGAAGCAGTAAGGGAAATCCAGAACAAGCTCTTGGGCGTGGAAACGAATGCGGCAAACTGGCAGCGAAAGCAGAACGCAGCCAATAACTTTTCCGCTGTCCTTCCTTACGACATGGAACAGCAGCGAAAAGAAACCAAGGAAATGCTGGACGATCTGACCAACAGGGATCAAAGAATGATGTTCGGTCTCGTGACCATGGTCCATCTGGCTGATACCAAGGAACAATTGGACAGTGACACAGAAACGATTCTTACAACAGCCAGAAAACATCTGTGCCAGATGAGCGTCCTGCGCTGGCAGCAGAAGGATGGGCTGGATACTGTGCTTCCTTATGGTTTGCGCAGAATCCAAGCCATCCGTACCCTGACCACCGAAAGCACCGCTGTGCTGATTCCTTTCCGAGCACAGGAAATCATGCAGACCGGGGGCATCTACTATGGGCAGAACGCTGTTTCCAAAAACATGATTGTAGCCGACCGCCGCAAGCTCTTAAACGGGAACAGCTTCCGCCTTGGTGTTTCCGGTTCCGGCAAATCCTTCAGTGCCAAAGAAGAAATTGTGAGCATTGCGCTGTCAACCAATGATGATATCCTGATTCTGGACCCGGAGTCTGAATTTGGGTTCTTGGTAGAAGCGCTTGGCGGGGAAATTATTCGGATTTCCGCAGCCTCCAACACCCACCTGAACGCCCTTGATATGGACAAAGCCTACGGTGACGAGCGCAACCCGCTGATTGAAAAATCAGAATTCATTCTCTCGCTGTTCGAGCAGTTAGTAGGGGCAGGCGGTGTGTCTGCCAAAGAGAAATCTATTCTGGACCGCTGCACCTATGATGTGTACCGGGAGTATATGGCAAACAATTATGAGGGTGCAGCTCCCACGCTGAAAGATCTGTACCATTCCCTCTTAAAGCAGCCGGAGCCGGAAGCCAGAGGGCTGGCGCTTTCCTCCGAGCTGTTTATCACCGGCAGTCTCAACACCTTTGCCCAGCACACCAATGTAGACACCAAAGCCCGCATCATCGCCTATGATATCCGTGAATTGGGCGAACAGCTCATGCCCATCGGGATGTTAGTCACCCTCGATGCGATTTTCAACCGTGTGATCCAAAACTGGAAGAAAGGAAAAACCACATGGGTATTTGCCGATGAGTTTTATCTGCTGTTTCGCTACCAGTACAGCGCCGATTTTTTCTACAAGCTGTGGAAGCGTATCCGAAAATATAACGGCCTTGTGACAGGGCTCACGCAGAATGTCGAGGAGCTGCTCCGTTCCGATACTGCCCGCCTGATGCTGGCAAACTCGGAGTTTTTGCTCCTTCTGAACCAGTCCTCCACCGACCGGGATGAACTGGCAAATCTGCTCCATATCTCGGACACCCAGCTTGGCTACATCACCAATGTATCTGCTGGCTGCGGTCTCATCCGCTGTGCTGGCAACATTGTACCGTTTGAAAACAGCTTCCCCCGCAATACCCGTCTGTACCAGCTGATGACCACCAAGCCGGACGAAGCACTGAGGGGGGTGTAAACCTATACATGAAACAACATCGCAGCAGGGAGCCTCCTTTGGCTCCCTGTATCTTTTTTAGGAGGTATGCCATTGAAAGAAATTAAGACCAAACCGGAAAATGGAAAACCAAGGCTTTTGGATAGTGCCGCCAAAGCCCCAAAAACCGCAATGAAGGATGCATGGCTGAAATCCAAGGAGAAAGCCGTATCGGAATTGAAGGGGACGCCTTTTGCCAGCCAGCAGGGAGAAACCTCCAACGCCCCCGCTAACAGCGCCGGAGATCAAATGCTGTCCGGTATCGAAACCACCGCAAAAAAGAGTGCCAACATTACCTATCGGGGCGGGAAAAAACTGGCGCAGACCACCGCTCGGAAAGTCAAAGAAAAAAGAGAAATTTCCCGTACCCTCTCGGAAGCGAAAAACGCTGGCAGCAAAGCAACGGAGATCACGAAGGATACCGCTTCTAAAATACGGACCAAAAATACCGCTGCCAAGGCGGTCAAAGGAAAACCTCAAAAAGCAGTAAAAACCGCCAGCCGTTCTATGAAAGGTGTGAAGAATAGCGCTAAAGGTATCAAAACTGCCCAGCGCTCGGCAAAGACTGCACAGCAGGCAGCCAAGACAGCGCAGGCCACTGCAAAAGCGGCACAAAAAGCCGCACAGGCCGCCAAGGCTACTGCGAAAGCAACAATTGCAGGAGTTAAAGCGGCGGTCCGTGTAACTATAGCAGCGGTTAAAGCAACCATTGCGGCTGTAAAGGGGTTGATTGCTGCCATCGCTGCCGGAGGTTGGGTAGCTGTAGTGATAATCTTGTTAATTTGTTTGATTGCCCTGATTGTCGGTTCCTGTTTCGGCTTATTTTTCGGTTCGGATTCTACGGGAACCGGCACCAGCGTTACGCAGGCTGTGACAACTTTAAACGGGGAATTTCAGGCACACATTCAAGAAATTGAAGATAGCAATAGCCATAATCGGGTGGAGTTTACTTCAAATGACGGAGTGCTTTCTATCAATTGGGAAGATGTTCTCGCTGTTTTTTCTGCCAAGGTGACCGGTGCGGAAGATGGCACTCAGGTGGCTTCTTTGGATGACACTCAAGTTCAGCAGATGCGGGATATTATGTGGGAGATGAATGCAGTGTCTTCCAGCACCCGTACCGAGAGCCATGAAGTGGAAGTTACCGAAGTAGACGAGGATGGAAAAGAAACTACCCGCACCGAAACGGTAACGGAAACCATTCTGGAAATCTCTCTAACACATAAAACAGCGGAGGAAATGGCGCAGCAGTACAATTTCAATGCAAGGCAGAACGAATACCTTGCCTTAATGTCGGAGCCAGAAAATCAGAATTTGTGGGCAGAACTGCTGGGTGGTTTTAACAGCGGCGGTGGTCAGATCATGAATCCAAATACTGATTGGGAAGGGACCGGGATTTTCCAATGGCCTCTTCCGCAAAGTTATACCATTACCTCATGGTTTGGATACCGTGAGGACCCCTTTACTGGAGAAATTGCCTACCACAGCGGAACCGATATCGGCGCTCCGGGTGGTACACCGATTCTGACAGCGGCAGATGGCACAGTCACCATTGCCAATGCCATCGACACTTGGGGCGGCGGGTATGGATACTATATCAAGATAAACCATAACGATACTTTTGACACCCTGTATGCCCACTGTTCCTCTATCTGCGTGACCGTAGGGCAGGAAGTGAAACAGGGCGAAGTCATCGGTTATGTCGGTACCACCGGCAATTCTACCGGAAACCACCTGCACTTTGAAGTATGGCAGAACGGAGAGCGTACCGATGCGCTTGGATATTTTAAAGCGAAAGAATAAAAATGCTATTCTATTTATAACATCAATTGCGCTGTTCTTGCTTTCATACAGAAATTGTGATAGAATGTAGTTAGTCGTTGCTAACTACATTCTATCACATGACATAATTTCTATTAGAAGGGAGGAGAAACTATGTGTTAACAGAATTTTTGAAAAGTATCCGAGGTGAAAAAGCCTTATGGGAAACAATAATAACAGGTGTGGATGTTTGCAATTTTCGTCTTCAAGGCAATACAAAGGATCCATTTATCCCGATATCCTTACAGCCACTTCACTTTGAAGTTTTCTTTTGTTTTGCAGGTCATGTTGTACTCAAACAACAATGGAATCGTGTGGTTGTTGTAAGAAAGCAGGAAATTCTTTTACTATCTGAGGTATCTTCACTGTATTCCGTCGCATGTACAGCGGATTTGGCAGGAATATTGGTATCCGTAGATGCGACTACGGCAAAAGAGAGTTTATATTCCCTATGTCGTATGATGGGAGACTTAAAATTGAATACTTTTGAAGTAAAAAAATATATGGATAAGCAAGATGGATGTGCTGTTATTCATGGTTCATCTTGGGTTTTTTCTACATTTTCTGAAATAGTCAAAATGGAAGACTTTCAAAAAAGCAGATACTGCGTTTGGAAGTCAGTAGAATTGCTATTTCTGCTAAGTACAGGAACATTGTATCCAAAAGATAAAGATAATCTTAAAATAAGTAAGGTAATAAGAGAAGAGATAAATGAGATTTGCAATTATATGGAGATGCATCTGGATGAAAAAATAACGATTGATTATTTGTGTCACAAATTTTATATATCTCCTACTACATTTAAAAAATATTTTCGCAGTATTCGTGGTCAGCCGGTATATACTTGGCTATCACATAAACGTATGGAAAAAGCCGCTGAACTTCTTCGGTGCTCTTCTATGACTGTACTGGACGTTGCACAGGCAATTGGATACGCAAGTTTAAGTCAATTCAATGTAGCTTTTAAAAGGCACTTTAATTGTACACCCAGACAGTATCGAAATAGGTCTGATTCCATTGGTTTTTGTCTGTTTCCAAAAGAATGATTTAGCTAAAGTTGTTATAATAATTAGACAAAATCTATGAAGGAGGGATCTGGTTGAAACAGCACCGTTTTTGGGCATGGGGAGCCGTGATCTGCCTGCTCATGGTAATGATTACAGGATACAAAAGAAAATAACGGAAAGGAAGATTCTATATGAGTTTATACAATAAATTGGCTCTTTTTGTAGGTGGCACACTTTTCGGATCGGTTGGAATTAAACTGCTGTCCAGCAAAGACGCTAAAAAAGCATATGTTCACGCAACAGCCGCAGGACTGCGTATGAAAGATTATGTCATGGAAACGGTAACGACCGTGCAGGAAAACGCATCGGACATTTTAGCTTCTGCCAAAGATCTGAATGAAGAAAGAGCTGCAAAAGAAGCGGAAGAAGCGGCAGCCGCACAACTTGAAACTTCTGAGGAAGAGTAACAGAAAAG
>UQHH01000005.1 GCA_900540865.1 uncultured Oscillospiraceae bacterium
TGGATTTGATTTGCCAACAAGAAAATCAACAGATATTCAAGAGACTACTGGGCTTTCCCAAAAAGCAATCACTACGTTAACGACGTTAAGAACCTATATAAAGGGGTATCATTGTCCACTTAATCCAATACTAGAGCATGAGAGCCTAACCGAATTATTGTCGGTAATTCAGAATCATGTATGGAGTTATAACCGCGGTCATTATAGAATCGAAGATGAAAAACCCGAAACAATTGAAGCCTTAGCCAATACATTTAATTGTGAACCTAGTGATTTAAAGAAATATATAGAAACATCTTCACAATCCCTAATTGAATCGACCCTTATGAAAATAGTCAATGATATTAAGTAACTAAAAAAGCTCCTGCAAAAGCAGGAGCAAAGTTAGTAATATGTTTCTATATAAACTTGTGGATAAAAACTTCTACGTCCTTTAACAACTAAAATTGATTTGTATGCAGGTTTTTGCTATAATAAATATGTAAAATTGCGGATGTAATTTAAGCTATTGTGACAGAAAACAATTAAAATAGATGTGTCTACATATCTATAGGAGAAAGTTGCATGTTTAATACTGATAAACCAATAAATCAAATGTGTGAGGACGCATTAGGGCGTAGCGCATTTTCGAAACAACTTGCAAATGCCATTATAAACTTTAAAACAAAAGATAATTATGCAGTATCTTTACAAGGTAAATGGGGATGTGGAAAAACATCTATTATCAATATGGCCATTGAAGAAATTACACAATTGTCAGAAAATATGGATGAGAAAGAAAAAATAATCATAATACAATTTAATCCATGGAATTTTACAGATACAAACCAATTAATAAACCAATTCTTTTTAACACTTACTAATTCATTAAAGATAAAGAGTAAAGATAAAAAAATTAAAAATGTTGGAGCAGCAATAGAGAAATATTCTTCTGCACTTGAATATTCAGAATACATCCCTGTTGTAGGAAAATATTTAAAGCTTTTACCTAAATTATCATCTGCATTTGGAAAGTCCATAAAAAACAATGCAGAATCAAAACTCAATGATGTATCTTATAGAAAACATGAAGTGGAAAAAGCTTTGGTCGATATGAATTCAAGAATTTTAGTAGTAATTGATGATATAGATCGACTTTCAAATGAACAAATACGGCTAATTTTTCAATTGGTTAATGCCGTTGCAGGTTTTCCGAACACAACTTATCTTCTTTCCTTTGACAAAGATATTGTTTCTCGTGCTTTAGGAGATGTACAAGGATGCAATGGACAAGAATATCTTGAGAAGATAATTCAAGTCCCCTTTGATGTTCCACCCTTGAGCCTGTCTCTTATACACATCTGACGCTGCATTTCAAAACTTCACAACATTCTATTTGACAAACTAAACGATATAGTAGAATTATCGAATGGTATAGATTTTGACACAAAACGTTGGCGTAAGGTTTTTAATTCTTGTATTAGTCCTTTTATAAACACTTTGCGAGACGTGAATAGATACTGTAATACTTTGTCATTTACCTATGCAGCAGTAAAAGAAGAAGTGGATTTTATTGATATGTCGGGAATAAGTGCTTTGCACTTGTTTGCTTCACCTATCTATGAATGGATTAGGGAGAATAAATTTTCTCTAGTTGGTGGATATAGTGGTGGTGGAGTAGTACTAAATGAACTAAATAAACATAAGGAAGATACATTAGAAAGCTTCAAAAAAATATACCCTGAAAATCCAATTATTATGCTAAATGCTGTTGCGAGCTTATTTCCAGTGTTCTCGAATAGTGTACTATACCCTACTGATACAACATCAAACCGCGAATTAAATCAAGCAATGCGGATAGCAGCGAAAGACAGGTATGATCTATATTTTACATTTTCGCTTGACAACATAACTATTAGTAGACGTGATCTGAATAACTCTATATTAAATATGGAAGAACAGGAATTAAGAGCTTACATTAATTTTTTAAATGAATCCAAGCTTTTCAATATTTATTTAGAGGAAATAAAAAATAATTTATCACGGATTCCCGAAGATAGGATAGAACTCTTTTTAAGTGTATTAGTATTTCAAAGTGGGAGAGTCTCTGAAGAACAGACGCATTTAATCGGTGCTAATATCAACGATTTTAGTATTTATACAATTTCAGATTTGCTTTTCCGGATTGTTGATGAAAACAAGAGACATGATATTATTATTAAAATGTTTTCTAATACTGATTTTTTATCATTTCAATTTTTATTGCATCTATTGCATATAATTGAATTAACTTATGGGCGAGTTGCAGAAACAAAATACATGAGAGAAGAAAAACTTATTACTTTAGAACATCTGTATATGCTGGAAGAGGTGTTTCTTGAAAGGACAAAAAGTTTTATAACAGAAATAGACCTACTTGATTGGCAAGAGGCCCGAAGAGCATCCTTTCTTTGGGAGTTCATAGATAAAGAGTCGTATAACGCTTATATGAAGGAAACATTATCTAATGAATTATCTGTGCCTAAATACATATCAATAAAAGCAAGTGAGTGGTCTGAGAGTAATGGCACATGTGGTTATATAATTAAGGATCAATCGAACACAGATTTTATTGATGATACAACCATAATAGACACAATAAATAAAGTAAGATTTAGTGCTTCGTTTTGGGCATTGGATAAAAGAGTAATTGATACTTCTGCCGCATTTGTTTTAAAATCAAAAGATTCTACAAACAATCACGAAGACAACATGCCACTTATTAATGCTTTAATTGATGAGTGGAAAAAAGAGTTTACAGAACAAGCAGCTCTGTAACAACATTCACTGCATAATGCCGTTACAACCACCGTGTCACGGCGAAACCACCCACGAAGTAAAACATTTTTGTTTTTGGCCTGTGTTGCTCCACCACACAAAAACACCCTCGCCGAATCCCGGCGGGGGTGTTTTTGTGTGGCATGCGGTGAGAGAAGAGAACAGCACGGCGCACCGCAGTGCGCAAAAAACATGCCGGCGGCATGTTTTTTAGTGCGCGGGTAGATTCCCCCTACCTCCATCAAATGGACATTACGCGAACACCTATTACTTCAGCGGCGGCTTTGCCGTGATGGTGTTACTGTAAAGTGAAAACAGAAAGATTGAACAAGCTTAATTTGTTCAATCTTTGATAAAACAGGCTCTACTTTATTGGTAGAGTCTGTTTTTATATTCCGTGATGATTGATATTAAGCAGTAAATGAACTTTGTATAAAAGTAATCAGGGACGGAATAAAATTATTTGCTGTTTCATAAAACGTACAGCAAGTCAAAAGGTCATTGACAATATAGAACAAACGTTCTAAAATGATTTTAAGTTCTATAGAAGAACTTCTTAAAAAGCGAGCGCTATTATAAAAATTGTTTTTAAGCTTTTTATGGAGACTTCTGTAGGAAAAGTTCATTTTTCAACAGATAATTTAAAAGGGGGAAATAGAGTTAAAGGAATGGCTAAGCTGACAAAAGTAAAATTACGTGCGGAGGGATTATAATGACTGCAAAAGAGTTATCTCAATACAAAAGCGCGAAAGCGGAATTGTCCGGAATCCAGAAGGAAATGCAAAATATGCCGGATCAGATAGAAGTTATGGATACGGTGACTTCCTCATCTTCAGAGTATCCTTATACGGAACGTTTGCTTACTGTGCGCGGTACAATGGCAAACCTTGAAAAGGAGCGGCTGAAAAAACGCGCCGAGCGTTTGGAAAAACTCGTTTCTGACGTCGAATTTTTTTTAGACAAGATTGAGGATGCAAATATTCTCCGTGTTTTGAAACTGCATTATGTTGAAGGCTTTCAATGGGGAGAAGTCGCGATGGAGATGGGCATCAGCCGCTCTGGAGAATCTTACAGAAAGAAAGCCGAACGATTTTTAAAAAAATTTTCTAATGCGTCCTGAATGTCCTGCATGTCCTTTTTGAACCTGCTAGAATTATAATCAGAGATCGATAGGTACAGAAAAAGTTCTGGACTTTGCGGCTGACGCAAAGTTGATTCTCTTAATTTATTTACACACGAAGGTGCGGCGCCCTGCTCGGAATGATCCCGCATTCCGAAGGGCGAAAGGTACCAGGCGTGCAACTGAAAGACGGCTTTAAACAGCGGCGGGACGTCTAAGCAGATAGTAAATTAATTAAGCGTTTAACCCTTTTGATAAGATCTCTAAAAGTAAAGGTTGTCATTCCTGCGATTGGTACTTCTCTATAAATATTAGTTATACGCGTCCTATTTAGGAGTAATCACCAGTATAGCATAATATAAGCATAGCTTTATATTACACTATATTGGGAAGCAGCTTTTATTTCGGACAGGCAAAAGCAAGGGGATTTATGTCGGATTTCGATGGAAGTATTCAGTTGTTTCGCCTTTTCTGAACGCCTGCTAAGAATCTGCATAAAAACTGCAAATTTAGATGTGCTCTTATTTGGATTGATTCACAGACACGCAGGTCTATGACAATACTGACGCATAGCTCAAGAATTATTTATTGATAGGTTGATACCTAGTCGGCTTACGTCAAAATCTGCCATACTGAATATGCCGTGGGTTATCAGCAGGATTTTCGGCTGGTGAAAGGTTTGAAAATACCGTTTGAAAAGACCGGCATTTCGACAATCTTGGAGCCTGGCGTATAAACAGTTTTCGGAGGTGGAGAATCATTGCTCAGCGCTTTAAAGACATATCTGGAATCGCAGGGATATGAGAACGTATCCTACGAGATGATGCCGGATATGTCACAACAGGTGCCGGCTGTCAATCTCGTAAAATTGGACCATATAGTCGATGAGATTAATGACGGGACAGGCACCCAAATTATTCAGGTGCAATGCCGTAGGGTTAGCTATGAAGAGGCTTACAACGCGTGTAAAGGGATTTTTACACTGCTTGACAGCGGCATGAATGAAAGTATTGTCCAACTGACGGACAAGGTCTTTTGTATTGCGCGCCCGCAGCGCGGTCCTTTGCTATTGGAGCGCGGGGACGGGTTTGTTACAATTTATTGCGAAATTGCCCTTTGGGGTAAAAATTGAAAGGAGATTTTAAATATGGGAAAGAAATATCTGAGAGGTTTTGCAAACTGCGGCTATGCACAGGTAGAGGAAGATACGGTAACAGCATATAAGGTAGGCGAGGTTACAAAGCTTGCCGGCGCCAAGAGCTGTGCACCAACCGACAACAAGACGGAATATACTATCTACGCGGACGACGAAATCTATGACAACGGCTCCGAGTGGAAGGATTCTACGCTTGTAATTACCCTTCAGGAAGCTGAGGCGAAGGACATCGCGGCTCTTACTGGAGCGGCTTTCGACGAATCGACCGGTGAGCTCAAAGAAGGTTCGCGCGACAACGCGCCTCTCGTTGCGTTCACATTTTCTGCGCTGAGAAGCGATTTCGGTTACCGTATGTTCCGTTATCCTTCCTGCCGCTGCACAGGCTATAAAATCACCCATAATACAAAGGGTGAAACGACAGAGGCACAGGCTTACGAGCTGACCTTCAAATGCTCCCCGCGTAAAATCGACCATATTATCAGAGAAACAAAGGATGTCGAGCAGGGCACGCCGCTGACCTGGATTGAAACCATTCCTTCTTTGCCTGAAACACCCGCGGAGGGTTAATCAATGTTTGGAAGAGATAAAAGCGTCAAAATGAGCGCGCCGAAAAGCTACATATTATACGGCGTGAAAATTCGCAAACTGCCGGTTGGAAAATATGTTCAGGTAATGGAAGCGGTCAATAATCTTCCCGCCATATTGCTGGATGATATTTTTCCCGATACGTCTGACTTTGGTACGCTGATCGCACAGCTGAACGTAATGAAACGCGATGAGTTCCTAGATATTTTTGGCAAAATTTTAAGTGTTGCGCCAAAACGGTTTTGTATGCTTTTATCCGATTTGCTGGATATTCCTCAGGAATGGCTGCTTGATTCTGAATGTGAGAATGCACTGAGCCTCAAGGAATTGGCGGAAATCGTCCAGGCATTTGTTGAACTCAACGATTTAACGGATTTTTTCGTAATCGTGCGCTCGATCAAACAGAGGTTGAGCGCACGGACGAATACTGGCTCCAGCGCTGGTTAGCGGTTGCGCAAAGCATAGGCATAAGCAAGCAGGAACTTTTTGAGCAATATTGTTATGATGAGTTTATCGCCATGATGGACGCTTACAATGAGATGCACAGCATCGATTCCGACAGCGCAAGGGACGAGGAAGTTTATGCGGACGAGCTTTAAACACGCAGCGGCTAATATTAAGGTTCTGATTTAATTTCTGCGGAGAAATTCCGTTTATATATTTTAGTGCACGCATTAAAAATTGCCTTATTCGCCTTATTAGTAATTGTAGTAAAATTTTATTTATGCCATTGGTTTTTTGAATATATACGCTTGTTTTTAATGCTGAATTATGGTAAAATTTTGCTGAGGTGAATGCGGTATGTTTTGTAAAAAATGTGGTGCTCAAATCGAGGACAACAGCGTATTCTGTAAGGAATGTGGGGAACGGCTAGAAGAACAGCAGAAAAAGCCGATGTCTAAAAAGAAAAAGCGTATTATTATCATTTCGGCTGCGGCAGCGGTGCTGGTAATCGCGGGAATCATATTCGGCGTGCTGTATATGAATTACGTAAATGAACAGAAAGAAGAAGCTTTCTCGGGCGTTGAACTCTATGAGCAGGATGGGAAAAATCACTTCGTGCTCACAGCGGAATCGTTTGCGAAAAAGTTTAATTATTTCAGTGATGGAATTAAGCTGGGGGAAGCAAAACCCTATCTTGATGAGGATGGCACTTTTATGCAGACTTGGAGCTTTGATAATAAAAATTCTATCACTCTGTTTTATGATATGGAGGCATTGTTGTCAGATGGAATAATGATTGTCTGTTACGATGATGAGTTTTATCAAAATAATCTTCCGACGGCATTGCGTGTTTTTTATCCGTTTATCCCCCAAAATGAGATAAAGAAATGTCAGGAAAAAGTAAATCAGGTAAAAGCAGGAGATGATAGCCAACTTTACTATTATAAAGATATTATTGTTGTTGTCGGTCGTGAAAATGATGATTCTATATTTTTCTCTATTCATACAAAACGTTCAGAATAATATGGATGATAGTGCCTTTAGTTTTTTAAAGAAAGCTGTTGTTTGATAAAAAGCACCTGCCGTACGGCAGGTGCTTTTGTTATATATTTTTTAAGAAAGGGATGATAAATTTGCCGGAAGAACGTAAAGCTGGCAGGCTGGTCGCTGAGCTTGTGCTTGATACCAGCAAGGCGCGGGAAGAAGCGGAATCTGTCAAAGAAATACTTGCTTCGGACAATATAGGTGCCGGAATCGATATTTTTACTACTGCCCTGCGGACATTTGACCAGGTTTCTCCCGATGTGATTGGTAACATATCAGATATTATCACACAGGTTGAAGCGGTCAAACAGGCGTTTCAAAGCGGCGCGAGTCCCGCGATGATGTGGGGCAACGTCATTGCGGCGGGAGCGGGCGCGGCTTTTACGCTCATTTTCTCTATGATAGAGCAAATGAAACAAAAACAGGAAGAGGCACGTCAAAAGGCTGTACAGCTTACAGAAGAATACGATGAAAACAGTAAATCATTACAAGAGCTTACCCGGGAATATTCAAGCCTGAAGCAAACGCTTGATTCTGGAGGTCTTTCTTACGATGAGGAAATCAAGGCGAAGAAGGAACTTCTTGCAGTACAGGAAAAATTAGTTGAGATGTTTGGAAGTGAAGCAAGTGGCTTAGACCTTGTCAATGGTAAGCTTGAAGATCAGACGAACCAAATAGAAAAGCTATCCGTTGCGCAGGCGAAAAAATATCTGCAAGATACTTTCAACTCTGGACAAGATGCAGAAAAAACACTTAATCGGGAAGAGACGTATCAAATAGGTTTCGTACAATTCACACATGATATGGATGAGGCCGAAAGAAAATTAGCGGAACGCCTAGAATCTTTCTCTACGAATACTAGAAGCACACATATAACCAATGATGTTATTGACACCTCATATTTTGAATTAAAGCTTAAGACCGATAATGCTGAAGACGAACTAAGAGAATTGTTTGAGGTGATTGAAAATGATCAAAAAGCACTAGGTGATGATATTTCTAGCAGCGCAAAAGAGCAATATCTAAATGTGTTATCTGAAATAAGTAAAGCAATAGAGCAGTCATCAAGTAAAGAAATTACAGACGCAAAAAATATTAAAAATAAAATAGGTTTTGCTAACGAAGTATTTAATTCAGAAAATGACCGCGATTTCCTTTCAAATATGGAAGGCCAGTATAAACAGACGCGCAATAATATTGACGCAATGCTGGAGCTTTCCTCCGCATACGAAACACTCTCAAGCGGGCAAAAGCTGAGTACGGCTTCCCTTATTGACCTATGTGACAGATACCCGGAGCTTGCTGCATATATTGAAGAAACTGGAGACGTCAGCTTTCAAAATGGTGAAAAGATTAAAGACCTTCACCAAAAGCAAACAGACGCAGCAATCAGGGACCTGGAACAGCAGAAAGCCGTTCTTGAGGAGAAAGAAACCCTGTCGAGTGAAGAAATTGCACTACTGGCAAACGTAAAAGAAACACTATTTGCATATAAAGCTAATGCTGAGGGCTTACAGTCACTTGATCTCTCCGCAGTAAGCAGCGAACTGTCCAACCTCGGCAACGCATACGCAACTTTACATGACGGACAGGAACTCGACATGAATACCGTTTTGCAAATGATCGACACTTATCCTGAATTTGCCCAGGCAATTGCTTCCGGGTCGCTCTCTCTATCAGACCAGGAGGCCGTGGTAAAATCCTTGTTTGAAGCAAAAAAAGCTGAAGCTTTAGCAAGCATTGAAAGCGACCGGCAGAAAACGGAATCTTTGCGTAACACGACGCAGGACACGATCGAAATGCTGAATATACAAATCGCTGCATACGCAGCAGCAGGCGGTGGTTTTGGAAATATTTATGGACAGCTTGCAGATGCGCAGAAAGAGCTTGATACTTACAACAAGCAGCTCGACCAATTAGACGCACGTGAAAAAGCATTCCAATCCTTCAGCTTAGACGACTTCACTCAAAAATCATCACGCCCTACCTCAAACGTTGCAAACAACCGCAACGAGGCGCTGCAGCAGGAGCTTAAGCTTCTTGAACACCGGAAATCCCTGAACCAGGTTTCCGCACAGGAAGAGGTCGCTTGGCTTGAACGCATCAATTCCACATACTCAAAAAACTCCGATGAACAGATGGATATGGAAAAACGTCTGTATAACGCGCGTAAGGCGCAGCAGGAGGCGGAGGAAAGGGCGGCTAAAGAAGCGCTTGACGCTGCACTCAAGGGGATTGAAAACAAAAAGGCGCTCGGTAAGCTTACGACGGAGGAAGAAATCAATCAGCTGCAGCGTATTCGGCAGACCTACCGAATGAACGCTGAGGACGCAATGAGCCTTGAAATCCAGCTCTATAACTTGAAGAAGAATCTGCAGAATGAGCAGACAGACAAGCTGGACAACATTGCGGACGGTGTTATCAAGGCGCTGGAAAACAAATACGAGAAGCAAAAGGAGTCCGAAACAAAGCGGATTAACCAGTCGATTGACAGCTGGAAAAAATGGGAGAACGAAACGGTTTCCGCAATCCAGGGACAGATCGACGCGCTCGACGAGCTTTCCAAGGCACAGGAGAGTGAGGAACAGCGCCAGGAATATGAACAGAAAAGGCAGGCGACCGCCCTGCAGCTCGCTTACGAAAAGGACGATTACAACCGTAAACAGCTTCAAAAGGAATTAAACCGTCTCGATAAGGAAGAAGCAAAGCGGTTGGAAGCAGAAGCGCGCGAGAAGCAAAAGGAAGAGCTGCAAAAGCAGATGGACAAGGTAAAGGAGGAATCCGAAAAACAGCAGGAGATGCTTAAAAAGCGGCAGGAAGCCCTGAATAAGCAGTACGAAAAGCTTACCTCATCTTTTGCGCTCGAGCAGGAAGCGCAGAAAATCATCATGCAGCAGGGTATGAACGGCGTAATCAATCTGATTAATTCGTATGCCCCGGAATTCAACCTCGCTGGAAAATCGCTCGCAGATAAGCTGTTTGAAGGCTTTAAGAGCCACAATTGGGACATCGACGCATATGCCGATTATATCCAGAAAGGGGTCAGCGCCGCTTATACAAAGGCTGCCAGTACCGCGGCCAAGGCAGCGGACGAATTTTGGAGGTCGCGCATAGAATATGACCGCCAAACAGGGATGACGACCGCGCAGGTTAAAGCGCCGAAAATCGATTTGACCGTTAATTTCAACCAGCCGGTGGAGAGCCCGATTGAGACACAGCGCAGGCTGCAGAATGTAGCGCGGGAGCTTGCGCGCCAGATTATAAAGTGAAAGAAGGGATAAAATGCAGGAATTGATTTATGTACCGCCCAGCGGCTCAATTGCGGATTTATCGCGCTGTGCGGAATTTAAATTTCAGGAGCCGTATTTGCTTTCTGAGCTATCCGGTATCAGCGGAATGGATTACTCGATGGTTACGAGCGAGGCCGCGGGCATAGACGGCGTAATCGTACATGGGCTTCATGTGCCGAGCAGGCAGATTCCCTGTACGGTATATGTCAAGGGTGATACGCAGCAAAAAATGTATCAAAACAGGCTGGAATTAATCTCCAAGCTTGCCCCGCGGCAGGAGCCGGGAGAGCTTTATTACCGCAACGACTATATTTCGGTAAAAATCAAGGCATACCCGACGCTTCCGGCAAATTTTACGGAACGCATCAATACCTATAACAAATGTAGCGTTACCTTTACTGCGCCGGAACCATATTGGGAAGGCATAGAATCCGGAAGCGTCGACATGGCGTATTTGGACAATGTAGGCTTTAAATTTCCGTTTGCTTTCTATCGTAAGGTGGATAGCTCGGTACATTACGCGGTTAATTTTGGTGTGCAGCAGAATACCGTGGACATTATGTACCAGGGTTCGATTCCCGCACCGGTGCGTATCACCATTACGGGAGAGGCTCCGTCGCCGAAAATAACAAACGAAACAACGGGTGAAGCCATTTATGTGGAAAACCTGTCTTTGGAAGCAAACGAGAGCGTAACGATTTACACGAAAAAAGGGGAAAAAAGCGTCAAGCTTCAGCGAGACAACAATATATCAGACGCGTTTCATCTGGTAAGCGTGCGCTCGAAGTTCTGGTCGTTACAGCCGGGCAGGAACGTCATTACCTATGAATCCGCCGACGACCTCAAGCACGCGCGCGTAAACATCGAGTGGACGAATCTTTATGCGGGGGTGTAACGATGAAATGGCCGGTTATTAAAGTTATGACTCCCAGTAAAGTTTTTCTGGGAGAATTGGATTTCTACACTTCTCTTCGTTTTAAACGGTCCTGGCAGGGTGTGGGAGAATTCGAAATACACATTATAGGCTCTCAACCCTACCGCCCGGAGCTATATGCGGAAAATAACCTGATTATGCTGGACGACGACGTACAGCACGCTGGAATTATTCGCAGGACGGAACTCATCCTTAGTAATAATAATCTGGAGATTATCATACAGGGCCAAAACCTCGATGGCATTTTAAGCCAACGTATCGTTCTCCCTTATGAGGGAGAAGCAAACGGGGGATATTTCTGCATTCCTAAAAAAGAATCCGCCACAAGTCAAGTAGAACCAGTTGCCGCGGAAACAATCATCAAGGAATTTGTACGGGGACAAATCCCTTACAGGGTATCATCTAATGCAGACAATCCCCGCAGTATGTTTTTAAGTATCGCAGAAGATATGGAGCGCGGCATGAAAACGGTTTGGATGAGCCGTTATGAACCGCTCGATGAAGTGCTGCATGATATTTGTGAATATACTGATATGGGTTATGAAGTGTCTATTGTACCTGGAAGTAACATTACACAAGATTATGGTTTCGATGTAATTGTTGGCGTTGACCGGACGGAAGGACAGAACGAAAATTCACGCGTCCTTATGTCGCTGGAATTTGATAGCATCGCTGATATTCATTATACGATGGATACAACTTCCTACCGCAACGTGGCCTACGCCGGCGGTGCGGGAGAGGACAATAACCGAACAGTTTTGACAGTTACGAATGAGAAAATAATGCCGGACGGGTATAAAAGGAAAGAAACCTTTGTGGACTGCGGTTCTCTTGAAATTACTGAGACCGACACGGCTCTGTCCCTTGCGGAAGAGGGAAAGCATAGGCTCCAGGAATATATGCGGGCGGAAAGCCTGACGGCAAGCATATCTTCCGCAAGCCCTTTTAAGTACCGCGAGCATTACGATTTGGGCGATCTTGTCACAATCTATGTCCCGGAGCTTGGCCTTGCCCAGGATATGCGCATAACGGAGGCGGAGGAATGCTTTGAACCGAACGGCATATCCTTAAATATTACATTCGGTACGGCACAGCCGCATATTGGACGGGCAATCCGTGCGCTGCAGCCGAAAATTAGATAGGAGGAATTTAAATATGGCAGAAAAATCAAGATTTTTTGACAGTTCCCCAAACGACATCAGGGAGTACAGCGCGGATGAATTCGCAGAGGTATTCCGCACTTTTTTTTCTACGGGAATTGTAAAAGACGGCGCTTCTAACAGCTCAGCAAATAACGCTTTGAAGGTGACAAAAGGAAGTGCTTCGGGTACGGTGGAGGTATCTCCAGGCTATGCTATGCTGGAAGGCCATTGGTATCATAACGACCAAAAAATTGTTCTAAACATTCCGCCGACAACGGATACACCGCGTAAGGATTTGGTAATTCTTCGCTTTGATAAAATGCAGAGAGAAATCAAGGCGACTTACAGGCAGGGCACGGCAACCTCGGAGCCGCCGATGATAGACTCCCCCAGAAGCTTCGACCTGCCGCTTGCTTATCTTTTTATTGCGCCGGGCGGCAGCCAAATCATAAACCTGGAAGACCGCCGCACAAAGTTTTGCCAAGCGCTCTATACAATTAATCTCAATGAATTTAATGCGGAATTTAATCTAGCATTAGCAAAATTTACGACGGATTCGCGAGAGGCAATCACCAATCTTCACGCAAACGCTACTGAAGTACTGACCGATTACCTTGAAGACGAGCCCTCCGCTACAAGGCTGTTCAATATTGTACTTGGAAAGGACGGAGCAGGCTCAGGGCTTGACGCCGACCTGCTCGACGGCAAGCAGGGTTCGTATTATCTCAATTACAGCAATTTGGCGAATAAGCCGACTATCCGCCAGATACATAGCGGAACGTCAGCGCCCGCCGCGTCGCTCGGCAGCAACGGCGACATCTACGTAATGTACGAGGGGTGAGCGTATGGCTGATATTCAAAGCACCTACAGCATGTCCACAATTCCGGAAATCAGGCATACCGTTGCGTATGAAACCAAACGGTCCGGGACTACAGTATATTACCGCTTTAAAATATCTACAGCGCCGGTAAGCGGCGCCTCTTATTTTGGCTATAACCTGGTCTGCTCGATTACACTCAACGGCAAGACGGTTGCTTCGAATGCGGAGCTGAAACCCGCTTCGCCGAGCACATGGACCTCAGCGCGCGTGAAGTACCTGCCGTCAAGCACGGGCTGGTATTCGGTGACTGGCGTTACGTCCGCGGCTACGCTGCCCGCGAAAATTACCTTTGCAAGCACGCAGACGTCCGGCTCCGCGTCAAGCGGGAACCGGACGGTCAACGTTCTCGCCGGCTCCGCTCCGACATCTCCGGCTATAGTGCTTTCTGATACGGCTGTTCTGCCAGCTACAGTGGTTAAGGTTGGCGTGACCGGAGGCTCATGGGGAGACAGCGGAGCAGGTAAATTTAATTACCAGTACAGCACGAACAACAGCACTTGGACGACGTTTTATACCGGTACGGCAAAATCACAAAGCTTTCTGCCCTCCTCTTACGGAGGAAAGGCGGGAAGCGTCTTTTATTTCCGCGTTCAGACGGTAAACGCCCGCGGACTGTCGGTATATACCAAAACGGTGTCCCTGCGTATTATATCTCCGCCGGTTGAAACAGGGAAAGCGCGTGTTAAGGTAAACGGCGCTTGGAAACAGGGAACGGCGTATGTTAAGGTAAACGGCGTCTGGAAAAAAGCAAAAAAGGTTTGCGTCAAAGTAAACGGCGCATGGAAGGATGGTGCATAAATGGAAGCAAGAATAATTGAAATGATTGTTTCTCCAGATGAAAATGGGAATAAGCTGACAGCGGGGCAGGTCACACTTGGCTATGCCGGTGAGCACCAGGCAACACAGCTTCAATTTACACTTCCCAAAACATGGTCTGAAAACGATAGTCTGAGGTTTTATGTAAGCCTTTTGGCTGCAAATGGAAAGGCCTATAGGACAGAGCTGCAGGAATGGCCGGTAGCTGTTTTATTGCCCGCGGCAGTTACGTATGAAGGGAGCCTGTATGTCCAGGTCATTGCGGTTCCCGTAGACGATGAAGCGCTTGAGGTCAAAAAATCCTCCTGCTTTAAAGGGACGATTGAAAAGAGCCTCGGCGAAGTGCAGAGCCTGCCTGAGGATGCGACTGCCGGCCTGCTGGAGCAGAGCCTCAAGGATTTTTATGCCGCGATGCAGAAGCTAGACGAAACCGCAAAATCGCTGCCGTATATTGGAGATAACGGCAATTGGTACGTATACAATCCGGATTTAAATACGTACGAGGATTCAGAAAAACCGGCTTTGCCGGAAAGCTTTGCAACCCTTGACCGGCAGTACGCGGGTACAGCCGTTATATCTACAGCAAACAGTTATAAGATGAATGAGAAACAGGTTGTACCGGGCTCAAAGGTAATTTTGACGATGACAGACGGCTCAAATGTCGCAAGGTTTGTCAGAACGGACGGCGCTCCTCTTTATTACTATGGAACAGACCAGGTTGTGGAGGCGCTTGGCTTCGACGTGCCGATTGAGGTTGCCGCGGAGGACTTGATTGCGGGTATTAACGTTTACAGCGGCGGGGCGTACACCATCGAGTACCAGACCGCGCCGTCAAAGGTATTTTTCGATTACGCTGACAGCACCGCAGAGAACGCTGCAAACGTTGCCGCAGAAAACACGAAGCGAGAGCTGGAAGAGCAATATAAACCGTACTGGAACAACCAGGTAACCGGGAAGGCAAGCGGCGCGGCTGCGGAAATTTCTGGTGCGGCTGCGGGTACGGAGCTTAAAAGCCTTGTCATATCAGGAAATACATCCGTAGGGGCCGGAGCCGAGGAAGGTCAAGCGGACGCATTTCCCGTCACGCCGTCTAAGGTATATCTATGTGGTACAAACCTGCTGAAATTAAAGCAGGATACGCGCACGACGGGCGGGCTCACTATGACCTGTGATGGGGACATTATTTCCATTGCCGGGACGTGTAAGGGTACGAACCTATATGCCTTAGAAAAAATCACGCGGTTTGATATACCGTTTACTCTGCATATTGAGGTGCTTTCCGGCGGTTCAACGGGAAATGGAATGTATTTTGATTCAAACCATCTCATCGCATTTAAAACACTGACGAGATACTTCCCTAATGGAACTCTAAATTGGAAGGGAAACCCACGCTGGATAACGAACGACTGCGTTTTTACCGAGGATTTTTCCTGCCGTATTTGGGTGACGCCGGGCAACACGCCGGACATGCCGTATGAGCCTTACCGTGAGCAGGAAATTTTGCTGCCGGAGGGTCTTACCCTTTATGGCTCGCCGGACGGTTTTCGGGATATCTACGATGCTGCTTCGGGTTTGCTTACGAATCGCTGTACAAAGCTGCCGCTTACAGGCGGATGGATTTTTTCCTACAGCCCAGAGGCTGCAACAGTCACTTGGATTACAAATCCGTATTATGCGGCAAGCAAGCAGTACTACCTTGTGCACAACGGTACCGTGACGACGCACACCACCGATTGGCAGGGGAAAATTAGTATGACCGTCAGTAAGTCCGATGCGGGAATCACCGCTGAGGACACGGCGGGAACCGCCGCCCAGAAAATAAGAACGTATTTTGCAAGCTCGTACGCAATCTTACCGCTCAAACAGCCGACGGCCGCACAGCTTGCGCCTGTTTCGGTGCGCCTGGACTCAGGCCGCGTTACGGTGCTCGCGGAGCAGGGGGACACCGAGGCTGTATTCTGCCGCGATATAAACGGAGCTTACGTGGATTTGCTTGAGTATGCCACTTCGCTGGAAGCGCGTATTGCGCAGCTTGAAAGCGGTGCGTAAATCGGAACAGCCATCCAAAAAACAAAGGACAGCCGTATAAGGCGGCCGAAACTAAGAAAGGATGATACCCGATGGCAAAGAAAATCTATTTATCCCCCAGCAACCAGAACGGGAATAAATACGCGGCCGGAAACACAAACGAGATGGAGCAGTGCAACAAAATTGCGGCCGCGGCGGAAGCCGCCCTGAAACGGTGCGGATTCAGCGTCAAGCGCGCTCCAAAGGGGCAGGAAATGGGCAAATCCATCAGCGAAAGCAACGCCTGGAAAGCAGATTTGCATATCCCTATCCATACGAACGCATTCGACGGCAGGACTACGGGCGGCACGATGATTATGGTCTACAGCAACAGTGGGGAGAACGCAAAGGCGGCAAAGGCAATCAAGGCGGCGCTCGACCCGATAACACCCGGCAAAGACTATGCAATCCAGACACGCTCGGATTTGGCGGAGCTTCGGCAGACGGCGGCGATTGCAGTGTACTGCGAATGTGAGTTTCACGATACAAAGGAGGGCGCGTCCTTCATCATTGCAAACACCGATAAAATCGGTGAGGCAATCGCAAAGGGCGTGTGCGGCTATTACGGCGTGAAATACATAGCACCCGTAAGCACTGCTGCAAAGGCGAAGTATTACGTCCAGATTGGCGCGTATGCCGAAAAAAAGAATGCGGAAGCACAGGTAAAAGCGGCAAAAGAAAAAGGCTTTGACGCGTTTATCAAGGAGCTGTAGGGCGGTGACGCGGTGTCGAATGAAATTATCATAGCGCTCCTGTCGCTTGTCGGTACCTTAATTGGTTCAGGGCTGGGTGTGGTTGCATCCAGCCGCTTGACAAACTACCGTATCCAGCAGTTGGAAAAGAAGGTGGAAAAGCACAATTCCGTAATGGAGCGTATGGCTGTTGCGGAAAAGGAAATCAGGGTTGCCAATCACAGGATAGAAGATTTGGAAAGGAAGATGGAGCATGAATATTAACTGGAAGGTAAGGCTTAAAAGCGGGCCGTTTTGGTTAGGCTTGGTATCGTTGGTTCTTACCTTAATTTATACGCTGCTCAACATGGCGGGAATCGTGCCGTGTTTCGAGCAGAAGCAGGTGATGGACATTGCCGTCATGCTGTTACAGATTCTTGCGTTCATCGGTGTTGTGAGTGACCCGACGACGAAGGGATTAGGCGACAGTAAACAGGCAATGCGGTATAAAGAGCCAAAATAGAAAGACAAGCTTATAAAGACAAAGAAAATCCCCCGGTTTTAAAACCGGGGGATTTTTTGTTTTTTAATTATAAGTCAAGGTCATAAGCAATTGTCCTGCCAGCGTCAACTGTTTATTTTTTCAATACGATATGATATAATTTTGACAACACACGAAAACGAAGCAGAAGTCTGGAAAAGAGGGGTAGCTTGAAGCGTTCACAAATCAATCGGATTATCACAGAGAATTTAGAGTTTATCCGGCAGCTTGGGTTTTGCCTGCCGCCGTTTGCCTATTGGACCCTAGAGGAATTTGAAGCTCAAAAAGGAGAATGTAAGCAGCTTATCGATAATATGCTGGGATGGGATGTCTCTGACTATGGCTTTGGGGATTTTTACCGGTGCGGAATTGTCGCTTTCACCATTCGCAGCGGAAACCATAAAAGTGGCTTGTACCAAAAGCCTTATGCCGAAAAACTGCTTATACTTGAGCCGGGGCAGGCGTGTCCCATGCATTTTCACCCGAATAAAATTGAAGATTTAATCAACCGTGGCGGCGGGGACTTTTTAATTCAGATGTATGCTTCCGATGATAACGGCGGCTTGTCAAAGGAACCTGTCGAAATATTTATGGACGGCCGCGTATTCAATGTGAAGGCAGGAGAAAAAATTAGGGTAAAGCCAGGAGAGAGCGTTACGCTAAAGCCGCGCCAGTGCCACACATTTTGGGCGGATGATAAAAAGGTACTTTTCGGAGAGGTGACTATGAACGACAACGCACATTGCTTTTATGGCAATACTCCGGGATTGATGGAGATTGAAGAAGACGAGCCTTTAAAACATGTGCTTTCAAACGATTATTACACATATTTTTTATAATAAAAAGGCCGGGACGATTGAGCTGTTGTTCCGGCCTTGTTTTCTTTAAAAATGTATGCGGATAAGCAAATGTCAGGGATTACCCGTTGCAAAACGCGGCAATTTAGAGTAATATAAAAACGTATACAAAAGTTTTAGTACCCAAAAAAGGGAGCGTGGGCTCACCGTTTATTATGAAGGAATGTGCCAATATGTTTTTTAAACGTTTCCAGGCGGAACCCCGCTATATGGAACAGGTTGAATTTGCCAGGCTGAAGCTGAACATCCCGCGGCTTTTTTATCTTTCCCTCTTCACTGCCGTTTGGGAGCTTGTCATGATTGGCGCCAATATAATTGCGGGCGATTTTTATTTGCAGGAAATCAAGTTTTATTATATGCTCGCCTATGTCTTATATTGCCTGTTCAATTTGGCAACGGCGGCCATCTCCTACCATTACCGCAAAAACAATCCGCGGGATTATCAGTCAATCAAGCCGTTTCGCAAGGTTTTAATTGCGTATGTGGCTGTTTCGCTGATTTGGGGTCTGTATATCATCTATCTGGACCAGCAAATGTATAAGCAGGTGATTGCGTATCTTGTTCCGCTGATTGTTATCTCAAGTATTTTGGAAGTCCGGCCAAAGCTTTTTTCCGTTATGAATGTCTGTTCGCTGGCCGCGCTGCTGGCAATTTTATATGCTACGCGCGATAATTTTTCAATTTTTCTCGGGAATCTTGCCAATCTTGTAATTCTCGTATCCTTTATTATCGTTAGCAGCTTTTTAAAATACCGTACTTTTTGTGAAAATGAAATCAGCAAAATAGAGATTAAGCAGATGTCTTATGAGGACGCGCTGACAGGGCTCCAAAACCGAAGAAGCCTGCAAAGCTATTTGGAAAACAACTATATGAATCTGGGTAAGACAGCAGGGCGGCTCGGCGTAATGATGCTTGATATTGATTATTTTAAAAATTACAACGATTCCTACGGACATGTCAAGGGCGACTGGGTATTGACTCGGATCGGCGAGCTATTGACATGTGCAGGAAAGAAATACGGCGTAGCCCCGTTCCGGTACGGCGGAGAAGAATTTATTATTTTCGCGGACGGTAAATCGCTGGAACAAACAAAAGAAATTGCCGGTGACATTGTCCGAATGCTGCGGGAACAGAAAATTGAATTCAGCGGCGGCATCGGCGGCATCGTTACCGCTTCAATCGGCGTGTGCTATACAGACTTGGCAGGCGGCGACGCGTGCGGTGGTATATACCAGTTTATCGACGCGTCGGACGACGCCCTTTATTCCGCCAAGGAAAACGGCCGCAACCGTGTAGTGGTAAAAACGACGGCATCCGTTATGGATGAAACCGCGCGGGCAAAAGCGCAGCAGAAAGATACATATTAACAGTTTTACACTGAAAGCCCCCTTCCTTTGGAGGGGGGCTTTCTTTAAAAATAGGAGAATTGGATAAATGCATACTGCAGGTTAACAAACAGCGAAAGTTTTTCGCAGGTTATGCGGTAGAATTTATAAAGCATTTAACAAGTGCTTCCTTGCTCCAATTGGTTTATAAGGTTTTACTTAAATAGACCATATCGACCAGCTGTATACCATCTTCAAACATTGGATGGCCATAGTTATCTGTAAAAAAGCCCTTAATTTTATGGGAAACCTGAAAACCGTTTTTCTGATAAAATTGTATAATCCATGGGATGTCGCCTGTTCCCACAAGCATTGTCGTATACTTGCCCCTGTAATATAAAGATATATGGTTTAAAAGCGTGCTTCCATACCCTTTTCCATGCCATTGCTCATAAGTGGCTATATTTTTTAGTTCACAAGTATCATCGCTTTCCCGCGTAACCACGCAAACACTTTTTAGGCCGTTATCATATAACGCGAACATTTCTCCACGATGTAAGTATTTCTCTATCATTTCTATTTCTTCATCGGCAAGAAGGAGAAGCTCCATAAAATTTATTTTGTCACTGTCTGCAATTTGAGTTATTTTCATTTTATCCTCCACAACCTTGTTAACGCTATTATATCACGATTAGTTTTACCGGTTGGAACATAGATTTATATAAAAAGAAAATATGCCGCGTTCCTTACGCGGCACATTTTTAGTCAGATTTTCAATTTCCTAATGATTCGCTGAACACTTTTAGGGTCAAGAAAATACCGCTTAGATAATTCTACAACCGTTGCACCGTCTTTATATTCGATATATAGTTTGGCGTTGCGCTGTTCAATAAACTCTTTTGTATCGGTATTTTCTCCCCATTTCCGCCAATTTTGTTTAGGCTTGGGGATATATAGCGTTTGACCCTCAACATACCGCTGGATTTGCTCAACCAATTCTTTAGGTAAAATCTTTAATGCGTTAACATAGCCCACGTCGCGCCTCCTAAAAAGTTTTAGGATTAGCAAAGGCTATCTATTAAAGCCCGAAGCGCAATAGCCCTTGCTGCGCACTGTTTTTTCTGCTTTTCCGAATGGGCCATCCCCCCTTTTGCCCTTCATTATATAGAATTATGCCGGTTCCTGCAAGCTTACACAATAGGAAAAATACTGTAAACTTGCCTGTGCGGAATAGCTCTGGAGGAGCCTTTCGTATTCATCGCAGGCTGTCCGCGGCGAGCTTTTTAAGCTTATCCGCTGAAAGCAGCCTGACCGTGCCGCGCGAGAGGGAAACAAGCCCTTCCGACTGGAAGTATTTGAGCATACGCGTAATGACCTCGCGCGCGCTGCCGAGCTGGCGCGCAATATCCTCATGCGTAAATTTAAGCTCGTCAGACGCGCGCAGCGTGCTTTCTTCTATTAGAAAAGCCGCGAGCCTGCGGTCGAGGCTCTTGTTCATGACCTGGTCGAGCAGCCACATCACATCAGAAAAACGCGACGCCATCAGCTCATTCGTGTATTTCGCGACAGGAAGGGAGGTATCCATCAGCTCATGGTACACATGTGACGGGATGACGAGCAGGCGCGTGTCCTCCCAGGCCTCGACAAGCAGCTCAAACTGGATGCTGCTCATAATGCAGGAGGCTGAAAACAGGCAAATATCGCGTTCGAACAGCCGGTAGAGGGTAACCTCCCTGCCCTCGTCGGAAACAGTAAAAACACGGAGCTGTCCGCCTAGTACGAGCAGCAGGCCCACACAGTCGCCGGAGCCGTTATGTACGACGGTTCCTTTTTTTAAGGCGCGTTCTACGCAGGAGGATTTCAGCAGTATTTGCTGATGGCTGCTTAATCGGTTCCAAAATGGAAGAAAGTCGCTGAAGGGTATCATCATATATCCACTCCTAATGGTCAGGCCCCGTAACGTTATGTTTATTTTACATATTATATAACAGATTCCATGGCGTTTTCAATCGAATAGCGGGAAATGTGACATGGTTACAGAAGTTTTGGAGGAAAACGCATATTCTATTGGTAAAGACAAAACAAGGGGGACTTTATCATGAATACAATATCCATCACAAACAAAAATTTCCACAAAGAGGTGCTTTCCGTCGACGAGCCGGTGCTCGTGGACTTCTGGGCGCCCTGGTGCGGGCCGTGCAAAATGTTCTCACCCGTGCTCGAAAAGGTCGCTGAAGAAAACCGTGGAGCGGTAAAGGTCGCAAAAATCAATATTGACGAAGAACCGGAGCTTGCAGAGAAGTATAATATTATGAGCATCCCGACATTGCTTTTATTCAAGAGGGGCGAAGTCGTGTCGCAATCCACAGGGCTTAAGCCGCAGCATCAGGTGGAGGCGATGTTCAAATGAGCTTACTCGAGATGTTAAAAGGCCGTACAGGAGATACGGATATCAATAAAATGGCTGCGAAAGCGTGGGAGCGGGAAGACGCGGTGCTGCTCGATGTACGCACCAGAGAAGAATACAAGGGCGGGCATATCGGCGGGAGCGTCAATTTACCGCTTGACAATATCGAATCTGCGCATACTATTATCCATAAGAAGGATACGCCGGTCTATGTGTACTGCCACAGTGGGGCAAGAAGCAGCCGCGCCTGCAGGCAGCTGCGCACAATGGGCTACAAAGAGGCTGTGAATATCGGCGGAATCTGCTCATGGCGCGGCGAAATCGAAACAGGGGGAAAATAACATGAAGGTTGTCATTATTGGGGGAGTAGCGGGCGGCGCGACAGCCGCCGCGCGGCTTCGCAGGCTAGACGAACAGGCGGAAATCGTCATATTGGAGCGCAGCGGGTACGTTTCCTATGCAAACTGCGGGCTGCCATATTATATCGGCGGGGAAATTACCGATGAAAAGCAGCTGACCCTCCAGACGCCGAAAAGCTTTTTTGCGCGTTTCCGAATCGACGTGCGCGTTAAAAACGAAGCCCTTTCAATCGACAGGGAAAAGAAAACAGTAACGGTTAAAAACCTAGAGGACGGCAGCGTCTATGAGGAACCATATGACAAGCTGGTGCTTTCACCGGGCGCAAACGCCGTGAAGCCCAACATTCCCGGAATCGGCAGCGGGCGCATTTTTACGCTTCGCACGGTTGAGGACACCATGCGCATCAAAGCATATACGGAAAACGAAAAACCGGAAAGCGCCGTTGTTGTAGGAGGCGGCTTTGTCGGCCTGGAAATGGCGGAAAACCTTACAAACCTCGGCGTGAAGACGACAGTGGTGGAGAAGGACCGGCAGGTCATGGGGCAGCTCGATTACGATATGGCGTGCAGCGTACACGCGTACCTGAAGGAAAAGCAGGTAAACCTCCGCCTTCAAAGCGGTGTTTCCTCCTTTGAAGAAACAGACGGCGGCCTGCTCGTCACGCTCGATAACGGGGAAGCGCTCACGGCCTCTATGGCGGTGATTTCAATCGGAGTGGTTCCTGACACGCGCCTTGCAAAGGAGGCGGGGCTGAAGCTGGGCTTAAAGGGCTCAATTGCTGTAAACGGCCAAATGCAGACATCTGACCCCGATATTTACGCCGTAGGGGACGCGGTTGAAATCAACCATTTCATCACGGGGGAAAGGGCGCTTGTTCCGCTTGCGGGGCCCGCCAACAAGCAGGGAAGGATTGCCGCTGACAATATATGCGGCAGGGAAAGCTGTTATCACGGCGCGCAGGGCTCTTCTGTCTTGAAGCTGTTCGATATGACGGTTGCCGCCACGGGGCTTAGTGAAAAAGCAGCGGCAGGCGCGGGGCTTTCCTATGATAAGGCGGTTACGTTTTCCGCTTCGCACGCGACTTACTACCCGGGCGCGTCCAATATGACTATGAAAACCGTATTTGATAAGGAATCGGGGAAAATTCTCGGCGCGCAGATTGTCGGGTTCGACGGGGTGGATAAAAGAATCGACGTGCTTGCCACAGCAATTCGCGCCGGTATGGCGGGGGAAGACCTCAAAGAGCTTGAGCTTGCCTACGCGCCTCCGTTTTCCTCAGCGAAAGACCCGGTCAACATGGCGGGGTATGTCATTGAAAACGTGCGCGGCGGACTTGTTGAGCAATATCACTGGCATGACGTTAAAGACTTGCCGCGTGACGGCAGCGTCATTCTGCTCGACACGCGAACACCGTCTGAATACGAGAGGAAGCACATCGAAGGGACGGTCAATATCCCGCTCGATGAGCTGCGCGGGCGCATCGGCGAGCTTGACCCTTCTAAGCCGGTTTATGTCAACTGCTTCAGCGGACTGCGCAGCTATATTGCGTGCCGGATTCTTTCGGGTTATGGCTTTACCTGTTACAACCTGTCGGGCGGATTCCGGTTTTACGACATCGTAACCTCCGACGAGGGGTTCGATTCCCGCCCGAAGCACGCGTGCGGCGTGGAAATCGGCGCGGCGGGCAAATAGGCTATTCTCAGTTTTCCTTTGAGACAGACATAAAAAAGAACCCTACCGTCCGGCGGATTTGCTTCCCCGGGCGGCTGTTCTTTTATGAGATAATATGCAAAAATCCGGCGTTTCATCGGTGATTTCCGTTTCTTGTATCCATTTACATTTTATGTACCCTGTGCTATGATAATTCAATACGGAACCGCATATTTGCAGATGGGAACGGAGCGTGACGGTATGGCCGGTTTGGTGACATTTGAAGACGTTTATAAAAGATACCGGATGGGAGAGGTGACGATTACCGCTGTCGACGGTATCTCTTTTCAAATAGAAGAAGGGGAGTTTGCCGTCGTGGTCGGCTCGAGCGGAGCGGGCAAAACGACGGTGCTCAATATTTTAGGCGGAATGGACCGGTGCGACGGCGGGAAAATCATCGTCGGCGGGAAAGACATCAGCACCTTCAAGCAAAAGGAGCTTGCCGCGTACCGCAGGTACGACATCGGCTTTGTTTTCCAGTTCTATAACCTGGTGCCAAACCTGACGGCGAAGGAAAACGTGGAGCTTGCGACCCAAATATGCAAGAACCCGCTCGACCCGGTAACGGCGCTCGCAAGCGTGGGGCTTGAGGAGCGCATGGATAATTTCCCGTCCCAGCTTTCCGGCGGCGAACAGCAGCGCGTATCGATTGCAAGGGCGCTTGCGAAACGCCCAAAGCTCCTGCTATGCGACGAGCCGACAGGCGCGCTCGACTACAGCACCGGCAAATCGATTTTAAAGCTTTTGCAGACGACCTGCCGGCGCGACGGCATGACGGTCGTTTTGATTACGCATAACCAGGCGATTACGCCGATGGCCGACCATATCATCCGCATGAAAAGCGGAAAGGTCATCAGCAACGTACATAACGAACAGCCGAAGTCGGTTGACGAAATCGAGTGGTAAGATGAAAAGGATAACGGTAGAAAGGAGGGAGCCCGTTGACAAAAGCACTGCGTAAAAACACGCTGCGCGAAATCAGGAGCACGAAGGCGCGCTTTCTCTCAATACTGGCGATTATAGGGCTGGGCGTCGGCTTTTTCGCGGGCGTTAAGGCGGCAAGCCCCGCCATGACAAAGACCTCCGACGAATATTACGTGGAACAGAATTTGATGGATTTCCGCCTGGTATCTACCGTTGGGTTCGACGACGGCGACTTAAAGGCCGTTGCGAATATAGACGGCGTAAAGCAGGTGGCGGCGGCGTACAGCGCCGACGTCATCGTCAATACGGACGGCACGGGCAACGTCGTGCGGCTTTATTCCCTGCCGCAGAAGGACGGGGAGAAACAGCCCATCAGCGAGCCGGTGCTTATTGACGGGCGCCTGCCGGAGAAATCAGGCGAAATCGCTGTGGAAAGCCGTTCCTACGAGGGCGCTTTCAAAATCGGCGATACCATTCATATTGAAGCGAAAATCGACGACACGGACACAAAGGATATACTGAAGACGCTCGACTATAAGGTCGTGGGCCTTGTGCAGTCGCCGATGTATATCTCCTTTGAGCGCGGTACGACAGCCATCGGCAATGGCAAGGTGTCGCAGTATATGATGATACCGCCGCAGGACTTCGCCTATGAAAGGTATACCGACATTTACGCGACGACGAAGTACTTGAGCGCCGATATTTCTTCTTTCAGCGATACATACAAGGACGGTGTGGACGATATATCGAAAAAGCTCAAAAGCTTAAGCGGCGAGCGGCTGGAGATATTCGACCGGAACACACTGGAGCAGGCAAGGCAGGAGCTTGAAAACGGCGTTAAGGAATACAACAGCCAGAAAAACAAGGCGGAGAAAGAGCTAAGAAGGGCGCAGAAAGCGCTTGAGGAAGCGCAGAAGGAATACGACACACAGCTTACAAAGGGCAAAGAGAAGCTCGACGACGCTCAGAAGCAGCTTGAGGAAGGGCAGGCGCTCTTACCCTCTAAAATTACGGAATTTTATGAGGAAATCGCACAGGCGCAGGAGCAAATCAACCAGAACGAGGCAAAGCTCGATAAGGCCGAGCTGCAATACGAGTCATCAAAAAAGGAATACGATGAAAAAATAGCCGCCGCGCAGAAGGAGCTTGCGGACGGCCAGGCGGAATATAAAAAGCAATATGATGAATTTTATACCGTTACGAAGCCGCAGGCAACCGCAAAGCTGGACGCCATGGAGGGCATGCTCCATGATGCCCAGCAGACAGTAAAAAAGCTGGAGGAGCAGCTTGCGGGAGCAACCGGCGAAATGGCGCAGAAGCTTAAGGAAGCGCTTTCTAAGGCGCAGGGGCTGATTGCCGTCTATCAGGATGAAATCAAAAGCGGCAGGCAGCAGCTCATCGACGGCGAGCAGCAGCTCAAGGACGCGAAAACAAAGCTCGACGACGGCGCGGCGGAGCTCAAAGAACAAAAGGAATCGGGCGCAAAGCAGCTGGCGCAGGCAAAGGAACAGATAGACAGCGGCAAACAGGAACTTGAAAAAGCGAAGGAGCAGCTTGCGCAGGCAAAAAAAGAAGGCAAGCGACAGCTTGACGACGCGCAAAAACAACTGATTACCGGAAAATATGAATTAGAAGACGGTAAATCAGAGCTTGATAAGCAGGAAAAGGAAGGGCAGGAAAAGCTCGACGAGGGAAAGAAAACCCTTGCGTCCTCCAAAGAAGAGGCGCAGGAAAAGCTGAAGAAAGCGGAGCAGGAGCTTAAAGACGCGCAGAAGAAGCTCGATTCCTTTTCCGAAATGAAATGGTATGTATTCACGCGTGACGACAACCCGGGCTATTCCACCTTTATCGACAACGCGAACCGTGTCGACGCGGTGGCGCAGGTGTTCCCGCTGTTTTTTCTGCTCGTCGCGGCGCTCGTTTGCCTGACGACCATGACGCGCATGGTCGAGGAACGGCGCACGGAAATCGGGACGCTCAAGGCGCTGGGATATTCCTCCGGCAGCATCATGGCGAAATACCTGATTTACGCAACGATTGCGGGGCTCTCCGGAGCGCTTGTGGGGCTTGCGTTCGGCGTGCCGATACTGCCGAACATCATTTTCAACGCCTACGCGATGATGTATGCAATCAAACCGCTTACGTTTGTAATGCCGTGGCTTTATATTGTAATCGGCGTAGCGGCGGCGCTTATTTGTACGACGACGGTCGCGTATATCACCTGCTATAAGGAGCTCAAGGGCCGCCCGGCGGGGCTGATGCGTCCAAAAGCGCCGAAAAAGGGCAAACGCATCATTTTAGAACGCATTCCAATCCTCTGGAAGCACATGAGCTTTACCTCGAAGGTGACGGCACGCAACCTGCTGCGGTATAAGGCGCGTTTCCTGATGACGGTGCTCGGTGTGGCGGGATGTACCGCGCTGATTATCGCGGGCTTCGGCATCAAGGATTCCATCAGCGTTATCGTCGATAAGCAGTTTCAGGAGATTTACAAGTACGATACGGTCATCGTTACAAAAGCCTCAAACGATTTTGAGCAGATAAAGCCGCTGTTCGACGATGTGAATGCCGACAGCCGCATTTCTGGGGCAGCGCTTGTGGAGCAGAAGGCTGTCAAGGCGTATTCCGATAAGAGCAAAGAAAAAATTGACGAGATTTATGTCTTTACACCGCAGGACACCGGCGATATGGAGAACGTCATCGACCTGCATGAAAGGGAGTCGGGCGAGAAGCTTACGCTGTCCGACGACGGCGCGGTCGTAACGGAAAAGCTCGCCAAGACGCTCAACATCGGGGTAGGGGATACCATCCGCTTTGAGGACGACGGAGAGGAGTATTCCGTGCCGGTCACGGGCATCAGTGAAAATTACCTGTATGGTTATATCTATTTGTCCCCGGGAAGCTATGAGCAGGTATATGGGGAAAGCTCAAAATATAATATGATTCTCGCCAAAACCGGCAGCGGGGAGGAGGCTGACCAGAAAGCGTTCGCCAAAGATATGCTTACACGCGACGACATTGCCGCCGTCTCGTCTACAAGCGACGGAATCAGCAATTTTGAGGATATGATACAGAGCCTCAATATGGTTGTGTACGTCCTGATTATCTGTGCCGGCGCGCTTGCGTTCGTTGTGCTTTATAACCTGACCAACATCAATATAGCCGAACGCGTGCGGGAAATTGCGACGATTAAGGTGCTCGGCTTCTTTAATAAAGAGGTCAGCGCCTATGTATACCGCGAGAATATCGTCCTGACGATAGCGGGCATTCTTTTGGGGCTTGTCATGGGCGTATTCTTAACCGATTTTATTGTGCAAACGGTCGAAATCGACAATATCATGTTCGGCAGAGGAATGAACGCCATGAGCTTTTTGTGGGCGATTGGCCTGACAGCGCTCTTCTCGCTGCTTGTCAACTGGTTGATGTACTATAAGATGAAGGCGGTCAGCATGGTGGAATCGCTCAAATCGATTGAATAAGATTATATTTTTTATATCATAAAAAAGGGAACCGCCAGACGGTTCCCTTTTTTTGAAACGTGCCGTTTCTTATTTGTTTATTTTATTGAAACGCACTGTTTCTTGAGTTTTTTAATAAAACTTTCTATGCTCCATCAAAAGAGGAAAACCATTTCGGTGTTTTTCCTCTTTTGCAATCACCTTTCCGCCGACTTAAGGGAACCTGAAGAGTTCCCTTAAGAATCCTTCGGGGGTGCTGTAGACAATGTGGTCGCTCTTTGTTTTATGTGTAGAGTGTAGAAATGATACTACGGGACCACCCAGAGCCGCGCCTTTGCGCGGTGTACCTCGCGGGTGCGGTACTTGATACTTTTTAAACGTGTTGTTTCTTGGATTTCTTCATTAAACTTATTATGTTATATCAAAGGAGGGGAATCATTTGGTGACTCCCCCTTTTCATGGCATCAGGGTACCGGAGATAATGTGGTCGTTCCTCGTTTTATGTGCGAGGAGTAGAACAGGTGGTGCGCGGCACAGAAATGTCCCATAATATCTATTCTAAAATCCCAACATAAAACGAGGAATGGCTACGATTACTAAAAAATGGGGGTTGTAAGGGGCGCAGCCCCTTGCTCGGCTGGAAAGGGTCAAGGGAAAACCTAAGACGAGGTTTTTCCTGTCGACGAAAAGGGTTTTAGAAAGTTTTATGAAAGAGCCCAAAAAGTAGAATGTTTCAATCAATAAAATGATGAAACGGTACGTTTCAATTAAAAAAAGGAGCGCGTGAAAACGCGCTCCCTTTCTATGTAGCGTCTGCGAAAGCAGAAACAAAATTATTCCTCTTCGTTCCAGGAATACATCTTCCTGAGCTCCTTGCCGACAGCCTCGAGCTGATGCTCAGACTCAATACGGCGGCAGGAATTAAAGTGGGAGCGGCCGTTTTTGTTCTCGGCAATCCACTTGGAAGCAAAGGTGCCATCCTGAATCTCAGTAAGGACCTTCTTCATTTCCTTCTTCGTCTCGTCGGTAACCAGGCGCTTGCCTGTCTCGTAATCGCCGTATTCGGCGGTGTCGGAGATGGAATAGCGCATCATGCTGAAGCCGCCCTTGTAAATGAGGTCGACAATCAGCTTCATTTCGTGGATGCACTCAAAATACGCGTTCTCCGGCGCGTAGCCCGCTTCTACGAGCGTTTCAAAGCCGGCCTTCATCAGGGCGGTTACGCCGCCGCACAGGACAGCCTGCTCACCGAACAGGTCGGTCTCAGTCTCTGCCTTGAAGGTGGTTTCAAGCACGCCGGCCCTGCTGCCGCCAATGCCCGCCGCGTAAGCAAGGCCAAGGTCCTGCGCCTTGCCGGTCGCGTCCTGATATACCGCGATGAGGCAAGGCACGCCCTTGCCTTCAACATATTCGCTGCGGACCGTGTGGCCCGGGCCCTTCGGGGCAATCATGAATACGTCGACGTCCTTCGGGGGGATAATCTGCTGGTAATGGATATTAAAGCCGTGCGCAAACGCAAGCGCCTTGCCCTCGGTGAGGTTCGGGGCGATGTCGTTTTTATAAAGCTCGGCCTGCTTTTCGTCGTTGATGAGTATCATGATAATATCGGCTGCCTTTGCAGCGTCCGCGGCTGTCATGACCTTAAGGCCCGCAGCCTCAGCCTTTGCCCAGCTCTTGCTGCCCTCATACAGGCCGACAATCACATTTACGCCGCTTTCGTGCAGGTTGAGCGCGTGCGCGTGTCCCTGGCTGCCGTAACCGATGATCGCAACGGTCTTGTCGTTTAAAAGACCAAGGTTGCAGTCCGACTGATAATAAATTTTTGCCATGTGAATTCCTCCTTGCCATTGTATATGGCGGTATAAATTTATATGAATCTGTCAAACCGTGGTTCAGCGGGCGGTAGCCGCGCCCTTTTCAATGGCGACGGTGCCTGTTCTTACGATTTCACGGATACCATAAGGCTTGAGTAGGTTGATGAGCGTCTCGATTTTTTCCACCGTATCGGAATACTCGAACGTGACGGTGGTTTGCGCGACGTCCACGATTTTCGCGTCCATCACCTGCGCAATCTGCATAATTTCGGAACGCTTGGCGGTTGAGCAATGCACCTTGATGAGCGCAAGCTCCCGGCTTAAATAGGTGCCCTCCTCATAGGTTTTGACCTTAATGACGGGAATCACCTTGTTTAATTGCTTTTCGAGCTGCTCCACCACGTATTCGTCGCCGTCTGCAACGATGGTGATGCGCGATACATTCGGGTCGTTCGTCACGCCGACGGCCAGGCTGTCGATGTTAAAGCCCCGGCGGGAAAACAGGCCCGATATTTTGCTTAAGACACCCGCGTGGTCTTCCACGAGGATAGAAAGCGTATGCTTCATAAAAACAAATCCTTTCCGCGGATTAATGCGCCGGTCAGATAGACGGCGTGTCGGGGCTTACATTACAGACAAGCATATACGCGCCGCTTGCTTTGAGCATTTCAGCCGCGGCCTTCTTCGCTTCTTCGTTTGAGTTCGCGACCGCTGAGGGGATATGGTAGGCCTCCGCGATTTTCTGAAAATCGGGCGTTTCCTCATCGAGGAACGTCGCGCTGTAGCGCGCGCCGTAGAGGCTCTTTTGCAGCTCGCGTACCATGCCGAGGCGCGTGTTGCGCATGATGATAATTTTGACGTTTAGATGGTTCTGTGCGATGGTGCCAAGCTCGTTCATACCCATCTGGAACGAGCCGTCGCCGCAGACGACGACGACCTCCCTGCCGGGGCGCGCAAGCTTAGCGCCGATTGCGGCGGGGATGGAATAGCCCATCGTGCCCATGCCGCCCGTTGTGAGGAAGCGGCCCTCCTTGATGCGGAAATTGTTCGCGCACCAGATTTGGTTCTGCCCGACGTCGGCGACGAGAATCGCCTTGCTCGGGAGCATGGAGGAAAGTGTGGCGACAAAGCTCCTTGGCTCCACAAAGCCCTCAAACTGCGGGGGCGTGCGGTAAAGCTCCTGTTTCCAGCGGGTAACGGTGTCCTCCCATAAATGGGGGATATGGTAATCGCTCACGCCTTCCGTCAGCTTGTCGATTACGTTCTTCATATCGCCGACAATCGGCACGGTCGTTTTAATATTCTTGCCGATTTCGGCGGGGTCGATGTCGATATGTATAATCTTTGAGCGCTCGCTGACCTGGTCGGGTGCGGCGACAGCCCGGTCGCCCACGCGCGCGCCGCATACGATGATAAGGTCGGCCTCATGTACAGCGCGATTCGCCGCGCCCTTGCCGTGGCTGCCGAGCATACCGAGATACTGCTCATGGTCGGACGGCATAACGCCGATACCCATCATAGTGGACACGACCGGGATGCCGGTCTTTTCGGCAAACGCAATCAGCTTGAGCTTGATACCGGAGGACAATACGCCGCCGCCCGCGCAGATGACGGGATGGCTCGCGCCTTTAATCAGCTCGCACGCCTTTTTAATCTGGATGGCGTGGCCGCTTGTATTCGGCTTGTAGCCGATGATTTCCGCTTTATCGGGATAAACGAATGTTTCTATTTGATTCTGCTGGATGTCGATTGGAATATCAATTAGCACAGGGCCCGGCCTTCCGGTCGTGGCGATATGAAACGCCTCTTTAAACACACGGGGTAAATCCTCCGTGCGCTTGACCAGATAGCTGTGCTTGACAAACGGCTCACACGCGCCGGTAATGTCGGCCTCCTGGAACACGTCGCGCCCCAGTAAATCGCTGCGCACCTGGCCGGTAATCGCAATAACGGGGATGGAGTCCGTGTAGGCGGTCGCAATGCCCGTAATCAGGTTCGTCGCGCCCGGGCCGGAGGTCGCAACGCAGACGCCCGCCTTGCCCTTGCCGATGGAACGCGCGTACCCGCTGGCGGCGTGCGCCGCGTTTTGCTCCTGCCTGACAAGGATATGCTTTATATTTGATTGTAAAAGGGAATCGTAAAAAGGGCATATGGCAGCGCCGGGATAACCGAAGATGACAGAGACACCCTCGTTTTCCAGACATTTGACCATGATATCCGCACCGCTTATCATAATGCCGGTTCACTCCTGTCGATTGCTGTATTTTTAAACAGTTGCCTGCGGTTGTTTCGCATTCACGTTTAAAGATAATTATAATATGATTGGGGCTTTCGGTCAAGTATTTTAGCGAAATAAAGTGGCAAAGGGCGGCGCGGTATACGGCGCGTTCCATAAAAAAGGTGGGAATTACCAAAAATCAGGGGGGAACAAAGAAGGGAACGCGCAGCGTTCCCTTGTCTGTAAATCTATCTTATTGAGAGGAGCTGCCCGGTGCGCCGGACGTTGTCGTTTCCGTTTTGGAGGAGGGAGCGCCGCTTTCCTGCGGCTGCGTGCCGTCATCGTCTTCCGTGTAGCGCGGGTATACGCCGCCGTTTAAGTACAGCGTGTCGTCCTCAATCAGCCAGTTGGAGGTCGTTACCTTTTCCTTTGAGCCCGCCCACTCAAAGGTCTGCGCGTCGCCGCCCTTGGGCGTCATGGTGAGCACCATATCGTCCGAAACGCTGTACGTTCCTGTCGTGCCGCCGATTGCGCAGGTGCCGTCCTCCTTAAAATCGCACCATGCCTGGCTGCGGTATTCCCACGCGCCGACAATTGCCTTCGGGTCGGGTGCTGCCTGCGAGCAGGAGGTAAGAAGCGCCGCGCAAAGGAGCAGGCACGTTAAGAATACGGGAACCGTTTTCTTCATTTTGTTCATCCTTTCACCGCATGTTAGGCCGTCTTATCCTTACTTTATCCAGATTAAGGCCAATTACTAAACCAAATTTTACTGATTTTTACGGGAAATGTCAACGCGCAAAGTAAACAATTTGAAGAATTTTGTTAAATTAAATAATAGTAGGAGATAAAACGCCGCTCCCTTGTTTATTAGAAGGTATAATACATAAAATTACTGTTTTTCCGGAATCCATAGTTTGTGTACAGCAATACGCCCGCGTCGGACGCCTTGACCTGTATCGCGCCGCAGTCGTAATCCTTCGCTTCGTTTACCACCTTATCCAGCAGCGCTTTCGCTATCCCTTTTCTCCGGTATTCTTTTATGACATACATGCTCGATAACAGGCCGATTTTTCCGGAAGGGCAGCTGTAATAGGGCGGCTTTTCCATAAATGACATACCGCTCGTCCCAACAATCCTTCCGTCGTCGGCTGCGAGCCACGAAACGAACGTGCCGTCGTTTAAATGCCTGTTGTAATAATCCAAAAGATACGGCTTTAAATCAAAGGACGGCTTCGCGCCCTCCTCCTGGAGCTGATGTATTCTCATTTCGGCCAATGTATCAAAATCCGTTTCTGAAAATCTTCTATAAGTAACTGCCATACTGTATCCTCCGTATAAGTTTATTTCCAACGCTGTTCCAATCCGGAAAACGCGCCTTTTATTTGATAACAAGCCCCATCAGGCGGGAAAGCTCGGCGGCCTGGAACATGGTGACGACCGCGCCCTTGAGCTCCGTGCATTCAAGTGAAACAATCAGCCCGGACAGCTCGCAGGTGCGCAAATCAATCCCCTTGAGCGGTGTTTTGAAAAAGCTTGTGCGGACAAGCTGGTTATTATCAAAAACAATGTTTTTCAGCTTGCACTGGGTAAGCGTTGCGGAACTAAAATCGCTGTCCTGTACCTTCAGGTTCTGTATTTTGGATTCATCTAAATTAACAAAGCTCAGGTTGCTGTCGGTTATGAATACGTCGTTCATCCGGCATTCGCGCAGGTTTGCGCCGACCGCCTTACAGTTTTTTATTTCACAGCGGGCGAAATAGCTCTCGTTCAAGCCGGCGTTGGAAAAATTACAGGAAGTGAAGGAGCAGTCGTAAAAGGATGCCTTTTTAAAGGAACAGCCCGTAAAATTGCAGCCTTCAAATATGACGTTCTTAAACGACATATCTTCCGCGCCGGTTTCACAATATACGGCTTTCCTGACGCGCGCGTTATGTACCGCGTCGTCAAGGATGTGCGCCTCCTCCAGCAATTCCTGAAGATTTGAGGTGGTAATTGGGTTTTCGGGCAGAACGGGCGTTTGCAGCTTCATGGCGGTATCCTCCGTTTTTTGGGTTTGTCCCTATCTTATAGCATCGCCGTTTTTGATGCAAGGCTCTTATATAAAAGTTTACATTAAATTAACGGCGCTGTCCTGTATCTATTTAAACCACCTGTAAATAGAAAGGGGAGAGGCTATCGCCTCCCCCTGTATCTTTTACGTTAATATTTATTTCCAGTTGTTGATGGTGTCGCTGTAGACGTTGATATAATCGTTTGCGCTGCGCGCCCAACTGTTGTCGCTCATCATGCAGCGGTGCATGAGCTTCTTCCAGCCGTCGCGGTTCCAGTAGCCGTTGACGGCGCGCTTGACAGCCTGCACCATGTCGTAAGCCTCGTATTTTGAGAAGGTGAAGCCGTTACCCTGCCCGTCGAGGCTGTCGTGGATGGAATCGCGCAGGCCGCCGACCTCCCGCACAACGGGAACAGTGCCGTAACGCAGGGCAATCATCTGGGACAGGCCGCAGGGCTCGCTCATGGAGGGCATCAGGAAAATATCGGAGCCGGAATAGATTTTCCTCGCGAGCTCCGGGATAAAGCCGATGCACGCGCATACCCTGCCCGGGTATTTCCATTGCATATGGCGGAAGAAATCCTCGTATTCCTTGTCGCCGGAGCCGAGAATCACAAACTGTACGTCATGACCGCACATGATTTCGTCGAGCGTCATGCGCACCAGGTCAAGTCCCTTATGCTGCACCATGCGCGATACCATGGAGATAATAGGAATATCCCCGCGCTGCGCAAGGCCCAGTCGCTCCTGAAGCGCACGTTTGCATTCCGCCTTGCCGCTCATGTCGTCCGCCGTGTAGTTGCGGTATAGCTGGTAATCCGTCGCCGGGTCGTAGCTTGCGTTGTCGATGCCGTTTAAAATGCCGCAAAGCTTATACTGCCGGTTGCGCAGGATGGTATCGAGCCCATGGGAGAACCACGGGTCTAAAATCTCGTTTGCGTAGCTCGGGCTTACCGTGGTGACGCGCGTCGCTGTTTCAATGGCGCCCTTTGCCATGTTAAGCTTTCCGTCCTGTTCGAGCAGCTTGGTGTCTGACGGCGGGATTCCGACGCATTCGGTGTTGACCTCCCAGCCATATTTTCCCTGGTACTGGATATTATGGATGGTAAAGATGCTCTTGATGTTCTGGTACCACGGGTTATGCGAATAGAACAGATAGTAATAGGTAGGGACAAGCGCCGTCTGCCAGTCGTTGCAGTGGACAAGGTCGGGATGGAAGTTCACATAGGGGAGCATTTCCATAACCGCCCTGGAAAAGAATGAAAAGCGCTCCGCGTCGTCATAAAAGCCGTACAGGCCGCTGCGCTTGAAGTAATATTCGTTATCAATAAAGTAGAACATAACGCCGTTATAGTGCGCCTCGAACACGCCGCAGTACTGGCGCCTCCACGCAACCGGAACGGTAAAATTCGTAATATAGCGCATGCTGTCGCGAAGCGACTGCGGAATATCGCCGTAAAGCGGCATAACGACGCGGCAGTCAACCTGCCGTTCACAGAGCGCCTTGGGCAGCGAGCCCGCGCCCGCAACGTCCGCCAAACCGCCGGAACCGGCAAAGGGGTTTGCCTCGCTCGTGCAGTATAAAATTCTCAATCAAAAAACCTCCCGGATTTTGCACAAAATGCAATTGATACGAAGCTATTATACCACGCTCATCTTCGCGATGTAAATAGGATAGCTCTGATAGCCCATCAGCGCGCGTTCGTCCTTAATAACGACGTCCTTGTCGCAGATAACGTAGTTGAGGTTGGCGTTTTCGCCGATTTTTGTGTCCTGCATAATGACGCAGTTTGAAACCTTCGCGCCCTTGCCGATATGCACGCCCTTGGAGACGACGCAGTTTTCGACCTCGCCGTTTATAATGCAGCCCTGGGCAATCAGCGAGTTTTTCACAGAGGAGCCGAGGCCGTACTTGCTCGGCATATCGTCGCGCACCTTGGTGTATATGGGGCGGGAGCCGTTAAAAAGCTCAGCGCGAACCTTCGGCTCCATAAGCGCCATGTTCGCGGCAAAATAGTCGTCCATCGACGAAATGACGGCACTGTAGCCCGAAAGCTCATAGCCATAGAATTTGTATTTCCTGAAATTATCCTGCAGCAGATGGCGCTTGTAATCGAGCGCGTTGCGGCTGATACAGTCTGTTACAAGCTCCATCAGGAGCTCGCGTTTTAACAGCACGCTGCCGATTGCGAAATTGCATTCGCCTTCGGGACGCGGCTTTACAAGCAGCTCTTCTACGCGGTTGTCGGTTCCAAGCTCCATGACGATTGCCTGCTCCCGCTGCTCCGGGACCTCGCCGGTTTTATATAAAATCGTAATATCCGCACCCGACTTGATGTGGGAGGATATCATCTTCTGGTAATCGATGTTGAACACGCTGTCGCACTGTGAAAGCAGGACATATTCCTCGGAGGAATTGTTTATAAAGCCGCGCACGCCGTAAATGCTCTCAACCGGCGTGTTGAATTTGCTGTAGCCCTGCGAAAAAGGCGGAAGCACGGTAAGCCCGCCGCGCCGCTTCGATAAATCCCAAGCCTTGCCGGAGCCGACATGGTCCATCAGGGACGCAAAGTTGTTGTTTGTTATCACGCCGACCTTATTGATACCGGAGTTTACCATGTTGGACAGCACAAAATCAATCAGGCGGTATTTTCCGCCGAACGGCACGGAGCCCATCGTGCGTTTGGCCGTCAGCTCGGAAATCAGCTCGTCGTGTATGTTCGGGAACACAAGACCTAGTACGTTATTGCCTCTCATGCCTTTTCCACCTCCGCAACATCTTTATCTATCATGGCCTTCGGCGGAACGACGGCGTTTGCGCCTACGGTCAGGTTATCGCCGACCACGGCGATTCCCCAGGCGTCCTTGTCGCTGATGTCCTCAGGCCGCGCGCCGACCACCGCGTTTTTGCCGATGACAGCGTTTTCTGCGACGATTGCGTACTGTACGACGGCGCCGTCCTCGATAACCGCGCCGGGCATGATGATGGAATCGGTCACAACGGCGTTTTTGCCGACCGTTACGCCCGCGAACAGGATGGAAAACTCGAGCGCGCCGTAAATATTACAGCCGTCCGCCACAAGCGAGTTCTGGATTTTGGCTGCGTCCGCGATATAATGCGGCGGCATGACGGGGTTGCGGGAATAAATCTTGTTGCTGTCCTCGCTCAAATCGAGCGGAACGTTCGGGTCGAGTAAATCCATGTTTGCTTCCCAGAGGCTGTCGATTGTGCCGACGTCCTTCCAGTAGCCCTCAAACTGGTACGCAAACATCCGCTCACCCGCGTCGAGCATAGCGGGGAGGACGTCCTTGCCGAAATCGTTGCTCGACCTTGTGTTTTCCGCGTCGAGCGTTAAATACTTTTTCAGCTTGTCGAAGCTGAACACATAGATACCCATAGAGGCGTTTGTGCTCTTGGGTACGGCGGGCTTTTCGTCGAACTCGTATATAGAGCCGTCAGGATTGGTGTTGAGGATACCGAAGCGCGGCGCTTCCTCAAGAGGCACGTCGATAACCGCGATGGTGCAGTCGGCGTTATGCTCTTTGTGGAACGCGACCATTTTGGAATAGTCCATTTTATAGATATGGTCGCCAGAGAGAATGACCACATATTCCGGGTCGTACCGTTCGATATAGTTCATGTTTTGATAAATCGCGTTTGCCGTGCCGGAATACCAATCCGCGCCGCCCACCTGCTGGTAGGGGCTCAGGCAGTGTACGCCGTCGAGCATGCCGTCCAAATCCCACGGCTGTCCGTTGCCGATATATTCGTTTAACACGAGCGGCTGGTACTGCGTGAGTACGCCGACCGCTTCAATACCGGAGTTGACGCAGTTGGACAGCGGGAAATCAATAATTCTGTACTTGCCGCCGAACGGGACCGCCGGCTTTGCGAGCTTTTGTGTCAATACGCCGAGCCTGCTGCCCTGTCCGCCGGCGAGCAGCATGGCGACTACCTCTTGCTTTGGATACATACCAATACCTCCAAATTGCCGAAATATTTTGCAGATAACCGAAAACCCCGGTTATTTTTCTTTAGTTACTTCGCCGTCCTGCGCGGCCGCTTCCGTCTTTTCGGCCGCGTCCTTTTTGGCGGCGGCTTTCTTCTTTCTGGGCGGCTTTTTCTTGACGCACTTAAAGTACATGACCGACATAGGCGGTAAGGTCAGGAGAATCGACTGGTCACAGTCGTGCAGCGCCTCGCCGTCGGAGTTGATGTTCTGTCCGTTCGTGACGCCTGTGCCGCCGAAACGCTCGTCGTCTGTATTGAAGACCTCGGCGTAGTAGCCGTTTTGCGGAACGCCGATGCGGTAATCCTCACGCAGTACCGGCTGGAAGTTGCACACGCCGATGATGTTGTTGCCCTTTTTATCCATCCTGCGGAACGCGATGACGCTCTGCATATAGTCGTCGTGGTGAATCCACGAGAAGCCCTCCCAGGAGAAATCGACCTCGTACATCGGCGGGTTTTCCAGATAGAAGTGGTTGAGCGCTTTATAAAACGCATGCAACTCCTGGTGCTTCGGGAACTCAAGCAGGTTCCACTGGAGCTGCTGTGCCGCGTTCCATTCGTCGAACTGCCCGATTTCCGCGCCCATAAAGGTGAGCTTCTTGCCGGGATGAATCATCATATAAGCCATGAAAGCGCGTACACCCGCGAATTTCTGTTCATATTCGCCCGGCATTTTATTGATGAGTGAACCCTTGCCGTAAACGACCTCGTCATGCGAAATCGGCAGCAGGAAGTTCTCGGAAAACGCGTAGAAGAATGAGAAGGTAAGGTTGTCGTGATGATAGGGGCGGTAGAGCGGGTCGAGCGACATATAATGCAGCATATCGTTCATCCAGCCCATGTTCCACTTGTAGTTGAAGCCCAGCCCGCCGTCCTCAACAGGGCGGGAGACCATAGGCCAGGAGGTGGATTCCTCCGCAATCATATAATCCTGCGGATAGAGCGCGGCAATTTTGGAGTTGAGGTTCTGGATAAAGGCGACCGCCTCCAGATGCTCCTTGCCGCCGTATTTGTTGGCGACCCATTCGCCGTCGTGGCGGTTATAATCGAGGTACAGCATCGAGGCTACCGCGTCCACGCGGATGCCGTCGATATGGTACTTGTCGAGCCAGAACATGGCGCTCGACATCAAAAAGCTAATTACCTCAAAGCGGCTGTAGTCAAAAACGAGCGTGCCCCATTCCTTATGCTCGCCCTTGCGCGTGTCGGCGTATTCATAGCAGCAGGTGCCGTCGAACTTCGCAAGGCCGTGCGCGTCGCGCGGGAAGTGCGCCGGAACCCAGTCGAGAATGACCTGGATACCCTGCTCGTGGCATTTGTCGACAAAATACATAAAGTCGTGCGGCGTACCGTAGCGGGACGTTGGGGCAAAGTAGCCTGTTACCTGGTAGCCCCACGAACCGTCGAACGGGTATTCCGTCATCGGCATGAATTCAATATGCGTATAGCCCATATCCTTGACGTAAGGAATCAGCTCGTCGGCAAGCTTTCGGTAGCTGTAGCGCGAGCCGTCTTCACCCAGCCTCCAGGAACCCGCGTGTACCTCGTAAATGTTCATCGGCTGTTCGTAGTGCGGCTTTTCCGCTTTCTTTTCCTGCCAGTCTGCGTCGGTCCATTCAAAGCCGTCCAAATCGTAATAGAGCGTCGCGTTGTCGGGGCGCGTCTGGCAGTGGTAGCCGTACGGGTCGGTTTTATAGAGCTTTTCAAACCAGGGCGTTTCCACACAATATTTATACGCCTGGTACTGGTTGACGTGCGGGATAAAGCATTCCCATACGCCCGTGCCGTCCACACGCTCCATGTAGTTTTTCATGTTGTCCCAGCTATTAAAGTCGCCCGCGACGGAAACCGTCAGGGCGTTCGGCGCCCATACGCGGAATACCACACCGTCCAGCCCGTCCCGGTAACATTTATGCGCCCCCATATATTCGTATGCGTTGACGCTCTCTCCCGCAAGGAACAATTCGAGAGGGGAACGTGAATCTACCTTTGTTTCGGTAGCCGTTGTTTTTTCGCCTGCCATAAAATTTTCTCCTTCCGCATTCTGTAATGTATATATCGGTTCAGCCTTGATATTTCCCCAAACGTGAAAAAAGAATAAAACCTCGTACAAAAAAGCCGTGCAAGATTTTTCCTGTTTTTTTGCCAATATATACAATCTCTCCATAATATAATAGCAATGTTTCGGTAAAAATTCAATAGATTTTAAAATTTTAATTCCACATAATTTAGTAAAATTTTTGTGTTGTACCAAAAACCGGCGCTGTATAGCGCTAACCGCCGTTATGATGACGGGAAATGGGCAATTTGCGAAAACACGTCCATCATACCATCACGGCTCTGTCGAAAAGGCGAAAAGGGCGCGCAATACACAGCATAATTTTTCTGGCTTTTAAAATTCATAGTAATCCGATATGTTTATCTTACCATAAAGTATGCGGGCTTAGCAAAAACAATTGTTGGCAGAAAGCCGTGCTTTGTATGAGAGAGAAATTCACCACACGAGTCCGATTGCCCTTTTCTGCTTTATCCTTTATAATAAAACCACAGGGGATAAAACGGTATGCTATATAGAAAAAAGCGGATTTTACGGGTATGGGCCTGTTGGTAATTTTTATTTAATAGACATTGCGGGAGCCGGCCTTTAATAGAAAAAGGGGGAGAAGCAAATGAGCAGCCGCGGAAAGCTGTTTTCTATAAAACAGCCCTATTCGTTAGAGGAAACGAACGCGCTTTTTCTTTCCGCTATGCGGGAAAACTGCGCATACCAGTATAGCCGCTGTGGGCAATACCGCAAAATTCTGGACGGCTTTGGATTTGCGCCGGAGCAGCTAAGGGAATATGAAGACCTTGCGCGCCTGCCTTTTTTGCCGACGCTCTTTTTTAAATCGCATGAGCTTTTGTCGATGCCGAGGGGCAGAACGCCGGTAGAGGCGACCTCCTCCGGCACAAGCGGGAAAATGAGCCGGATTGCGTTCGATACCTACGGCCTGTACTGCGGGCTGAAAATGGTGCTGCGGCTCGGCCGTTTGCACGGATTTTTTTCCGCGGTTCCCGCAAATTATGTACTGCTTGGGTACAAGCGCCATAAAGGAAACCAAACGGCGGTAACGAAAACGGCGTTCGGCGCGACGCTGTTTACGCCCGCAATCCACCGGGAATATGCCTTAAAATACAAAGACGGCGGATATAAGGCGGATTTGGACGGGATAATCGGCGCGCTTATAAAATACAGCCGCGCACCCTTTCCCGTGCGCCTGGTCGGATTCCCGTCCTATACGTATTTTTTGCTGAAATCCATGGACGAACAGGGTGTTGCTCTAAAGCTGAAAAAAGGCTCGCGTATCCTGCTCGGCGGAGGCTGGAAGCAGTTTTACCAGGAGCAGGTGGACAAGCGTATCCTGTATGAACTGGCGCAAAAGGTGCTGGGGATTGAGGAAGGGGACATCCGGGAATTTTTTGGCGCGGTTGAGCACCCGATATTATATTGCGACTGCAAAAACCACCATTTTCATATTCCTGCGTACAGCCGCGTAATCATCCGCGACGTCAATACGTTCGAGCCGGTAAAAAACGGGGAGACGGGGCTTTTAAACTTGCTGACGCCCATGGTATACGGCGCGCCTGTGCTCAGTGTGATGACGGACGATTTGGGCGTGCTGCACGACGCGGGAGAATGCGGCTGCGGGATAGGGTCGCCGTATCTTGAAATCATCGGGCGTGTTGGGCTTAACGACATCAAAACATGCGCGGCGGGAGCCGCCGAGCTGCTGAAGGGGCTGGAGCTATGATACTCTTTAAGGGGAAGCTTTATGGTTCGGACGTGCAAAGCGAGCTGCTCGGCCGCATGGAGGCCCACATAAATGAAACGCTTTCAAAGGAGCCGCCCGGTCCTGAATATGTAATCGGCGCGTTTGACAGGCTCGCGGAAAAAATTGAAGGCGGCGCATATGACGAACTGATTGCGATGCTCGATATTGAGGGAATTGAAGAAAAAATAAGCGAGGCCGTATCCCTGCTCAAACGCGACAGCCTGCTGTTTAAGCTGGAAACGGAGCTCGGCAGGGATTTTTTATTAGAAAAAGAAATTCGTCCCGTACGCGCGGACAGGTCAATCGTAAAGCGCGTAATGCCGCTCGGCGTGCTGTTTCATATCGCCGCGGGCAACGTAGACGGTCTTCCGGCCTACAGCGCAGCCGAAGGCTTACTGACGGGCAACATCAATATTTTAAAGCTGCCGCAGGCGGACGACGGGCTTTCAATCAGGATTCTCTGTGAGCTGATTGCGCTAGCTCCTGCGCTTACCGACTATATTTATGTGTTCGACACGCCGTCCTCAGATATTGGCGCGATGAAACGGATGGCGGAGATGTCGGACGGCATCGTCGTATGGGGCGGGGACGCGGCGGTTTCCGCCGTGCGCGGTATGGCGCCTGTGGGCGCAAGGCTGGTTGAATGGGGCCATAAGCTGAGCTTTGCATACCTGTCCGGCGAGCCCTCCGAAGAAGAGCTGCGGCAGCTTGCGCGCCATATAATGGAGACGAAGCAGCTGCTTTGCAGCTCATGCCAGACGGTTTATATCGATACGGACAGCATGGAGGATATATATGCCTTCTGCCGGCGGTTTTTGCCGGTTTTGGAGGAGGCCGCGCGGGTATATCCAGTAAAAAGCACAGGCGCACAGGCGGAAATTTCCCTGCGCCTTTACCATCAAAAGCTGGAATCGCTTGTGTCGGGGCAAAAGGAGGAGGCGCAGCGGGTTTACAGGGGCAAGGGGTGCAGCCTTTTGGCCTGTACGGACAGTGAGCTTGCGCTTTCCATGATGTTTGGCAACTGCCTGGTCAAGCGGCTTGCGCGTGAAGAAATTATCCCGGTGCTGCGCCGGAAAAAAGGATATTTACAAACGGCCGGGCTGCTTTGCGGGGAGGAAGAAAGACAGGAGTTAACTATACTGTTGCTCAAGGCGGGCGCCGACCGGGTAACGGGCGCGGGTGATATGTCCGGCGTTACCTGCGCGGACACGCACGACGGGGAATACCCGCTGCGGCGGTATGTTCGGATAACGGACAGCAGCTTGTAAATAAACGAAAAAACGGGACGGAGCAGCGCTCCGTCCCGTTTCATATGCAAATTATAATAAATAATTACAGCTCTGCGAAATATTTGATAGTCCTTACCATCTGGCTGGTGTAGCTGTTCTCGTTGTCGTACCAGGAAACAACCTGAACCTCGCTCGTGCCGTTGTCGAGGTTGATGACCATGGTCTGGGTGGAATCGAACAGGGAGCCGTAGGTGATGCCGATAACGTCGGAGGAAACAATCGGGTCCTCGTTGTAGCCGAAGGACTCGGAGGAAGCAGCCTTCATCGCCTGGTTGATCTGGTCAACCGTAACGGTTCCTTCTACGATAGCGGTGAGGATGGTGGTGGAGCCTGTCGGTACCGGTACGCGCTGCGCGGAGCCGATGAGCTTTCCGTTAAGCTCCGGGATAACCAGGCCGATTGCCTTCGCGGCGCCCGTGGAGTTCGGTACGATGTTGACAGCAGCTGCGCGCGCCCTTCTGAGGTCGCCCTTTCTGTGCGGTCCGTCGAGAACCATCTGGTCGCCCGTGTAAGCGTGGATTGTGCTCATGATGCCGCTCTTGATGGGAGCGAGCTTATTGAGTGCGTTTGCCATCGGGGCGAGGCAGTTGGTTGTGCAGGAAGCGGCGGAGATGATGGTATCTTCCTTCGTCAGGGTGTCCTCGTTCACGCTGTAAACGACTGTCTTGAGGTCGTTTCCGGCCGGAGCGGAGATGACAACCTTCTTGGCGCCTGCGTCTATATGAGCCTGGCTTTTCGCCTTGGAGCAGTAGAAGCCTGTGCACTCGAGAACGACGTCGATTCCGAGCTCGCCCCAGGGCAGCTCAGCGGCGTTCGCCTTGGCATAAATGGTGATTTCTTTTCCGTCTACGACGATGGAGTTTTCTTTTGCCTCTACAGGCTTGTTGTAACGGCCCTGAGCGGAGTCGTACTTTAAAAGGTGAGCGAGCATTTTCGCATCTGTAAGGTCGTTAATCGCGACAACCTCGTAGCCCTCTGCGCCGAACATCTGCCTGAAAGCAAGACGGCCGATGCGGCCAAAACCGTTAATAGCAACTTTTACTGACATAAGATTTACCTCCTGAAATTTGAAACTTTTGGTTAGCATCCCTATCATATAGCATTTTTACGGAGAATACAAGGCTTTGACAAAAATTTAACAAAAATTTTTTATCTTTTTCCAGTCATAGGGCCGTTTGAATTTATTATAACGCAAAAAATGCGATGAAACGGGACTTTTTTATAAGATTTGCCGTTTTTTTACGTGGGAATGGGTTGATTTTTATATGCATTTTTATACATATATATACAAATAATCCTTGACTTTCGCAGCGATTGAATATAAAATAGATAAAGATAACCGCAAAATTGGCACCGCCCGGTCTGGGATGGGTGCGTTTGTTTTGTGGAAATCTGCTCAAACGCGGGAAAACCGCCGTTTGTTTTTTTTAATTGGACTCTTAAGAGGCCGTTATAATATAGATAAACCAATCTGTGTAACTGACCGCGCTGAGCCGCGGATGAGATACATTGTCCCTGTCCCCAAGGGCAGGGGGCTTGTTGTGTTTATTTTTTGCAGACAATTGAATATTATCCGTAATAACGGCTTTCTTGAGTTGATTCCTTTTATCTTTCTAACAATTATGAAAACGATGAAAAATCAAATCAAGGAGGTGTCAATTCAGATGGATTTATGGTTGGCGATAGTTTTAATCGTCGTCATCGCGGCCGCATGCGGCGCCGTTGCTTTTTTTGCGGGAATCAACCACCGGAAAAAAATTGCCGAGGCGGAAATCGGCTCAGCAGAGGCGGAAGCTAAAAAAATCGTTAGCGACGCGCTGAAAACGGCGGAAGCCAAAAAGAAGGAAACCATCTTAGAAGGCAAGGATGAAATCCACCGCTTGAGAAACGAAGCGGACAAGGAATTGGCGGACAGAAGAAGAGAGGTTCAGCGCCAGGAGCGCAGAATCCAGTCGAAGGAAGAAACGCTCGACAAAAAGCTTGAAAATCTGGAAGTCAAGGAAGAAAACGTCGCGAAGAAGCTGAAAGCGGCGGAAGAAAAGTTCAATGAGGCCGAAATGGTCAAAAAGAGCCAGTTTGAGATGCTCGAACGCATTTCCGGCTATACGGCTGAGCAGGCGAAGGATTACCTGCTCAAAGAGCTCGAGGATGAGCTCACGCATGAAAAATCTGTTAAAATCCTCGATTATGAGCAGCAGCTCAAGGACGAGGCGGAGAATAAAGCGAGAAACGTCATTTCCCTTGCAATCCAGCGCTGTGCGGCTGACCATGTAGCTGAGGCCACGGTTTCCGTCGTCCCGCTCCCGAACGATGAGATGAAGGGCAGGATTATCGGACGCGAGGGCAGAAATATCCGCGCGATTGAAACGCTCACGGGCGTCGACCTGATTATCGACGATACGCCGGAGGCAATTACGCTTTCGAGCTTTGAGCCGGTGAGAAGGGAAGTTGCCAGGGTCGCGCTTGAAAAGCTGATTTCCGACGGCAGAATCCACCCGGCAAGAATCGAAGAAATGGTGGAGAAGGCCAGAAGAGAGGTCGAAACGACCATTAAAAAAGAAGGCGAGCGCGCCGTTATTGAGGCGGGCGTCAACGGTATCCACCCGGAGCTTGTCAAGCTGCTTGGACGCCTGCGCTACCGCACAAGCTACGGCCAGAACGTGCTCAAGCATTCGCTTGAGGTCGCGTATATTGCCGGCATGATGGCAAGCGAGCTCGGCATGGACCCGACGGTCGCAAAACGCGCGGGCCTTTTGCACGACATAGGAAAGGCGCTTGACCACGAGATGGAGGGCTCGCATATCGAGCTCGGCGTGGAGGTTGCCAGGAAATATAAGGAAAGCGAAGCGGTCATCCACGCAATCCACGCGCATCATGGCGACGTGGAGGCAAAGACGGTCGTTGCGTGCCTGGTACAGGCAGCCGACGCGATTTCCGCCGCAAGGCCGGGAGCGCGCCGCGAAAACCTTGAAAATTACATCAAACGCTTGCAGAAGCTCGAAGAGGTTGCTTCCTCGTTCGTCGGAGTGGAAAGCTGCTTTGCAATCCAGGCAGGCCGCGAAATCCGCATTATGGTAAAGCCTGAGGTTGTAAACGACGAGAGAATGGTACCGCTCGCAAGGGAAATCTGCAAGAAGATTGAATCGGACCTTGAATATCCCGGACAGATTAAGGTGAATATCTTAAGGGAAAGCAGGGCAATCGAATACGCGAAATAACGAAGAATATTAAGAGGAACGGGCGCCTTCGGGCGTCCGTTTTTTTCTTTTAGAAACGCTAATATATTTATTCGTGCTCTTTAAAAGTATTTTCTGCATGTCAAAAGTTGACCTCGTTTGGTCAACTTTTTCTTTTTTGCAAGGGATTATGAAAGGGGGCGCGCAAATTTGATAAGCGTACAAAACAAAAAAATGATTATCCCGGAAGAGGAACGGGTTTTGGGCTTCCTGGGCGATCATCTCGCAGAAAAAAGGGAATTTTTTATTTCCGGCGGCTTCAGCGAGGATATGCGGGTGCGGCTGTTTCTCCGCTTCAAAAGCGGCGCGGAAAACTTTTTTGTCCTGGAGCCGTACGGGGGGCAAAACGGCGGGACACTTTGCTGGAATATCCGAAGGGAGCACATTTTTGAAGACGGAATCGTGCAGGCGCAGCTCAAGGTTTATAAGGGCGAGGAAGAAATCTGGCACAGCAGCTCAGACTTTTTTCTGGTGCTGGAATCGCTCGAAGTATCCAACCCTCCTCAGATTCCCACAGAATTTGAGGAGCTGGAACAAAAAGTAAACGAGAAGCTAGACGCAATCAGGCAGGCATCCCTGAAAGCTCCTGTCATCGGCGAAAACGGCAACTGGTTTTTCTACCGCGAGGCTACGGGCGTATATCAGGACAGCGGTATTTCCTCCAAGGGGGAGAAGGGCGACCAGGGAGAATTGACGGAAAGCTGTGTGGAAACGGGGCATTTATCGGACAATGCGGTCACGGCTGAAAAAATTGCGGAGCATTGCATCGGCTCGCGGCAGCTTGTAAACCAGGGGATTTTGAACGAAAGCCTCGGCAGGTACTGCGTATCGGCGGACAAAATCGAGCCGGAATGCGTAAACGGCGATAAGCTTGCCAAAAACTGTGTGACGGCTGATAAAATCGTGGCGGGCGCGGTGACAGCCGATAAGCTTTCGCAGGACAGCAGGGACTATATTGAACGGCGCATAGAGCTAGAGAAATACAGCCTGCCGCTCGATTCTGAGAAGGTTCTTGAAATCGGCAACACCTTAAGCGGGGACAGTTACGCGCTGCGCGCATATGATGATGGTGGGGTAGCCCTTACCCACAGCAGCGCCGGCACGGTTTTTGCATTCGACAAAAACGGCGTGCGGCAGCTCGACGGCGTGAGTACCAGCGTTTTGACGGAAACAAAAAGCGGAAGGCTTGTGACAGCCGAGCAGGGTGTGGCCGGGACAAGGCTCCATCAGTTAATAGTAAAAGGAGAATCAAGCCTCAATGAAGGGGCGGACGGCACGCAGGTACTGTCGGCATCGATCGTGTCCGCCTGTATGGAAAACGGGCGCAACCTGTTAAAGCTGAAGGAGGACCGGCGTACAGAAGGGGGCCTGACCGTAGCCTGTGACGGCGGCCTGATTTCTATCAGCGGAACGTGTACGGGGACAAACCTCTATGTCTTTGAAAAGCTTGCGCGCTTCGACGTTCCATTTACCCTCCATATCCAGGTGCTTACCGGAAGCTCGGCGGGTCCCGGCGTATATTTTATGCCGGATACGCCCATCGCGTTTAAAACACAGACAAAGTATTTTCCCAATGGAGTTCCCGACTGGAGGGGGAATCCTCTGTGGATTTCAGAAAACACAACGTTTTCCAGCGATTTCACCTGCCGTATTTGGGCAACGCCGGGTGAATCGCCCGATTTCCCTTATGAAATGTATACGGAGCAAAGCTATAGCCTGCCGCAGGAGCTTGCCTTATACAGTACGCCGCAAAATGAATTTCGGGACACCTATGATATTCTGTCGGGCTTGAAAACTGAAAGCTGTACGGTAGTTCCCATGACGGCCGGCTGGCTGTTCAGCTATACAGAGCAGTCGGGAAACGTGGTCTGGATAACGTCTGCGGTAAGCCCTGCAAATAAACGGTATTATTTCTGTCACAACGGGACCGTTACAGATACCGCCGTAACGGATTGGCAGGGGAAACTGCAGTTAACTTTTTCAAAAGAGCTGCTCGGTATCACAAACAGCGACACGGCGGTGCAGGCGAAGGAAAAGGTACTCGCCTATTTTGGCGGCGCATATGCGGTTGTACCGCTCAAAACCCCGCAGGTAAAGCGGCTTGCACCTGTTTCTATTAGGCTTTCCGGCAGCGTATACAGCTGCAGTGCCGGAGAGCTGTCCATGACGTATGAACGCGACCTGAACGCCGCTTATCAGGAGCTTGCAGCGTTATCAAAATCGCTTGAAGCGCGTATTGCGCTGCTGGAAAAACAATAACGATATGCCTGTAAATTACATACCCGCATAACGGAACATATCCATCATGACGGGTATGGAGCCGCTTATCAAACGATTAAGCGGCTTTAACTTAAAGGAGTTTGACTGTGGCAAGAAAAATATATTTGTCGCCCAGTAACCAGGATAACAACAAATACGCTGTGGGCGATACGAATGAAATGATACAATGCAATAAAATTGCCGCCTCCGCAAAGGAAGCGCTTGCCCGCTGTGGATTTTCTGTGAAGAAAGCGCCGCAGGGGCAGTCGATGTACGTAAGCGTAAGAGAAAGCAATGAATGGGGCGCGGATTTGCATATGCCAATCCATACCAACGCCTTTGACGGAAAAACGACGGGCGGAACGCTTGTGATGCTTTACAGCTCCGACGGGGACAATTACCGTGCGGGCAAAGCCATTTTAAACAGCGTAGGCCCAATTACGCCGGGCGGCGATTACACGATACGTACAAACAAAGAGCTTTATGAGCTGAACGCGACGTCCGCCACCGCCGTATATACCGAGGTGGAATTTCACGATACAAAGGAGGGCGCGGCTTTTATTATCGGCAACACCGAAAAAATCGGGGAAGCCATAGCAAAGGGTGTGTGCAGCTTTTACGGCGTGGCATACAAGCCGGAAGGCGGCTCAAACGACAACGGGGATGTAACCAAAGAAATGTACCGCGTGAGAAAAGCGTGGGACGACGTGAAAACTCAAATCGGCGCGTTTACCGTGCTCCAGCACGCAAAGGACATGGCAGATAAAAATTCCGGCTATTATGTATTTGACAGCAAGGGAAAAAAGGTTTATACGCCGCAGACACAGGCAAAAGCCCTGAAGCTTGAAAAAACGCCTTTGTATGTAAGCGCGACTGCCGCCAAGCAGTCGACACAGGTCAGCGGAACCTACTACCGCTGGGACGACGAGGTCGTAAGCGGCAGGGTTCGGATTACGAACAGCAGAAAAAATATTGGAAAAGCCGGCGAGGTGACCGGTTGGGTCGACTTAAAGTATACGGTATGATGAAACGCCGTTACCATTGCTTTTGACGGGAGCTGTGTGGGTAATGAGCAATGTCTGGAATAAATTGAGTATGGGTACGGGAGTAATCGGGGGCTTTTTGATTTCCTTCTGGGGTGGCTGGGACAGCCTGATTTCCGCGCTGACCGCTTTGATTGTAATCGACTATATTACAGGCGTAGTCAAAGCAATTTATTTAAAAAAGCTGTCCAGTGAAATCAGCTACCGCGGGCTGCTTAAAAAGATGCTGATTTTGATTGTTGTCGGCGCGGCGGTCGTGCTGCAAAGCGTTCTGCCGGAAAATATCCCCCTGCGTGAAATTACAATCATGTTTTTTATCTGTAATGAGGGAATCTCCATTTTGGAAAACGCCGCGGCGATAATACCCATCCCAGAAAAGCTCAAAAATGTACTGCTGCAGCTGCGCGGCAGCTCAGAAAATGAAAAAAAGAAATAATCGCGCAATCGGCGCGCCGGAGTCTTACGGCCCGGCGCGCTTTTTTGTTTTTTTCTGCCGGTTGTTGTAGAAAAGCGGAAAACCTGTTATAATCCTTCATATATGCGAAAAAATAAAATGAATAGGAAATGGGGAACGACAATGCCAGCCAAGGTCACATTATTAGCTTTTACGCCGAATCCGGAGCAGACGGTCGCGTGCGCGGCGAAGCTTTGCTACTCGCCGTCGGACATTGCAACCGTAAAGGATGGGCTAACTGAGGAAAAGACGTCCGCGTTTGTGGACATGCTGGCGGCAATCGGACACGAAAGCCCAATTGAACACGCGAGCTTTACGTTCGGCATCGAGGGCGTTTCCCGCGCGCTGCTCGCGCAGATTACGCGCCACAGGCTTGCTTCCTACAGCGTGCAGAGCCAGCGGTATGTCACGGAGGCGCAGTTTGAGTACGTTCTGCCGCCTGAAATCGCGGCTGTGCCGCAGGCAAGGGAGGAGTTCCTCCGCGCGATGGAGGAGGACCAGCGCCATTACGATAGGATAACCGCTATATTAAAAGAAAAGCATCAAAAAGAATATATGCGCAATGGGCTTGATGAGAAGGAAGCGGCAAAAAAAGCGGAGAAGCAGGCCATTGAGGACGCGCGTTTCGTTCTGCCGAACGCCTGCTGTACAAAAATGATTTGTACGTTCAACGCGCGCAGCCTGATGAACTTTTTCTCCCACCGCTGCTGCAACCGGGCGCAGTGGGAAATACGCGACGTCGCCATGCAGATGCTGAGCCTATGCCTGGAGGCCGCGCCCTCGCTCTTTAAGAAAGCGGGCCCGCCCTGCACGCGAGGCGGCTGCACAGAAGGGAAAATGACCTGTGGAAAGGCAAAAGAGGTCAGGGAAGCGTTTGCAAAGATGCGGGAGAAGGCGGAGCGGTAATGGCAAAGCTGATTGTAATAGAAGGGCTCGACGGCAGCGGCAAGGCGACGCAGGCACGGCTGCTTGAGGAAAGGCTTGAAGGAATGGGAAAAGAGGTAAGAAAGCTTACCTTCCCGGATTATGACAATCCGTCGTCAGCGCTCGTGCGGATGTACCTCGACGGCGTGTTCGGCGATAAGCCGGATGACGTCAACGCTTATGCGGCGTCGGCGTTTTACGCGGTCGACCGGTACGCAAGCTACCGGCAGTTTTGGGAAAGCGACTATCATAGCGGCAAAATTATACTTGCAGACCGGTATGCGACCTCCAATGCGATATATCAGCTTACTAAGGTTGAAACGTCACAGTGGGACAATTTTCTCGGCTGGATTGAGGATTTTGAATATCAGAAGCTAGAGATTCCGCAGCCCGACCTGGTGATATATCTCGACATGCCGCCGGATGTTTCACAAAAGCTTATGTCGCTGCGCTACGGCGGCGATGAAAGCAAGAAGGATTTACACGAAAGCAACCGCGCTTTCTTAGCGCAATGCCGGCAGTCCGCGCTTTACGCGGCAAAACGGTACGGCTGGAAAATCATATCCTGCGCGCGGGGGGAACAACCGCGCGCGATTGAAGAAATCGGGCGGGACGTGCTCACAGCGGCGCAGGCCGTCTTAACAAATTAAAAAGCTGAGGGATTATCTAAAATGCTGGAATTTAAGGAACCGACGATAGAGGACAGGCTGTGGGTAAACGAGCTGGTCGAACGCGAGGGCAGGGATAAGACCCTTTTGAGCTATGACGTCGCGTTCGGGACGAATTTTGTCTGGCGCGGCATGTACCATATAAAAATTTGCCGTTACAGGGATTTTGTCCTGAAAACCTTTGGAAAAGACGAAAAGACCATTCGCTACGCGTTTCCCGTTGGCCAGGGCGATATGAAGGAAGCGCTCGGCGCGCTGATGGAGGACGCGCGGGAGCGTGGGCTCAAGCCCTGCTTTGGCGGTGTGACCAAGGAGCAGATGGAGCTGCTCGAAGCCTGCTTCCCCGGCGATTTTACTTTCCGGGAGGACCGCGACTATTTTGAGTATATTTACCTCGCGGAGGATTTGGCGGAGCTCAAAGGTCGGAAATACCACGGCAAACGCAACCATATCTCTAAATTCAAAAACCAGTACGATTACACGTTTGAGCTGATTAACAATGATAATAAAAAAGACGCACTGCTCGTTTCTAAGCTTTGGTGCGAGCAGAACGTGCTCGGCAGCGACAACGGCCTGACGCATGAAATATGTGCAATCAGGGAGGCGTTTCGGTATTTCGACGAGCTGGGCTTTCAGGGCGCCATTATTAAAATAGACGGAAAGCCTGTCGCGATGACGGCTGGGGAACGTGTCTGCAATGACGTATTTGTCGTGCATTTTGAAAAAGCGCTGCCCGGCTACGACGGGCTGTATACCGCAATCAACAACTTTTTTGCAAGGGAACTTACAGGGTATAAGTACATCAACAGGGAAGAGGACCTCGGCATCGAAGGGCTGCGCAAGGCAAAGCTTTCTTACAGGCCGAGCATATTGCTGGAAGAATATGAGGGCTGTGCGCAATGAGCGCCTATCTGACAGCGCCGCAGGAGAGAGCGGAGGAGCTCAAACGGCTCTACCAAACCTGCTTTGAGGAAAAGGACGAGGCGGTACGCGTTTTATTTGAGGAATATGGCTTGGCCCGGTACGGCTATGCCGCTCTGTGCGGCGGGGAAATCGCGGCCGCGCTCTATTTGCTGCCATCCCAGGCTGCAGAAAATGGGCGCGCGGTACAGGCGCATTACCTGTTTGCGGCGGGTACGCTCCCGAAATACCGCGGCAGGGGGCTCATGAACGGGCTGATTCGTTACGCGCTATCCTGTGCCGCCGCGCGCGGCGACAGGTATTCCGCGCTGCTGCCCGCGGGCAGGGGGCTGTACCAGTTTTACGCGCGGTTTGGGTACAGGCCCGTATTCCGTGCAAAATGTACCGCGGTGACGCAGCCGCGGCTGCTTAGCCTGCCGGAAGAGACGTGCAAGGTCATAAAATGTTCATTTGACAAGCTGGCCGGTTTACGGTTTAATATATTGTTAGAGCAAAACGGAAGCCTTTTGTGGGACAGCAGCCATCTTGCGCTTGCCCAAAGGCTTTCGGGACAGTACGGCGGCGCGCTGTTTACGGCAGACAAGGGCGCGGTTTATTATATGCGCGAGGGACAGGAAGTCTATGCGCATGAAATTATCTGTAGGGACGCGGATTTAAAAGCTTTGCTCAAAACGTTTGCTATGCAGGTTCCTGCAAAGCTTTACCGGCTGAAGCTGCCGGGTTTTCTCGGCAGCGGCGGCAGAGTGGCGCGCTTCGGCATGATTATGCCCCTCTGCAAGGACGCGCTGCCGCCCGCCGCTATGCGCTGCCCCTACCTGGGGCTGGCGCTTGACTGAAAAGGAGGTACGACACATGATATATGTTTTTCTTGCCGACGGCTTTGAAGAAACCGAGGCGCTTACGACCGTGGATATTTTAAGGCGTGCGCAGCTCGATGTGCGCACGGCGGGCGTAGGGACAAAACAGGTTACCGGCTCGCACGGTATTACGGTCGTTGCGGATATGACGGAAGCTGAGATTGAAAAAGATACGATAACCGCTGTCGTCCTGCCCGGCGGAATGCCGGGTACACGCAATCTTGAACAGTCGGAAGCAGTTCAGGATTGTGTGCGTTATTGTGTGGAAAACGAGCGTTTTATCTGCGCAATCTGCGCGGCGCCCTCTATTTTAGCGCACATGGGCCTTTTGGACGGCAAGAATGCTACCTGCTTTCCTTCCTTTGAAAAGGAGCTTATAAACGCAAGGATAACCGGCGCCCCGGCTGTGGCAGACGGAAAAATCATAACCGGGAAGGGCGCGGGGGCGACGGTGGAATTTGCGCTGCTCGCCGTAGAAAAAATGGCGGGTAAGGAAATATCCGCCGAGGTAAGGGCGGCTCTCCAATGCCCGTAAGAAATATCAGGGAAATCAAGATACAGCTGCGCTCTAAAATTAAAAAGCAGCGCGCAAATATGGAGCCGGAAAAAAGGGAAAAAATGGACGCCGATATCAGGAAGCGCCTGTTTTCCCTTTGGCAGTATAAAAGCTGCGGGCAGTTTTTTGTTTATGTCTCGAAGGATATTGAGGTCGATACAAAGCAGATAATCCTGCGGGCGCTTGCAGACGGAAAAAAGGTCGCCGCGCCCCGGTGCATTACGGAAGGCAGCCTGATGGACTTCTATTACATTTCTTCTCTTGAAGATTTGGAAAAGGGAACCTTTGGCGTTTTAGAGCCGAAGCCGGAGGTCTGCGAGAAGGTTACTGATTTTTCCGAAGGCGTGTGTATCGTACCCGGCCTGTCCTTCGATTCGGAAGGGTATAGGCTGGGCTATGGGAAAGGGTATTACGACCGTTTCCTCAACGATTTTGGCGGCTGCAAAATCGGTATTTGCTACAGCGCGTGTGTGAAATGGGAGCTTCCGCACGGCTTTTACGACAGGCCGGTAGACTTGCTGGTAACGGAACGGTATTTCCGTAAAATCCATAAAGAAAAGCGTTCTGATGGAAAAAGCTGAAATTTTTTGAATTTTAGGTAAATTTTCCTTCTTTTTATGGTATAATGATATTTAAATTAAATTTATCCATGCCTGCGGAGTATTCCGCGGCACAGGAGGATTCTTTATGAACGAGGATTACACCCCGAAAAATGAAAATGGGTACCTGTCGGGCGACGGCACTCCGGAAGAACAGGAAATCGCTCAGGCGCGCAAAAAAAAGATTGAAAGCTTCCGGCTTTCCATTGACGATTTGGCGGACGAACCCGCGGCTTTCAGCGAAGACGAAACGGAGCCGTTTGGCAGGCGTATGCCCGAAGACGACGTCGTAGACGCCATTTTGAACGATACACATGCCGAAAAGGAAGTGCCTCAGGCCATCACCGAGGACATTACGAGCTTCAGCGGGGAAGAGCAGAAACAGCGCATGGACAAAGCGGAAAAGGAAGCGCTGAAAAACTATAAAAAATCCGTGAAGAAACGTAAAAAGGAAAAGGCGGAGCGCAACGGCTGCCTTTTCCGGTTTGTATGGCTTGCAATGGTCGCGCTTGTCGCGGTTGTACTGGGTATGTTCCTTGTGACCGGCGTAAACGATTTGCTTGCGGTTTCCCGCTCGGAGGAAAATAAGACGCTCGTTACGATTCCCGAAAACGCAACGCTCGACCAGGTAACGGAAATCCTGAGCGAAAACGGCGTAATCAACGAGCCGTTTTTCTTCAAAGCATACGCAACGGTTACAAAATCGACCAAGGGCTTTCTGCCGGGCAGCTATAATATGGACACGAACATGGACTACGAGGCCATCCTCAATTACCTGCTTTACAATTCCGGGCCGAGAGAGGTCGTTTCCGTCCAGTTCCAGGAGGGCCTGACCGTACGCGAATGCGCAAAGCTTCTGCAGGAAAAGCGCGTTTGTAAAGCGGAGGATTTCTTAAAGGCCTGCAATTCCGACGCGTTCGACGAGGACTATGATTTTATCAAGGCAATCGGAGAGAATGAGAACCGGGTATATAAGCTCGAGGGCTATCTCTTCCCCGACACCTATGTGTTCTATGTCAATGAGGAGGCGGAGGACGTCATCGTCAAGTTCCTCGACAACTTTAATAAAAAGGTCTTTAAGAACAAGACGAAGTTTTCCGGCTATGATGAGGAAATGAGCGTCGCCGAGCTTGCAAAGCTCAAGGGCATGACGGTCGACGATTTAATCAACATGGCGTCCCTCGTACAGGCGGAGGCAGCCGATGAAAAAGATATGTATTATGTATCCTCCATTTTCTACAACAGGCTTGCGACAGACAAATGGGACGGTACGAACGAATACGGCGACGGCGACCTGAACAAGCTCAAATCTGACGCAACGATTTATTATCCGTATTCCTCGCTGGAGGATATTCCGAAGGATGTCAAGGATACGTTCAAGAGCAAATACAACACGTACGATATTACAGGGCTTCCTCCGGGACCAATCTGTAACCCGGGCTCGGTCGCAATCAACGCGGCGCTCAACCCGAAGGATACGGGCTATTATTACTTCTGTCATAAGGCGGCAACGGAAAATTCCCCGGCTGAGGCATTCTACGCGTATACGTATTACGAGCACCAGCAGAACATGAGGGAAGCGGGGCTTCTCGACTGATACGGAAATTCCGGTAAAATCAAAGGGCGTACAGCTTAACTTGTACGCCCTTTCTTATAGCGTAAGGCTGAAAACAAGGAAAAGCGGGGACTGCTTCTATGGAAACCATTAATAAACGGCATGAAATACTCGCGCCCGCAGGCGAAACGGAGTGCCTTTTGAGCGCGCTGCGCTTCGGCGCGGACGCCGTTTACCTTGCGGGGCGGGAGTTCGGCATGCGCACCGCGCCGAAAAATTTTGATAACGATGGGCTTCGTAACGCCGTAAGCCTTGCGCACGCGCAGGGGGTCAAGGTATACCTGACCTGCAACACCCTGCCCTCCAATGAGGAAATATTACGTATGCCGGAGTTTTTGGAGTTTGTGCAGAACGCGGGCGTGGACGCGCTGATTATAGCGGATATGGGCGTGCTTACATTGGCGAAAAAATACGCGCCCCGTGTGCAGCTGCATATCTCAACCCAGGCGGGCATTGTCAATTTTGAGAGCGCAAACGCCTTTTATAATATGGGTGCTTCCCGTGTGGTGCTCGCGCGCGAGCTGACGCTTGAGAATATCGCGGGTATCAGGGCTAAGACGCCAAAGGAGCTTGAAATCGAATGCTTTGTCCACGGCGCGATGTGCGTTTCGTTTTCCGGCAGATGCCTGATTTCCGCTTATTTGACGGGAAGGGACGCAAACCGCGGCGACTGTGCCCAGCCGTGCCGTTGGAAGTACCATCTGTATGAGGAAAGCAGGCCCGGTCAGTATTTTCCGGTAGAGGAGAGCGGCGGGGGCACTTACCTGTACAATTCACGCGATTTATGTATGATAGAACATATTCCGGAGCTTGTAAAAGCCGGGGTAACGAGCTTTAAAATCGAGGGCAGGGCAAAATCCGCCTATTATACGGCGGTTGTAACGAACGCCTACCGTAAGGCGCTTGACGATTTTTACGAAAACGGCGGGAACCCGGGTTATACATTGCCGCGGTGGATTGCGGATGAGGTTCATAAAATCAGCCACAGGGAATATTCGGCCGGCTTCTTTTTCGGGGAGGAGCCCGGTCAGACTGTCCAAAACGGCGGCTACATCCGGGAATATGAGGTTGCTGCCGTCTGCGAGGGAAGCATAGACGGCAAAGCGCTTATTACACAGCGCAACCGCTTCTTCTGCGGGGACACCTTCGACGTTTTGCCCCCGGACGGCGTACCGTTTGAAACAAAGCTCCTCTCGCTTACCGATGAATACGGTGTTCCGGCGGAAAGCGCGCCGCACCCGATGCAGCGGCTGCTCGCCCGGACGGAAAGAGAGATACCCTTGGGCAGCTACCTGCGCAAAAGGCGCGGCCTGTGAAGAAACGCGCATTAGAGAAAAGCAACGAAAAAAAAGGGGAATTTTAAATAAATTTTTGATTGCTTTTTTTAGTCTTATCCTTTAAAATAATATGATGGTGATACTTGTGAAGAGCGTGTTGATTGTATCCAAAACACAGCAGAGTATAGCACCCTTGTCCAAGCTGCTCGAGGAGGAGGGTTACTGCTGTACGGCCACTGCGTTTTCTTCACAGGAAGCAAAAGAAAAGCTGCGCGGCGGCGCGTTCGACCTGATTGTCATCAATACGCCGCTTTGCGACTGTTCCGGTTTGGAGCTTTCTTTTTATATGGCGGACAACACGCGCGCGGGCGTTCTGCTTTTTATCAAAAGCGATGCGCTGGAGCAGTGCCGCAAAAGCCTGGAGGAGCACGGCGTTTTCCCCATACAGAAGCCGGTCAGCCGCAGCTATTTCCATCAGACGGTGAAAATGTGGGAAGTATTGAAGAGAAGGCTTACCGGGCTTGAAAAAGAAAACCTGGAGCTTAAGAACCAGGTTGAGGAAATCAAGCTCATCAACCGCGCAAAGCTGGTGCTGATGCAGTGCCTTGCAATGAGCGAGCCGCAGGCGCACCGGTACCTTGAAAAGCAGGCAATGGATATGCGTGAAAGTAAACGCAGGGTTGCCGAGCAGGTGCTCAACACGTATGAGAGTTAGTAGGGATACCGCGCAAAAAGCTTGTGTATAATAGGCGGAAGCCGAAAAATTTTTTTATCATTTTTCGGGAAGCGGCACGGTTGTGCGCGGCTTTAAAGAAGTATTTAATGGAAAGGATTTGATATATATGGGCCGCAGGGCATACCTGGTATTGGAAAACGGCAAGGTGTTTGAGGGCGAGAGCTTCGGCGCCGAGCATGAAGTGACGGGTGAGCTCGTCTTTACTACCGCGATGACAGGATATCTCGAAACACTCACCGACCCCAGCTATTATGGACAGGTCGTTATCCAGACGTTCCCTTTAATCGGTAACTACGGGGTGATTCCCTCCGATTTTGAAAGCGAAAAACCCGCTTTGAAAGCGTATATCGTAAGAAATAGGTGTCAAGAACCTTCTAACTACCGTTGTGAGGGTACTCTTGACACCTTTTTAAAAGCCTCAGGCGTACCGGGCATGTATGGGCTCGACACCAGGGCGCTGACGAGGATTGTGCGCGAATACGGCGTAATGAACTGCAAGCTTACCTATTCGCTTGATAATTTAAAGCAGGATATAGAAGAGCTGAAGGCCTACAAGGTGAAGGACGCGGTCAAGTCCGTTACAAAAACAGAAAACGAGGTATATCAGGCGGAAAACGCAAAATACAACGTCGTGCTTTGGGATTTCGGTGCAAAGGACAATATCCGCCGCGCGCTTGTGGCACAGGGCTGCAACGTTACGTGTGTTCCGGCCGGCACAACCGCGAAGGAAATTATTGAAATGCGCCCAGACGGCGTGATGCTGTCAAACGGCCCCGGGGACCCGCAGGAAAACAAGCCGGTAATAGAGCAGCTCTATGAGCTGTGCAAAGAGAAAATCCCGACCTTCGGTATCTGCCTTGGGCACCAGCTCTTAGCGCTGTCGCAGGGAGCGACGACAAAAAAGCTCAAATACGGGCACCGCGGCGCGAACCAGCCGGTAACAGACACGCGCACCGGCCGGGTATATATTACAAGCCAGAACCACGGCTACGCGGTAGTGGGCGAAAGCCTGCCGCAAAACGCGAGGGAAAGCCATATAAACGGCAACGACGGCACCTGTGAGGGCGTGGAATATACGGACATGCCCGCCTTTTCGGTACAGTTCCATCCGGAGGCCTGCGGCGGCCCGCTCGACACCTCCTACCTGTTCGACAGGTTCATCGAGCTGATGGAACAGAACGCGAAAGCGTAAAGAGAAGCCCTTAAAAAGCGTTTGTATAAGGAAAGGAATGGTACACAATGCCTTTAAATAAAGACATCAAAAGAGTAATGGTCATCGGCTCCGGCCCGATTGTCATCGGCCAGGCGGCGGAGTTCGACTACGCGGGCACCCAGGCGTGCCGCGCGCTCAAGGAGGAGGGCCTGGAGGTTATCCTCATCAACTCCAACCCCGCGACGATTATGACAGACAACGCCATGGCGGATAAGATATATATCGAGCCGCTCACGCTTGAAACGGTCAAGCGCGTTATCGAGAAGGAAAGGCCGGACAGCCTGCTTTCCACGCTCGGCGGGCAGACGGGGCTTACGCTTTCCATGCAGCTCGCAAAGGAAGGATTTCTGGAAAGGAATAACGTAAAGCTTTTGGGCGCAAACCCTGAAACAATCGACAAGGCGGAGGACCGCCAGTTGTTTAAGGATACCATGGAGGCAATCGGCCAGCCGGTTATCCCCTCCAAGGTTGTAACCGACGTGGAAAGCGCCGTCGATTTCGCGAACGAAATCGGCTATCCGCTGATTATCCGTCCGGCGTTTACGCTCGGCGGTACCGGCGGCGGTATTGTGGAAAACGAGGAGGAGCTGCGTGAAATCACGTCGAACGGTCTTGCGCTGTCCCCGATTACGCAGGTACTCGTCGAGAAATGTATCTCCGGCTGGAAAGAAATTGAATTTGAGGTCATGCGCGACTCCAAGGGCAACGTTATCACCGTATGCTCAATGGAAAACTTCGACCCGGTCGGCGTACATACGGGCGACAGCATCGTCATCGCCCCGACTGTCACGCTTGCCGACAAGGAATACCAGATGCTCAGGAGCGCTTCTCTCAATATTATTTCCGCGCTCGGAGTAGAGGGCGGCTGTAACTGCCAGTTCGCGCTGCACCCGGAAAGCAGCCAGTACGCGGTCATCGAGGTAAACCCCAGGGTATCGCGTTCTTCGGCGCTCGCCTCTAAGGCGACGGGCTACCCGATTGCGAAGGTGGCGGCGAAAATCGCCATCGGCTACACGCTCAGTGAAATCAAGAACGCGGTCACGGGCACGACCTACGCCTGCTTTGAGCCGGCGCTCGACTATGTGGTGGTCAAGCTCCCGAAATGGCCGTTCGATAAATTTGTCTACGCGAAACGCTCGCTCGGCACACAGATGAAGGCGACCGGTGAGGTCATGGCGATTGCCCCGACCTTTGAGCAGGCCATCATGAAGGCTGTGCGCGGCGCGGAAATTTCGCTTGATACCTTAAACAGCGACAAGTTTGTGAACATGCCGGTGGAAATGCTCCGGAACAGGTTGAAGGTCTGCGACGACGAAAGGCTCTTCTGCGTGTATCAGGCGCTGAAAAAGGGAATCACGGTCGATGAGGTACACAGTATTACCATGATAGACGAGTGGTTCCTGGAAAAGCTTTTAAAGCTTATCGATATGGAAAAAAGGCTCTCGCGGGAGGAATTGAGCGGCGAGCTGTATCTGGAAGCCAAGAACATGGGTTTCCTTGACAGGGTAATTACAAAGCTAAGCGGGAAAGAAATTAAAACCCCCGCGCAGCCCGTATATAAAATGGTCGATACCTGCGCCGCGGAGTTTGCCGCGCAGACGCCTTATTTCTATTCGACCTTCGACGAAGAAAACGAGGCGAAGGAATTTATAGAGGCAAACAAAACGGGCAAAAAAACAATTATCGTTTTCGGCTCCGGCCCAATCCGCATCGGGCAGGGAATCGAGTTCGACTACGCGTCCGTCCACTGCGTCTGGGCGCTCAAGGAAGCGGGCTACGAGGTCGTAATCGTCAACAACAACCCCGAAACCGTATCGACCGACTTCGACACCGCTGACCGCCTTTACTTTGAGCCGCTTACCACAGAGGACGTCATGGGCGTAATCAATACGGAGCACCCGTATGGCGTGGTCGTCGCGTTCGGCGGCCAGACGGCGATTAAGCTGACAAAGTATTTAAGTGACCACGGCGTCAATATCCTCGGCACCTCCGCCGACAGCATAGACAAGGCGGAGGACAGGGAGCGCTTTGACGAGCTTTTGGAAAAGCACCACATCATGCGCCCGCAGGGCTTTACCGTCATGACGACGGAGGAGGCGCTCGAGGAGGCCTCAAAAATCGGCTATCCGGTTTTGATGCGCCCGTCCTACGTACTGGGCGGCCAGAACATGATTATCGCGTATAACGACGACGACATTGTGGAATACATGTCGATTATCCTTTCCCAGAATATAGAAAACCCGGTGCTCATCGATAAATACCTGATGGGTACGGAGCTAGAGGTAGACGCCATCTGCGACGGCGAGGATATTCTGATTCCGGGCATCATGGAGCATATCGAGCGCGCGGGCGTCCATTCGGGCGACTCCATCGCGGTCTACCCCGCGTGGAACATCAACGACGAAATGACGCAGAAGATTATACAGTCCTCGCGTGATTTGGCGCTTTCGCTCGACACGAAGGGCCTCGTCAATATCCAGTACCTGATTTATAACGACGATTTGTATGTCATTGAGGTAAATCCCCGTTCATCGAGAACCATCCCGTATATCAGCAAGGTCACGGGCGTGCCGATGGTCGATTTGGCCACGCGCGCAATGCTCGGTGAAAAGCTGAAGGATATGGGCTATGGCACGGGGCTGTATAAGAAATCGCCGTATATCGCGGTCAAGGTTCCGGTCTTCTCGTTTGAAAAGCTGATTAACGTAGATAACCACTTAGGTCCGGAAATGAAGTCGACCGGCGAGGTTCTGGGCATTGCCGAAACGCTCGAGGAGGCGCTTTACAAGGGGCTTGTGGGCGCGGGCTATAAAATGACCAAGTCGGGCGGCGTGCTCATTACGGTGCGCAACAGCGACAAGGGCGAAATCGGCGACGTCGCGAAGAAATACGCGGAGCTCGGCTTTAAGATTTACGCGACAAAGGGAACGGCTGACGTCCTGAAGGAATACGGAATCGACGCGGAGGTTGTCGGAAAGATTCATGAATCGGCAGACAATACGCTGACGCTCATCGAAAGCGGAAAGGTAAGCTATGTTATTTCCACCTCCTCGAAGGGGCGTATCCCAACGCGTGACAGCGTAAAAATCCGCAGGAAGACGGTCGAGCGCAATATACCGTGCCTGACCTCCGTCGACACGGCGAACGCCCTCGCGGGCTGCCTGCGCAGCCGGTACTCCACGCGCAACACGGAGCTTGTAGACATCAACCACATGAGAAGCGAAAAGATGAAGTACGAGTTCACGAAGATGCAGGGCTGCGGCAACGACTACATCTATTTCAACTGCCTGAAAAATACCATTACCAATCCGGAGGGCCTGAGCGTGCGCCTTTCCGACAGGCGCTACGGCATCGGCGGAGACGGCATTATTTTAATCTGCCCGTCTGAGGTGGCGGACGCTAAGATGCGGATGTTCAACCTCGACGGCTCTGAGGGCAGGATGTGCGGCAACGGCGTGCGCTGCATCGGAAAGTTCCTCTATGACCATGATTTAGTCGCGGAGGATAAGGACACCGTATCCATCGAGACGCTGAGCGGCGTCAAGACGCTCAAGGTCTATAAGCAGGACGGGGAGGTCAAACGCCTGCGCGTCGATATGGGCAAGGCGGAGCTTGACCCGAAATACATCCCGGTTGCGATGGATAAGGATAAAATCATTGACGAGCCGGTTCAGATTGACGGCAAGGAATACAATATTACCTGTGTTTCCATGGGCAACCCACACTGTGTCGTCTTTGTGGACAATATAGACGGACTGGACATAGAGGACATCGGGCCGAAGTTCGAGCACGACAGCCTTTTCCCGGAGCGTGTCAACGCGGAATTTGTAAAGGTGCTCGACGCGCATACCATCCGTATGAGGGTATGGGAGCGCGGCAGCGGCGAAACATGGGCCTGCGGGACGGGCGCGTGCGCCGTGGCTGTGGCCGCGGTTGAAAACGGCTATTGCCCGATGAACGAGGATATTACGGTAAAGCTCAAGGGCGGCGATTTGGTCATCCGTTACACGGGAGACACCGTTTATATGACGGGCGAGGCCGAGCGTGTATTTGAGGGGACAATCGTCCTGTAAAGCCTTCTGGCTTGGACAACAAGTTTGGAATTCTTCGGCGGAGGCGCTGTATTTTCGCCGGACGCATATTATTTTCATAGGGAACCCATGCGCAGAATGTTACGTTCTGCGTATTGTGGTTTCTCAGGGGACAGGCAAGGACAACAAAAAAAGTAATGGAAAAGGACGATGAGGAATGACAAAATATATTTTTGTAACAGGCGGAGTAGTTTCCGGTTTGGGAAAAGGCATCACGGCGGCTTCTCTGGGCAGGCTTTTAAAGGCGAGGGGACTTAAGGTCGCGGCGCAGAAGCTCGACCCGTACATCAACGTAGACCCCGGTACGATGAGCCCGTACCAGCACGGCGAGGTGTTCGTTACGGAGGACGGCGCGGAAACCGACCTCGACCTCGGCCACTACGAGCGCTTTATCGACGAAAACCTGAACAAATACTCAAACCTCACCACAGGCAAGGTGTATTCGAACGTCCTTGACAAAGAGAGAAGGGGAGAATATCTTGGGCAGACCGTCCAGGTCATTCCTCACATTACAAACGAAATCAAGAACTTCATCTACAGCGTCGGAAAGAAGTCGAACGCGGACGTCGTTATCACGGAAATCGGCGGCACGGTCGGCGATATTGAAAGCCAGCCGTTTTTGGAGGCGATTCGCCAGGTATCGCTGGAGGTCGGCCCGACCAACTGCATTTTTGTACATGTAACGCTTGTCCCGTATATCAAGAGCTCTGGCGAGCATAAATCGAAGCCCACACAGCACAGCGTCAAGGAGCTGCGCTCGCTCGGCATCAATCCCGACATCATCGTACTGCGCTGTGACGAGCCGATTGACGAGGGTATCTTCAAGAAAATCGCGCTGTTCTGCAACGTAAAGCCCGACTGCGTCATCGAAAACATCACGCTGCCCGTGCTTTACCAGGCGCCGCTGATGCTTGAAAAGAACAATTTTTCCGACATTGTGTGCCGTGAGCTGTGCATTGAAAACAAGCCCGGCGACATGACCGAGTGGCTCGAAATGCTGGGGCGCATCGATTCGAGGAATAAAAGAGTAAAGATTGCGCTCGTCGGCAAATACGTGCAGCTGCACGACGCGTATCTTTCAGTCGCGGAAGCGCTCAATCACGCGGGCTATGAAAACGCCGCGGACGTTGACATTGAATGGGTGGACGCGGAGCTTGTAACCGAATATACCGCGAAGGAGCTTCTCGGCGGCTGCAGCGGTATTCTCGTGCCCGGCGGCTTTGGCGACAGGGGCATCGAGGGCAAAATAGAGGCGGCGAAATACGCGAGGGAAAACAATATCCCGTACCTTGGCATCTGCCTTGGTATGCAGACGGCGGTCATTGAGTTCGGCAGGAACGTGCTCGGCTACGAGGACGCAAATTCCGGCGAGTTCGCGCCGGAGTCGGAAAACCGTGTGATTGATTTGATGCCCGACCAGCAGGGAGTCGTTTCAAAGGGCGGCACCATGCGCCTGGGCGCGTACCCGTGCAAAATCAGGGAAGGCTCGATGATGTCGAAGGCTTACGGAAAGAACGAGATAGCCGAGCGCCACCGCCACCGCTATGAGTTTAACAACGATTACCGCGAGGAATTCGAGTCCCGCGGCATGCTCGTGACGGGAACGTCGCCCAACGGCATGCTCGTTGAGGCGGTCGAAATCCCGGAAAACCGTTTTTATGTCGGCGTGCAGTATCACCCGGAGTTCAAGAGCCGCCCGAACTTTGCCCACCCGCTGTTCAGGGAGTTTGTAAAGGCCGCGCTTGAGCATCAGGGGTAACAGGCTTATTAAGCAGGGTTTGGTGCGAACCATAAGTATACATAAAAGTGCTTAGAGGTTCGCACCAAAAAGCATGATTTATAAAGGTCTAATAAAGAATCTGGCATCCTGATTTTAATACAAAAAGATGCTTTATCCTTTGTTCTTGTGCAACATACATATGCTTTCAATGCTTTTTTGTATTATTTTACTGTCGTCGTTCGTGAGAACGGCGTGGATTGAAATGCGGCATGCTCAAAAAAAGAGAAAGTAAAGCAAAGTCGTCGTTCGTGAGAACGGCGTGGATTGAAATTTGCCGTGTTTTTGCCCGGACGTATATTGCAGCGTCGCCGCCACTCGGCGGCGTGGATTGAAATATTGCCACTACTTTTATGATACCACACATTTTAGCGTCGCCGCCACTCGGCGGCGTGGATTGAAATTGCCTCCTGTAAATCAAGAGACAATGCGCATTGTCGTCGCCGCCACTCGGCGGCGTGGATTGAAATAGATTTGGCAGGATGATGAGCTAAACCACGAAGAAGTCGCCGCCACTCGGCGGCGTGGGTAAAGAAAAAACCTGTCCTTGCAGGATTGTATCTGGGAGGGAGTAATATGTGGTTTTGGGTCTTTATGCTGGCGGTAAACCTGTTGCTCCCCCTTTCCATGCTCGGCTTCGGCAGCCTTTTTTACAAAAAACCGCCGGATAAAATCAACAGTGCGTTTGGCTACCGCACAAAAATGTCGATGAAAAATAGGGACACCTGGAAATTTGCGCACCGTACCTGCGGTAAGCTATGGCGTACGCTGGGGATTGCGCTGCTCGTCCTTACCGTCATCGCCATGCTGTTCCTGCTCGGCAGGGGCATTGAAACCACCGCGTTTTTCGCGGCTGGAATCCTGGTTTTCCAGCTTATCGCCATGCTTGGCTCCATTATCCCGGTCGAGCGCGCGCTCAGAAAAACGTTCGACGAGAACGGCAGGCGCAGGTGATTCGGCAAACTTATTTTTGAATCGAAATTTCCGGCCCCAAACGGGCATCTTATATACATAACCCGATTCAGGAAAGGATGATTTACATGAAAATCAACACGAACTACCAAAACGTACAGGATAGCTACCTGTTTTCGACAATTGCCAAAAAGGTAAACGAATTTGGGGAAGCGCATCCCGATAAAAAGCTGATTCGTTTAGGAATAGGCGATGTGACGAAGCCCCTGTGCCCGGCTGTCATTTCTGCTCTGCACGGCGCGGTCGACGAAATGGCGGATGCCTCTACCTTCCGCGGCTATGGGCCGGAACAGGGCTACGACTTCCTGCGCACGCAGCTCAAGGCCTATTATATGCGGCACGACGTGGAGCTTGAGCAGGGTGAGATTTTCGTGAGCGACGGCGCGAAGAGCGACGTCGGCAACATCCTGGATTTATTTGACAAGGACAATACCGTCTTGGTGCCCGACCCGGTCTACCCCGTGTATGTGGATACGAACACCATGGCGGGCAGGAAGATTGTCTACATGAACGCGATGGCTGAAAACGGCTTTTTACCCCTTCCGGACGAAAGCGTAAAGGCGGACATTATCTATTTATGCTCACCGAACAACCCGACCGGCGCTGTGTACAGCCGTGAGCAGCTAAAGCAGTGGGTCGATTACGCAAACGCAAACGGCGCGGTTATCCTGTTCGACGCCGCGTATGAGGCGTTTATCTCCGACCCGGCCCTTCCCCGAAGCATATACCAGATTGAAGGCGCGAAAACGTGCGCCATCGAGTTTTGCTCTTTCTCCAAAACAGCCGGCTTTACCGGCACGCGCTGCGGCTATACCATCGTACCGTTTGCGCTTGAGCGCCAGGGGATGGAGCTCAACAAAATGTGGCTGCGCCGCCAGACGACAAAGTTCAACGGCGTGCCTTATATTGTCCAAAAGGGCGCCGCCGCCGTCTTTACAGAGGAAGGGCAGAAGCAGGTAAAAGAAACCATCGGCTATTATATGGAGAACGCCGCCATCATCGCCAAGGCGTTCGACGAGCTCGGCGTATGGTACACGGGCGGTAAAAATTCCCCGTATATCTGGCTTAAGTGCCCCGGCGGCATGAAATCGTGGGAATATTTCGATTACCTGCTCGAAAACGCGAACGTCGTCGGTACGCCCGGCGCGGGCTTTGGGCAAAACGGCGAGGGCTTTTTCCGCCTGACCGCGTTTGGCGGCCGTGAAAATACGATAGAAGCGGTCAGGAGAATCAAAAGCCTGAAATAAAACGGCTTGATATTAAGGAAACACAGCAGCCCGCCTTTGCGGGAGGCTTTTTGAGGGGCGGGCGGTATGTTCCCGCCCCGTTTGCTGTCTGAACAGAGAGAGGGAGCTATGGCTTTTTTACCCATAACGAAAAAAGAAATGGAACAGCGCGGCTGGGACAGGCCGGACTTTGTGTTTGTCACGGGCGACGCGTACGTCGACCATCCGAGCTTCGGTGTGAGCATTCTGTCGCGCCTGCTGGAATCAAAGGGATACCGCGTCTGCATCCTTGCGCAGCCAGACTGGAAAAACGATCGCGATTTTACGCGCTTTGGAAGGCCGAAGCTCGGCTTTCTCGTCACGTCCGGCAATATCGACAGCATGGTCGCGCACTACACGGCGGCAAAGCGCAAACGCAGCGACGATATGTACTCTCCCGGCGGCAGGGCGGGCAAACGCCCCGACCGCGCGGTAATTGTCTATTCCAAAATCATCAAACGGCTGTATCCGGACGTTCCTGTTATTATCGGCGGGTTAGAGGCGTCCTTGCGCCGGTTTGCCCATTACGATTACTGGGACGATAATGTGCGCCCTTCTGTTTTAATCGACAGCGGCGCGGATATTTTAACCTACGGCATGGGAGAGAACCAGACGCTTGAAATCGCCCGCCGTTTAAACGAGGGGCTTCCCGTTTCGGCGCTGTATGACATCAGGGGAATTTGCTACGCGGTCGATACAAAGGATTATGTTCCAATGCCCGCCGCCGACTGCCCGTCATATGAGAGGGTAAGGGAATCCAAAAAAGAGTACGCTGCGGCCTGCCGTAAGCAGATGGAGGAGCAGGACACGGTGCGCGGGCGCACGGTCATCCAGCGCCACGGCGGAAAAATCGTTATACAGAACCCGCCGATGCCGCCGCTTTGTACGGACGAGCTTGATTTTGTTTATTCTCTCCCATATGAGAGAATGTACCATCCGATGTATGAAAGTATGGGCGGCGTGCCGGGAATAGAAGAAGTCGAATTTTCCATTACGCACAACCGCGGCTGCTTCGGCGCGTGCAACTTCTGCTCAATTGCGTTTCACCAGGGCAGGGCCGTCACCGTAAGAAGCGAACAGTCTGTGCTGGACGAAGCAAAACGCCTGACGGAAAACCCGCGCTTTAAAGGCTATATCCACGACGTAGGCGGCCCGACCGCGAATTTCCGCCTGCCGTCGTGCAAAATACAGGAAAAGGCCGGGCTTTGCAAAAACAGGAAATGCCTTGCCCCTAAGCCGTGCAGGCAGCTGCAGGTATCTCATACGGAGTATTTGGGCCTTCTGCGCAAGCTGCGCGCCCTGCCAAAGGTGAAAAAGGTGTTTATCCGCAGCGGCATCCGGTTCGATTACATGCTGGAGGATGAAAACGGCGAATTCTTCCGCGAGCTTGTAAACCACCACATAAGCGGGCAGCTCAAGGTCGCGCCGGAGCACTGCTCGGCGGCGGTGCTCGATAAAATGGGCAAGCCGCATATTGAAGCCTACAAGCGCTTCCAGGACGAGTTTTACCGCATGACGAGGCAGGCCGGCAAGGAGCAGTACCTCGTGCCTTACCTGATGTCCTCCCATCCCGGTTCTACCATGAAGGACGCGGTGGAGCTTGCGCTGTTTTTAAAGCGTGAGCGAATCCGTCCGGAGCAGGTACAGGACTTTTACCCGACGCCCGGCACGGTTTCGACCTGCATGTTCTATACGGGGCTCGACCCGTACACGATGGAGGAGGTCTATGTGCCGCGCACGCAGAAGGAGAAGTCAATGCAGCGCGCGCTTTTGCAGTATTTCAACCCGAAAAACAGGCAGCTCGTTATTGACGCGCTCAAAGCGGCTGGCAGGACGGACTTAATCGGCAGCGGGAAAAACTGCCTTGTCGCGCCCACGCCGCAGTATCTGGCGGAGCTGAAAGCACGCGATACAAGAAAAGGCAAAAGCCGCCCCATCAGCAAAAAAACGGGGAATAGAGGCTCAGGCGGAAAGCGGGGCAGAGGCAGATGACCAGGCGTATGAAAAAGCGCGTTACCGCGCTTTCCTGCACAGCTTTGCTGCTTGTACTTAGCCTGCTGTTTTCGTTTGGAAAGCCGCTCGGCATCCCGTCATGGCAGGACATTTACGCGGCCTTCGGCTTTACGGACGTAAACCCGGAATCTGGGGAATTGTCCGTGCATTTTTTGAATGTCGGCTGTGCGGACAGCGTATATATCAACTGCGGGGCGTTCAATATACTAATCGACGCGGGCAACGAAGGCCTGCAAAATAAGCCCGTGAACTACCTGCGGGAAAACGGGGTAAAAAAGCTCGACCTTGTTATCGCGACGCACCCGGACAAAGACCACATCGGCGGGATGGAGGAAGTGACTGGAAGTTTTCCGGTCGAACGGTTCTGGATGCCGCGGGTGAAGGAAAAGCTCGTCCCGGACTCCGATTTTTACACCGGAATGCTTTGGAGCTTGGAAAAACAGGGGACAGAAGTCACTTATCCGTGGGCGGGAGAGCGCCTGCAACTCGGCGATATGGTATTTACCGTGCTGTCGCCGTCCAAAATTTACAGCGATACGAACAACAGCTCGGTTGTGGTAAAATTGAACTTTGGCAAGAACAGCTTCCTTTTTACCGGCGACGCGGAGAAAAAGGCGGAAAGCGACATGCTCAAAAGCGGCATGAGCTTAAAGGCGGACGTGTTAAAGGTCGGCCACCACGGCAGCAAAAGCTCGTCTACCAAAGAATTTTTAAAGGCGGTTTCCCCGCGGTACGCGGTAATAAGCGTTGGGGATAACAGCTACGGCCTGCCGAAAAAAACGGTAATCAAACGGATTGAAAAGCTCGGCGCAGAGGTTTACCGGACCGACCGGTACGGTACCGTCGTATTTTACAGCGACGGCGAGCGGCTCACCATACATACGCAAAGGAGTTAAGAAGATGAAAACCTTGAAAATCGACCGGTTCGACCCGCAGTACGCTATCTGCACCGACAAAGAGAAAAAGTTTTACGCGATTGAGCTCTCTGAGCTTCCCAAGGGCGCAAAGCAGGGCGATATTCTTTTGATTCAGGACGACGGCGGCATTACAATCAGGAAATGAATGTAAGATTGTTCGCGCATTTCTTGACAAATCGCGCCGCGTTTACTATACTAGACCACAAAGGCAGTGAAGGGAAGAAGTAAGCGTACAGGGACAGCAAAGAGAGGCGGCGGATGGTGTAAGCCGCTGTGTCCTATCGCGGAAATACATCCCGGAGCCGCCGGCTGAACAGCCGCTTACGCGCGCTTATTAGGCCCGGACGGGTTTCGCCCGTTACAGCGAAAGGGTATGTATTTGCGTACCTGTGAGGCTGTCGCCGTGAGGCGGCGGTAAACTGAGGTGGTACCACGGAACTTTCCGTCCTCTGATTTTGCAGGGGACGGTTTTCTTTATAGATGCGCCGGCTTCTGCCGTATTTTAAGCTTTATAAAGCGGAAAACAGGAGGAATTTAAAATGGGCGTATACGACGAACTAAAAGCAAGGGGCATGGTTGCCCAGGTAACGAACGAGGAGCAGGTAAAAGACCTGCTCAACAACCGGCAAACGGCGTTTTATATCGGCTTTGACCCGACGGCCGACAGCCTGCACGTCGGGCATTTTGTGCAGATTATGGTTATGGCGCACATGCAGCGCGCGGGCCACACGCCGATTGCGCTGTTCGGCGGCGGTACAGGTATGATTGGAGACCCCAGCGGCAAGAGCGACATGCGCAGGATGCTCACGAGGGAAGAAATCGACCATAATATCGCCTGCTTTAAAAAGCAGATGTCACGCCTTGTCGATTTTTCCGAGGGCAAGGCGCTTATGGTCAACAATGCCGACTGGCTGCTCGATTTGAACTACATTGACTTCATCCGCACGATTGGCGTGCATTTCCCCGTCAGCAGAATGCTCGCGGCAGAATGCTACAAGCAGCGCATGGAGCGCGGCGGCCTTACGTTCTTTGAGCTTAACTACATGCTGATGCAGAGCTACGACTTCTATGTCCTCAACCAGAAATACGGCTGTCAGCTGGAGCTCGGCGGCGACGACCAATGGAGCAATATCATCGGCGGCGTGGAGCTCATCCGTAAAATCGCGGCGAAGGAAGCCGAGGAGACGGGCAATCCCATTCCAAAAACGGCGGAATCCTTTGGCATGACGTTTACGCTCCTTACAACGAGCGAGGGCAAAAAGATGGGTAAGACGGAAAACGGCGCCGTATGGCTCGACCCGGAAAAGACAAGCCCCTACGAGTTTTACCAGTACTGGCGCAACGTTGCGGACGCGGACGTTATCCGCTGCCTGAAAATCCTGACCTTTGTACCGCTCGACGTAATCGAGGCGCTTTCCAAGCTGGAGGGCAGCGACATCAACAGGGCAAAGGAGGTTCTCGCGTATGAGGTGACAAAGCTCATCCATGGCGAGGAAGAGGCGCAGAAAGCGCAGGACGCGGCGCGCGCGCTGTTCGGCGCGGGAAAGAGCGCGCAGGACATGCCCTCCACCGTAATCAGCGAAGCCGACTTTACGGACGGTGCGGTGACGGTAATCGACCTGCTGCTGAAAACAAAGCTTACTCCTTCAAAAAGCGAGGCGCGCAGGCTCATTATGCAGGGCGGCGTTGCGGTAGACGATATTAAGGTGGCAAAGCCGGACGAAACGGTCACGAAGGCGCAGTTTGAGGAGAAAGGCTATATTGTCATCAAAAAGGGCAAGAAAGCATTCCATAAAGTAAGCATTTAAGACTTGTGAAAAGGGGGAGCGGGCATATGAGAAAATTCTTTTCGGAATTCAAGGAATTTATTATGCGCGGCAATGTGATGGACCTTGCGGTCGCGGTCATTATCGGCGCGGCGTTCCAGGCGATTATCAGTTCCCTGGTAAACGACGTAATTTCGCCGTTTATCGGATTGTTTGCGAAGATAGACTTCAAGGAATGGGTTTTAGATATTAACGGCGTACAGATTCAATACGGCTCGTTTTTGACGGCGCTTATCAACTTCATCATCATGGCGTTTGTCATTTTCCTGTTAATCAAGGGAATCAACAAGGTCATGAGTTTTGGGAAGAAGCTCAAAAAAGAAGAGGAGCTGCTCTCAGAGCCGGAAACAAAGGACTGCCCCTACTGCCTGACGGAAATCAATATCAAGGCGACGCGCTGCCCACACTGCACTTCGCAGCTTGGGGAAACGGAAGAAGAGAAATAATTTGACGCGGTTACGTCCATAATATAGAAAACGGCGTCGGACAGGTTTGGTTCGATGCGGCGCTTCGGCGGAAAAGGAGAAAACGGTATGGCTCAAAACAAGGGAATCCTGCAAAAGCTCAAAGACACGTTCGACCAGCGTTCTATTATTGTGGCGTCCGCGTTTATTATTTTTATCGCAATGCTCGTTATCATGGTGACGTTTGCGGTCAATGTAGGGCCGGCGTTGGCGGCGCGTGAGGCGGGCGCGAGTGCCTCCGCGGTAACCGCTTCTTCTGGAAACGGGAACAAGGCGTCTTCCGGAGCCTCCGGCGCGGACAAGCTTCCAAGCGGCTTTACCACGGTTTCCGCCGTGCGGGAAAGCCTGTACAAGGGCCCGCTGATTCTTGTGAACAACGACCATAAATGCGGAATCGACGGGGTAAACCTCGTCGGCATGATGGAAGAATACAACAAAACGTTCAAGGTAGCCGATTACGAAGTACAGGTGAACAGCGCGATTATGGAAAACATCAATTCCATGTTCGGGGATTTCCACGACCAGTACGGCGACAACGACCTGCTCGTCAACAGCGCATACCGCAGCCAGGAGGTCCAGCAGACCATTTATGACAATACGCTTGCCTCCAAGGGTGAGGAAGGGCTGCAGTGGGTCGCAAAGCCGGGCTACAGCGAGCACCAGACGGGCTACGCCTTTGACCTTTCCCTGATGACCCCGGACGGCACGATGTACGATTACGACGGAACGGGTAATTATGTCTGGATTAACGAAAACTGCTCCCGCTATGGCTTTGTCGTGCGGTACGACGACAATAAAAAAGAAATTACGGGAATAGCGAACGAGCCTTGGCATTTCCGTTATGTCGGACAGCAGCACGCGGTCTATATGGTGCAGAACAACCTCTGCCTTGAGGAATATATCGATTTACTCAGGCGCTACTCCGCGGAAAGCCCGCTCCTGCTCCAAGACCTTTCAATGAATGAATACAAGGTTTATTTTGTAAAGGCGCAGGAGTCCGGCAATACAGAGGTGCCTGTCCCGCAGGACGGCGAATACGAAATATCCGGCAACAACGTCGACGGGTATATCGTCACATGGAAATTATAAAATGAAAAGCAAATGAGGCTGCGCTCTGTGACGCAGCCTCATTTTTCCGTCTGTTACTGGGTTTCTTCGATTGTCCCGTGCTCCTCTTCATAGCTTTTGATTGCTTTTTCGATAAAAGAGAGGATTTCGTGGTTTACCGTTTGTTTTTCACGGTACGACATAACCTTCAGCTTAAAAAGCATGTTGCTGTCGATTGTAATTCTTAAATCTTTGTTCGGCATACTGGTTCCTCCTATTAAAGATGTGAAAGGTACAAAAATATTATATATTGGGCATAATACGGTGTCAATACAGCTAAAAATAGGCATAAAACAGATTTATATTGAAAAACAACCACATGCGGTTTGTACAATAAAATATCAATTGGATATCATGGACGCTTTTTAAAAAAACAAAAGATAATAATTACAAAAAATTTTTTTTACTTATATTTTGCGGAAAAGGAAACAATTTTATTCATTGACAGCCATATATGGTTTATTTATAATAAAATTAAACCATATACAGTTGATATTGAGAAAAATTTTATTAAAGCTCAAGCTTTATAAAAGAAAGCGGTGTTTGTATGATTCAAAATAGACTGAAGGAGCTTCGGAAAGCGCGCGGAAAAACGCAGCTCCAGATTGCGCAGGTGCTCGGCACGACCTACCAATATTACAGTACATACGAAAAGGGGCTGCGCGACCTGCCGCTTGAACGGGCAAAAAAGCTCGCGGTCTATTTTAACGTTTCGCTTGATTACCTTTCGGGCTTATCGGACCGGGTGGAAAAGAGCTGGCTGGAATAGCAGGTGTAAATAAAGAAGGGAGCAGGCAGAATTTTCTGCCTGCTCCCGTTCATTGGTAAGATTATTTAAAATTCAATTTTTTCAGTTATATAATCGACAAGCTTATCGATTGAAATTCTCTCCTGTGCCATCGTGTCGCGGTCGCGCACGGTTACACAGCCGTCCTCTACGCTGTCGAAGTCGTAGGTGATGCAAATCGGCGTACCGATTTCATCCTGCCTGCGGTAACGCTTACCGATGGAGCCAGCGTCGTCGTACTCCACCATAAAATGTTTTTGAAGCGCCGCGTAAACCTCGCCCGCCTGCTCGGAAAGCTTTTTGGACAGGGGAAGCACCGCCGCCTTGTAGGGCGCGAGCGCCGGGTGCAGGCGCATGACGACGCGCGTGTCCTTTTCGTCGATGGCTTCTTCGTCATATGCGTCGCACAGGAAAGCAAGCGCAACCCTGTCCGCGCCGAGAGACGGCTCGATGACATAAGGGACATAGCGGGTGTTGTCCGTCGGGTCAAAGTATTCCAGGCTCTTGCCCGAATGGTTCTGGTGCTGCATCAGGTCGTAGTCCGTGCGGTCGGCAATGCCCCAAAGCTCGCCCCAGCCGAACGGGAAGAGGAACTCGATGTCGGTCGTTGCCTTGGAATAGAAGGCAAGCTCTTCCTTTGCGTGGTCGCGCAGGCGCAAATTTTCCTTTTTCAGGCCAAGCGACAGCAGCCAGTTTTCGCAGAAATCCTTCCAGTAATAGAACCAGTCTAAATCACTGCCGGGCTTACAGAAAAATTCAAGCTCCATCTGCTCGAATTCCCTTGTGCGGAACACAAAGTTTCCGGGCGTGATTTCGTTACGGAACGATTTGCCAATTTGCGCCACGCCAAACGGAATTTTCCGGCGGGTGGTGCGCTGTATATTCGCGAAGTTGACGAATATGCCCTGCGCTGTTTCGGGGCGGAGGTAGATTTCGTTCTTCGCGTCCTCCGTAACGCCCTGGAACGTTTTGAACATCAAATTGAACTTACGGATGTCGGTAAAATTGCTGCCGCCGCATTCGGGGCAGGCTATGCTGTTTTCCCTGATAAAATCCGCCATCTGCTCAAAGGTCATATTGTTCGGGTCCGCGCCGAAATCCTCAATGAGTTTGTCGGCCCTGTGGCGCGTTTTGCAGTCCTTGCAGTCCATCAAAGGGTCTGAAAAGCCCCCCACGTGGCCGGACGCAACCCAAACCTGCGGGTTCATCAGGATTGCGCAGTCGAGCCCTACGTTATAGCGGCTCTCCTGTACAAATTTTTTGTGCCAGGCTCTTTTGACGTTGTTCTTGAATTCAACGCCGAGCGGGCCGTAATCCCATGTGTTGGAAAGGCCTCCGTAAATCTCGGAGCCGGAATAAACGTATCCTCTGGTTTTGCAAAGGGAAACGATTTTTTCCATTGTTTTTTTACTGTTGTCCATGTTGAAAGGTTCCTTTCAATTGAAAAAATGTTAAGTAAATATCCTATCCTATATTAATGTTTCAGAGCGTAGATGTCAAGATAAACCGGCAGAGTAAGGCACTGTCTAAGGGGATATAGCATATTTTACCTGAGTGGAAATATTTGATTTCCAATATTTTTTCTTGTTAATTTTAGATAAATCTAAAAAGAGTTTTTCGGTTGTGTTTTATAATGAAATTTTAGGATATTGAAGTCCAATTTGATTTACCTTAAATTTTGACAACAAAATGGATAAATAGTGACATTGACAAAAAATCGGGTTATTGTATCATGGTATTAGCATGAAATATTATAGCTGAATATCCTGAGAAATGCCGCTCTTTTTTGTACCAAATGGCAATATTATACATATAAAAGACGTATTTTAAGGATTTTCCGCTGAGTATTTTGCGTTGTGTCAGATACCAATTGCAGTCGCGTCGGCTTCCCTTTTCCTGTGTTTAGATGCGCAAGCCGCCGTTTTGTTGAAAACGGCCGTAACATAGTAAAAAGCCGGCGCGAAATTTTTTTGGTTTGGTGGAAGAAAGCCGTTCGGGTTTTCGCAGCGCTCCCGCTTTGGGAGACGGCAAAAAACAGCAAGGGGGACTGCCGGGGCAAGCAAAATGGTACGCCTTAAAAGGCGCAGGCTGATGCGGTGCCTGCAAAAACCGTAAATTTATATGAAAAAGGATATCAGTGAGATGTATAGAAAGAGAGTAAAGCTGCTTTCGCTGTTCTTATCGCTGCTGATGGTTTTCGGAGCGGTGGCAAGCGTCGCAGCAGCCGGGGACGTCGGCACGCGTGACGGTATACAGACCGTCTACTTTAAAGACACGAACTGCTGGCAGGGGAAATTTGCGGACGGTATTTACGCATACCTGTTCAGCTCGACAGGCTCTGACAACAACGGCTATCCGGGACAGGCGATGACCTATCTCGGCAGGGACGCGGAGCAAAACCGGATTTATTCCATCGAGGTGGATACCGCGAAATACGACACGATAAAGTTTACAAACGGAGCGCAGAGCGGCACCGTAAACCGCACGGATAATTATCCAGCCGCCATGACAGAGGATAACAACGGCTACGGCTTTACGGGCAATATGACCTCCGGAAACAAATATTTTGAGGTCGCGCAGTGCAGGGCGCAGACAGAGGGGCTCGATAAAACTGAGCCGTCTGAACCGACGAACCCTTCGGAGCCTACGAATCCCGACCTTCCTGATACGCTTACTATTTATTTTAAAGATACAAACTGCTGGGGCGACGGCTTTGTAAACGGTATTTACGCATACCTATTCAGCTCCGCCGGCTCGGACAACAACGTCTATCCCGGTGTAAAAATGCAGTTTATCGGCAGGGACGTCGATAAAAATAAAGTTTATTCTGTTGATGTCGATACTACCAAATACGACACCATCAAGTTTTCCGACGGCAGCGCCGCCAACAGGCGCACGAACAATTTCCCGGTCGCGCTGTCGGCAGGCAACAACGGCTATCAGTTCAACGGACTGATGGACCCTGACGACTCCCGGTATTACGGAGTGGAGCAGGCGAATATCGACACCGACAACCTCATTGTCCGCGATGAAGAGGACGTCACCGTCTACTTTGCCGATACCGCTTCCTGGGGCCTTCCTTACGCATACGTTTTGTCGGCGGACGACAGCCAGACAAACGGCGACTACCCAGGCGAGCCCATGACCTACGAGGGCAAGGATGCGCAGGGTGTGGATGTTTACTCTTATACGTTCAATTTCTTTGATTTTGCGAAAATCAAGTTTTCTAACGGCAAGAGCGCTTCTTCCTCAGACCACAAGCGCACAGGCAACCTGGAGTACCGGACACAGCTCACAGGCGAATTAAACGCTTACCGCCTGACGGGAAACGCCGACCCGGCTAAACCGAGCAATCTGGAGGCTGAGGCCTGCACGGTCGATACGAAGGCGCTCGACAAATCTGATTTGACGACCGTTTACTTCCGCGACGACCTTCAGTGGGAAGAGGTATACGCCTACACCTTCAGCAGCGCAAACGGCAATACCTCCAACGGCCCGTATCCCGGACAGAAGATGGAATACGCCGGAAAGGACAAGGCGGGCGCGAAGTATTATTCCTATACCTTCCCGTCCAAAACGTACGGAACCATCAAATTCTCGGACGGGACTGCGGAAAACAAGCGCACAGACAATATCCTGTACGCGGCAGACGCGCAAAACGGCAACAATTGCTATTACCTGACCGGGGCGTCCTCCGGCGGCAAGTATGAATTTAAGCCCATACAGGTAGACCCCGCCGGGCTTGACGCCACGGAAATGTTCACGGTTTATTACAAGGATACCATCGGCTGGGGCGACCCGTACCTTTATGCGTTTTCCAGCACGGGTGCTGGCGATGACAAAGCCTATCCCGGCACGCGCATGACGCTTGAGGGAACCATTGGTAAGACCAAAATCTATTCCTATTCGTTCGATTCCAATAAATACGACCGCATAAAAATAGACGACGGAACGATACTCGGCTGTCCTGCCCCGAACAGGCGCACGGCAGATATTGACTTTATCAAGGATTTAGGAGAGAACAACTGCTTCGAGCTGACGGGCAGCACAACGGTGACCGCCGGCAAGGAGTATTACGATTACAGGGCAATCTCCATCAATACGGACGAGATTACGCCGTATGAGGGAATCAAGACCGATACAAAGGTCAAAAACGTCATCTTTATGATTGGCGACGGCTTCGGCGAAAAACACGCGCAGGCCGGCGAGCTCTACAAGGGCGGCAAGCTCGTGTTCCGCACGGGCGAGGAAAACGGCTGGTACCGCAACTGGCAGACGACGCACGACGCGGACTACCCGAAATTTACGGACAGCGCGGCAGCCGCGACGGCGCTTGCCACCGGCGTTAAGGTACACGACAGCGTCGTTGGTATTTCACCCGAGGGCAAATGGGTGGAGAACCTGACCGAATTTTCCAAGGCGAGGGGCCTCAAGACGGGCATCGTTGTCACGCAGGTGCTTCCGCACGCAACGCCTGCTGGCTTTACGGCGCACGTCGATTCCAGGCATTCCTACGATGAAATCGCGACGCAGCAGATTAAGCAGAACATCGATTTGATGTTCGGCGGCGGCTCAACCTATTTCAACGCAAGGAAGAGCCTGATGAACGACCTCGGCTATTCATATACCACGAATTTCTCCGACATATCAAACGTGCCTGCTGACCAGAAGCTCATCGGCGCGTTCAAGGATTCCTATATCAAGCATTCCGACGCGAACCTCCCAATGCTTGCCGATACCACCAAGGCGGCGCTCGAACGCCTGACAAACGACGACGGTTTCTTTGTCATGATAGAGGGCTCCGATATTGACGCGTACGCGCATAACAGCAACATGGCGGATATGCTCGATGAAATCATCGTATTCGACAACGCGGTAAAGGCTGCGCAGGAATATGTTGATACGCATCCCGACACGCTCCTGATTGTTACAGCCGACCATGAAACAGGCGGGCTGGACCTATCCGGCGTAACAGACAAATCGCAGCTAGTGAACAGCCTCTTTAAGTCCGGCGGCACGCATACGGGGCAATCCGTTCCGGTTTATGCCTACGGCAAGGGCGCGCAGGAGCTGACCCAGTACAATACGATCGACAACACCGAAATCCACCAGTTCGTCACGGACGTGCTCAACAACGAGTACGACCCGAACGGCGAAATCGGCGAGAACGTTTTAAGCGACGCGAACAACGTCATCTACTTCCAGAAGCCGGCCGATTGGGAAGACGTTTATATCTACAGTGACGCCTACAACTCCACAAAGGAATTCCCGGGCGCGCCGATGATTCTTCTGGAGGACGACATTTACACCTATACGATTCCTTACGACGTCAAAAACCTGACCTTCAGCTTCAACGACGGTAATAAGAAATCGACGGTAACGGTGGATAACCCGCAGTATAACAAGCTTTACTACATCGACGACGATAAGGACCCGCAGAAATCCACCGTCGCGGTCAACAACGAATATGCTCCGCCGGAGGGCGTCGTATACTTTGAGAAGCCCGACGACTGGAAGGACGCGTACATCTATACATGGGGCAGCCGTTACGGCGGCACATGGCCCGGCGCGCAGATGACGCACGTTGAGGGCAACCTCTACAAATATGTACTCTACGGTTCCACGACAATCGCTTCCGCCTTTGGCCTGATTTTCAACGAAGGACCGAACGCAACCAAACAGACGGTAGACCTGGAATTCATGGGCTTTAACCTGCTGTACAAGATTACAGGCGAAAAGGATGCCCAGGGCCATTTCTTCACCTCGTTTGAAAAATATCCCAAGCAGGCGGACGACGGCGAGGATGCCGGCACGTTCTACTTCAAGAAGCCTGCCTCCTGGGATGCTGCTAATGTTTACGCGTTCTTCGGCGCGTATGTCGGCGAATGGTCCGGCGTGCCGATGACTAAGGTAACAGACGATATTTATTCCTTTACCTTAAAGAAGGGGCAGATGTTCAGCGGCGGACATAACTTTAAGCTTGCCTTCAACGACGGCAAGGAATACCAGACAATCGACGTTGCGTTTGAAGGCTTCGACCGTATTTATACCATAGAAGGCGACGACACAACTGCGGCGGCATACGGCTCCTGGAGCAAGTATACTCCGGCTGAAATCAAGTACGGCGACTTAAACGGCGACGGTGTTGTCAATGTGGCCGACGTTCTAATCGTACAGCAGTATCTTGCCCGTATGATTGAACTGACCGACGCGCAGAAGCTGGCCGCTGACGTCGATTTGAGCGGTGACATCAAGGTTGCCGACGTTCTCGAAATGCAGAAGCTCATCGCAAAGATTATCGATAAGCTTCCGGCAGAAAAAATCCGGTAATACAGGATATGTTGAATCTTGTGGCATAAACGGCTTTTAACCGTGCAATCAAATGAATAATTGATACCTCCAAATTATCAACCGCAGCCGTTTTATGCACAATGTATTCTATAAAAGTAGAACCGCAGGGGAAAACCCCTGCGGTTTTACTTTTGTTTGGCATAATCTCTAAAAAAGCAAGACAAACTTTGTTTGTTTTTCAAGCAAAAAAGGCCGTCAGGTTGCATCTTTTCGTTTGCTTTTTTTTAGGAAAAACAGTATAATTATAACAATTTGGAGCGCTTTGCTCCAAACGCCGGATTTCCGTATTTTAATGGTAGGTACGGGTGTGCTCCGGGAAAAATTTTTAGGATATTCTTGAAATGAAAGGATGAAACAAATGGTCAAAACAATTGAAAAGTGCACCGCGTGGGTGCTTGCCGCGGCAATTTTGCTGAGTATGGCATGCATCGGCGTGTTTGCGCAGCGCGCGCCGTTCCGTTACGGAGACGTCAACGGGGACGGTAATGTTTCTGCGGCCGATGCGCTGGAGGTTTCCAAGCATACCGCAAAAATTATTGTACTGACAGGTGACGCCTTCAAGGCGGCGGATGTCAACGGAGATGGGATTGTAAGCGTCAAAGACGCAATCCTCATCCAGCAGTATGTCGCAAAAATGATCGATGTATTCCCGGTGGAGCTCATCCAACCGACTGAGCCATCCTCCACCCCGACAGAAAGCCCCACAGTCGAACCAACTGAGGCTCCCACACAGGCTCCGACCGACAAGCCGACTGAAGCGCCGACTGAAAAGCCCACATCAGCCCCGACCGACCCGACTGAGGCACCTACTCAGAAGCCCACGGAGACACCCACAGAAAAGCCGACTGAGAAACCTACAGAGGTTCCTACAGAAAAGCCTACTGTACAGCCCACCGAGGCTCCTACACAGGCTCCGACAGAAGAGCCTACAGAGGCCCCTACGGTGGCTCCCACAGAGCAGCCAACTGAAAAACCAACCACGCCGCCGACAGGCGACGCTGTAATAAACGGTAAGAAGGCAAGCATCGGCGACCAGGTAACGTATACGGCGTACCTGAAAGCAAATGAGCTCGTAGCGGGCGTAAACGCGCACGTGAATTATACGGGCGGCGTGCTCAAGCTTTCGGACGCGACGCTCGGCTCGAAAAAAGCGCAGATTATCCCGGTGCTCGCAACGAGCAGCTCGGTGCTCAATTTTGACCCGGTGGACGGGACAAATTCCGTTTACTTCAACGGCGCAAATTCCGACGAGGGCTATGAGTTTTTCGCGGACAAAACCGTGCTCGTCACCCTGACGTTCGACGTTATCGGCGCGGGAACGGCGGAAATCAAAACAGCAATTGCGCAGATTCTTTCAATGCAGCTCGATTCCTCCAACAAGAACCAGCCGCTCAAG
>UQHH01000006.1 GCA_900540865.1 uncultured Oscillospiraceae bacterium
GGCTTCATCGTAGTATTTCAGCTTTCCGGCGGAGGCATTCAGCCAAACAGAAGCGTTTCAAAGTCCGCAAGCCTTTTTATTTTGTAGTCGCACAGCGGGTGCGGCATGGCGGTTTTGTCCTCCGGGTCGTACAGGCAGGTCGCGATTCCCGCGTTTTTTCCGCCCTGCATGTCTGAGGTAAGGGAATCTCCAAGCATAATAACATCGTTTTTGTCCTTGATTTGAAGCGTCTTGAAAATATATTCAAAATATTCTTTCGCGGGCTTTTGGAAACCGACCGTGTCGGAAATAAACATGCCGTCTATGTATGGCTCCAGCCCGCTGCGCGCAAGACGCCCCTCCTGTGCTTTGCGCAGGCCGTTGGTGGCTATATAAAGCCCGCACCGACCATGCAGCGACTTACACAGCGCCAAAGCGCCGCGGGTTACAAAGCCGCACTGGGAAAGGCAGTCGACGTAATCCTCGTTTATCTTCTGAATATCCGCGCCTTCTATCCCAATGGTTCGGAAAAGGTTTTCAAAACGCTCCACCTTCAGGCGCTCACGCGTAGTTTCCCCCAGTTCGAATTTTTTCCAGAGCCGCAGATTCTCGGCGCTGTAAATTTCGTTGATTTCCCTGCTCCATTGATAGCCGTTTATGTGTAGCGTATTTTTGAGCGCTTCTTCCTGCGATTTGGTAAAATCAAGCAGCGTTTCGTCCGCGTCTATCAGGACAGTGTGGAATCTGGGTTCCTTATTCAAAACGTTCACCGCTTTCGCTATAGATTTCAAGCCTCGTTATTTCGTAAAAAAGCTCCGTGCCGAAGCTTTCTTCCATCGCCCCCACAATAAGCGACGGATTGAGATTTTTTACACTTCCGGCCGACAGCCTCGCAAAAAGCAGCACATTGGTTTCCTCCCGCCGGATTTCAACCGTCTTGATGTCCGGCCTGATGTCGATTTGCTTCATACCGGACTTGGTTTTCTTTTCAACCAGAATCTCATCCTTTTCCAAAAACGCCCGTATCTTTGCTTCAAGAGCCTCGGCGTCCAGGCAGGAGGACAGCCGGATTTCAAAATCGGCAAGGGCAATCGCACCCGGCTTCATCTTTGGCTCGGTAATATCAACCACGCGGATACCGTCCGGCAGGCAGCGGTTGAAGGCGGCCTTTATTTCCCCGTATGGGTAATCCTCGTCGAGCAGGCGCATATCCATGCTTTCCCGCATACCCGTATAGCCGAGCGACAACGGCAGCGCAAACGTGATAAACGGATGCCTGTTGAAGCCCTCCGTATACCAAATCGGCAGCTTTGCCTGATGAACGGCGCGCAGCATAACGCGGTTTAAATCGAGATGGGAGATATATTTCGCCCTGCCTCCCTTTGTAAACCATACTCTAACGTTTTTCAAGGCAGACGCCCCCTTTCCACTGGGCCGCGCCGCAGTTTGAGCATTTCAGCCGGCAGTGCGGCGTGGCGGACGCCTCATATGCCCTTTTGCATTCTTCAATGAGAAAGCTCTTTTTCACACCGTAGTCGATGTGGTCCCAGGGAAGCGTCTCGTCGAAGCTGCGGCGGCGGTTTGCGTAAAACGCGGGGTCTATGCCGCATTCTTCAAACAGCTCCAGCCAGCTTTGCATACTGAAGCAGTCGCTCCAGCCGTCGAAGTGAAAGCCGCGCTGCGCGGCCATTTTCAAAACAGCGGACAGCCTGCGGTCGCCGCGCGCGAACACCGCTTCCAGGAAGCTCGTGCTCGAATCGTGGTAATGGTAGGTAATTTTCTTTGTCTTAATAGATTCTTTTAAGTGCTTCTGCTTTTCCATGAGCATTTCCATCGTGTCCTGCGGTTCCCACTGGAAGGGCGTGAAGGGCTTCGGGACAAAGCTGGACGCGCTGACTGTAACGCGAACGCCCTTTCCCTTTGGCCTGTTTTCCGTATTGTAATACACATTGACCACCTTCTGCCCAAGCCGCGCGATTCCTTCAATATCCTCCATGCTCTCAGTCGGAAGGCCTATCATAAAATAAAGCTTCACCGTCGTCCAGCCGCCCGCAAAGGCGACGGCGCAGGTGTCGAGCAGCTCCTGTTCCTCCACGTTTTTGTTGATTGCGTCGCGCAGGCGCTGTGTTCCGGCCTCCGGCGCAAAGGTGAGCCCGCTTTTACGCACGGTTTTGAGCTTGGACAGGATTTCATCGGAAAAACCGTCTACACGCAGCGAAGGAAGCGAAAGGCTTACGTTTTCGTCGTCCGACCACTGTGTGAGCTTTTGCAGGAGAGGCGCTATTTGTGAATAATCGCTCGAGCTCAGGGAAGACAGAGATACCTCGTCGTAGCCCGTATTTTCACAAAGCGCGCGGCACTGCCTGTCGATGGTTTCCGGCGATTTTTCCCTTACAGGCCGGTAAAGGAAGCCCGCCTGGCAAAAACGGCAGCCGCGGATACAGCCGCGGAATATTTCAGATACGGCCCTGTCGTGTACGATTTCAATCATCGGCACAACGAACCGGTCGGGATAGTAAAGCTTGTCCAAATCCATAATCAGGCGTTTTTTCACCTGTTCCGGCGCGCCTTCCTTCGGCGTAACGGCGTTTATCGTGCCATCCTCAAGGTAGGTTACGTCGTAGAGGGACGGAACATAGACGCCTTCAATCCGCGCGGCCTTCCTCAAAAAATCCGCCTTGCTTTCGCCCGCGGCGCGGCACGCGCGGTAAAGCTCGATTACCTCAATATCTACCTCTTCCCCTTCTCCAATAAAGAACAGGTCGATAAATTCGGCCATCGGCTCCGGGTTACAGGCACAGGGCCCGCCCGCCACAACAATATTGAACAGCTCCTTGCGGTCCCTGGAGCACAACGGAATACCGGCAAGCGCAAGCATGTTGAGGACGTTCGTGTAGCTCAGCTCATATTGCAGGGTAAAGCCGATAAAGTCGAAGTCCCTGACCGGGTCGCCGCTTTCCAGCGCGTAAAGCGGGATGCGGTGCTCCCGCATGAGCTGCTCCATATCGACCCACGGCGCAAAAACGCGCTCGCACCATAAATACGGCTGCTCATTGAACTGGCTGTAGAGGATTTTCATGCCCAGATGCGACATCCCCACCTCGTAGGTGTCGGGGAAACAGAAGGCAAACCGAACGTCTATTTCACTTTTATCCTTTATGACGCTGTTTGGCTCCCCGCCGGTATACCTTCCCGGCTTTTGTACCTTCAGCAGTAATTTTTCAAGTTCGTGATTCATTCTATTTTCTCCCGTATTCTTACAATTCGGCCAAAAAACAGCCCTAGTAGTTTATTATAACGGGTTTTTACGCGCAATGCAACGGCAAACCCGCCCTGTCCGGAGCAGGAAAGTTGGACACATTTATAAAAGCGCCGCTTTTCCTTTGTAAAGCGGCGCTTGAAGAACCATACATATTGCCTGGATTATTTCTCCAGTACCCTGCACAGGGTCGATTTCAGGATATCCAAATCGACCGGCTTTGCGATATGTGCGGTCATCCCCGCACTGTACGACGCCTCTATATCCTCGGCAAACGCGTTTGCCGTCATAGCGATGACCGGGATGCTTTTGGCGTCCGCCCTGCCGGTATTCCGAATGGCACGCGTAGCGTCATACCCGTTCATCACGGGCATCTGAATATCCATCAGGACAGCGTCGTAAAAGCCCTGCGGTTTTTCCTGAAATTCTAAAACCGCCTGGCTGCCGTCTGTTTTCAAGACGGACTGCGCGCCAAACATCGAGAGCAGCTCGCACAGGATTTCCGCGTTGATTGGGTTGTCCTCCGCCACGAGGAACGTCCGGCCGGAAAAGATTGTTCCGTCCATAGCGGCTAAAGCTTCAGCCGCTCCCGCTTCTGATTTCGCTGTGATTTTTTCCGCGGGCGCCTCTTCGCATTCCAGTTCAACACGGAAAACCGAGCCTTTCTTTTCCCTGCTTTCCACGGAAATTTCACCGCCCATCAAATCGACCAGCCCTTTTGTAATGCTCAGGCCCAGTCCTGTTCCTTCAATACGCGAAGCCGCGCGGCCGCGCGCAAAGGGCGAGAAAACATGGGCAAGAAATTCCTCTGGCATTCCAATTCCCGTGTCCCTGACGGTAAACCGGATGCGGACTGACTTTTTATCCTTTACAGGCGGGATTTCCTCCGCTGTGAATTCCACGGTTCCACCCTCAGGCGTAAACTTGACGGCGTTGCTCAAAAGATTGATGAGAATTTGGCTGATACGCAGGGAATCCCCGTAAATGTATTCATGGCGTATCCCGTTTGCCTTGACATTGAACTGAATGCCATTCGTCCGCGCCTGCGGGGCCATGATTGCGCAAAGCTGCTCGATGAGCTCCGGCAAATATATGCTTGCGCGGTTGAGCGTAATTTGTGAGCGTTCAATTTTGCTCATGTCCAGGACGTCGTTGATTAGGCTCAAAAGATGCTTTGATGAAATAGAAATCTTCCGCAGGCAATCCTCTACCCGCTTGCGGTCGTCGAGATGCGCGCAGGCAAGCGTGGTCATCCCCATGATGGCGTTCATCGGCGTACGGATGTCATGGCTCATGGCGGACAGAAAGTCGCTTTTCGCCCGGTTCGCTTCTTCCGCGAGGCTCAGCGCTTTTTCCAGCGCCTGCTTCGATTTCCGTTCTGCCGCCAGCATATCGGTTACATCCGCGCGCACCATACAGACGGTACTGTGGTTTTCGTCTCCCCAAAGCACATTCACCTGCTTGTAGCGCACGCCGTTTTCTGAATGGAAGGGAAAAACAAAGTCATAGCCGGACGGCTTTTCAGAAAGCCGCTGTACCATGGTCTCCATCTGGAACTGCTTCCGAACCTCTTCCTTATCCTCGTCCGCGCCGTAAAGCGCTGTAAATTTCTGCATTGCATGGGCATAGTCCTCCATAATATACGGGGACAGGTTTTCCAGAACCGTCTGGCGGGTATACATGGTAAAACGCCCGCTGCCGATATGGAGGATGCCCATCAACTCAAAGGTATAGGCCATCATATTGAGCAGGCCCTGCTCCTCCCGCACGGAATCTGTGATGTCGGTGCATACCAGGCAGATTCTCCCCAGCCGCAAATCGATTGCGGAGACGGTCATATTTTTTGTGCGGATATCTCTTTTGTCAGCGAAAACGGAGTAAGAAAAGGTGTAGGAGCCCTCTTCATCCAAACGCCGGCGTATTTCACCGGGCTCCAAAGCGCGGGCGTACTGCTCCCTGTCCTTAGGCGCTATTACGGACTGCACCATATAGGCAACCCGTTCGCAGTGGCGTCCGTACGGCTGCGGCGGGCATTTAATATCCTTCTTACAGGTTAAAACGGTATAAAAATCCTTTTCGAGATTCAGGTCGATGACATAGTCGTAGCTGGTAACGGAAAGCTGGTGCAGGATGCGGTCGGATATGGTCTGCTCCGTAATATCCGTCACGGTCAAAACTCCCGTGATGTCGCCCGTATCGGGTGTTTCCACAAGGTTCACCTTAAAGCGGACGTACCGCCCGTTCTTTTCCCGCGGAAGCTTGATAAAGCAATTGAGGATTTGCTCTGTCTCGTTTCGCTTAAAGGCCGCAAGCGCCGGAGCGTTGAGGTAGGTATCCAAAAAAGCACAGCGTTCCTTTTTATCGGCAACAAGGCTTGCGATACCGGCAAAGAAATCCTCACGGACCGTCCCAAACGTCTTTAAAAGGTCCGAGCCCGTATAATCGATAATATCCAGAATTTTATTCTGCGTAATATTGCAGTGGCCGAGTATCAATTCGTTGGGGCCAGGTTTCCGGTAATGCTTTAGGAGGATGTCCTCGTATTGCCTTCGGAGCTGCTCCTTTTCCTTCACGCTTTGAGAAATATCCGTATAGACGCAGTAAAGCCTGCGGATTCCGTCTGTTGTCCGCAGCAGCGACAGCGTGTTTGTCGCCCAGATGTAGCCGCCGTCGCCGCACTGCATACGGGCGGTCAGCTCGCAGTGGCCTTCTCCCTTTTCCATATACGCAAGCAGCTTCTGCTTGGTTTCCGCAATGTCGTCAGGATGGATTCCTTTAAAAATATCGTTTCGATACAGCTCATTTACCTGTTCCACCGTCATATGTGTCATGGCGGCAAGGCCGTCGGATATAAACTCCAGCTCCATGCTGCCGTCCGGCTCACAGCGGATGACGGAAATACCTCCTGGAAGGTTTTTGACGACCGACTGGAAGTACACCTCGAGCCGCTCCATTTCCCTGCGGGTATTGACCTCCTCGGTAATATCACGTACAAATTTAATATAAGCCGGTATTCCGTTCCAGTCCGTTTCCGTAAAACGCGTGGTGTAAAAGCGACCGTTTTCATTGACCGTCATATCATGCTCTTCCCCATCCGGCGCGTGGCTTTGCAGGGTACAGAATTCACAGGGCGCCGCCTTTCCGTGGAGCGCCGCGTAGCATTTTTGCCCCAGGCAGTCCGGCGATGGGGCAAACAGGTCTTTGGATTCGTTGACATATAACAGGTCGTAGGTTTCCCTGTCGATAACATAAATTCCGTCGGCGGTTTCGTTCGCGATGCTCTGGAACAGTTGGTTTTCCGCGGATAGTCCAGTAAAAACACCGTAGAAGCACATGCTTTCAGAATACGGACCCATCCGCCGCCCGTTTAAATGAACCCAAATAAGATGCCCGTTTTTATGGCGCATCCTGAAGGAAACGTCGAGCACCTCTCCGCTTTTCAAAGCGCCCAGGGCCGCTGTGAGCACCCGCTCCCTGTCCGGCTCATATATGGCGTCCAGTACGTCGCGCCGGACGAGCGCGTCGTATTCTCCTCGGGTGCGCCCTGAAAGCAAGGCGACGCCGTCGGAATAATAGCCCTGGGTAAAGCGCTGGCCGTCCCACTGGAAGCTTGCGATTCCGCCCGGTATGGAATTGATGAGGTGGTCGCGCTCCTGCTGCGCCTTTTTCAAGGCGGAAATGTCATGGAAAATGCAATGGAGCAAAGGGCAGCCGCCCTCTTCACCAATTTGCCTTGCCTGTACATGCACCCAGACGATATGCCCGTCCCGGTGGAGCTTGCGGAATTCAAAGTCCGCAACCGTATGGTTTTTGATTGCTTCCAGCGCTTTTTCCACGACCATTGCCGTATCCTCGGGATACGTAAGCTCCGCCGCGTCACGCTTAATCAGCTCGCGGTATTCCTCTGTGGTATAGCCGGAAAGCTCCGGCACGCCGTCTGAAAAATAAACGGTCTCAAAAATATCCGATACCTTGTAAATCGCAACGCCTCCGGGGATTGCGTTGACGATATCCTGCATTTTTTCATTAGTTTCGGCCAGCTCCTTATCAAGGCGCGCCTGCTCGCTGATATCCCTGATGTACTCGATATGCGCCGGCCTGCCGGCCCAATCGATGATTTTACCGCTGAGCTGGAAGGTATGCCCGCTTTCCGGGATAAACATTTTGCGGGTAAATAGCTCTGTGCGGCTCAATTGCCGCGCCGGGCAAAACGGGCAGGGCGTCTCGTTGCCGAACGCGCGGTAGCAGGTTATATTCTCCCCTTCAAAATCACAGGACAGCATACTTTTTGCCGGACTGTTTGCGTAGAGAAGCGTAAAATCCTCCAGCGCGCGCACGATTACCGCAACCGGCGCGTTGTCCAGCACGGCGGCCATTTCCTTTACTAAGAGAGGCTCTTTTTCCATCATGCCTGTTTCCCCCATTTTCCCCGGAAGGTACTTGTCGAAATAAAATTCACACTTTGGATAAAGTATAGCAAAAGCCGACGAAAATAGCAATAAAATGCGGGTTTCTGCGTATAAAATCTAAGGCATAAAATAAAAACGCCGCATTTAACCGAGTTTTCTTTCAATCCGGTCTGGTAAAGCAAAACAGGCGCCCCCGGTTCCGCCGGAAAGCGCCTGTATGTTGTTTAAAGCATCCGCCCGGAATGCTTCGCTTAAAAAGAGCGTTTGCCTCCGGGGCGGAATTTTGTATTTTTCAGTAAAATAATACCCATCAGGTAGCAGCTTGTAAACAGCAATGTAAAATTGTACTTTGACTGGAGCAGGACAAAAAAGCCCGCGGCCGCAAGCGGAAGCAGCACGATGAAGGATAATACCTCGATGGTCCTGATTACGTATTCGTGGCGCATATGGCGCAAAAGCAATAAATAAAGCGCGTTGCCGCCGTCGAGCGATTCAATCGGCATGAGGTTGAACGCCGCCAAAAACAGGTTTGCGGAGGTAAACAGGGAGAACGCCTCCCAGCCGCTCCAGAGAAACAACGCATGCGAAATGCCGCAGAACAAAAGGTTAAAGCCCGCCCCTCCAAGGATAACGGCCATTTCGCCGGGGAAGCTCCGCTGGTATTTCCCGGTATCGCTGATTTTCACATCGAACAGGCTCAGCTTGATTTGCTCTGTTTTCGTCCTGCAAAGTGCCATCATGGTCAAATGGCCCATTTCATGGCAAAAAGCGGCCAGACAACAAATCAGTGCCGAACCGCTTCTGTCAAAAATAAAAATCGTTGTAAGCGCCGCCACCAGCGGATAGCTTACTTTTATATTGCAGCCAAACAGCGTGAAGGACATCAGAAGAAATTCCCCGCCTCGACCACAAGGGAAGAATTGAGCTGCGCCGTATACCAGCTGTCGACCATCTCATAAATCTGGCCGCCGAACGATTTGAGCGCAAACGCGGCGATTGCCGCAATGATGCAGATAATCAGCTGGTACTTGATAAGCACCTGTGTGCCGCTTTTCGGCTGCTTTGCCTTGCTCTTTTTTTCCTTCTCCTCATACTCTTCGTCCTCGTCCTCATAACGCCTTCTTTTGCGCGTCATGTAGACGTCGTCTTCTTCGTCGTCGGAAAAATCATCCGCGCCCCGGTATAGCTGCGCCTTTGCGGGCGCCGCCGAAACCGTCTGCGTCGTCTGCCAGCCGGCGTCATAATCGATGCTGTCGTACCGTTCGTCATTCATATTGCCACCACTTCCTAAAAAGCTTTTAGTAATAGTATGCAAAAGAGTGGACAAAGATGTTTAGTTTTCCATAGGCGCGTCAAGTTTTTTAAAATCCTTTTTAACAAGCCCCACATAGAGCAGGATGGCGGCGGCCAGCGCCACAACCTCCGCAATCGGGAACGCGTACCATACATAGGAAAGCCCGGCGAAGGACAAAAGGTACGCCGCCGGCAGCAGGACAACAAGCTGCCTGAGCACAGAAATAAACAGGCTGCGGATTCCCTTGCCGACCGCCTGGAAAAGCGTTGTAAACATAATACCAATGGTCGCCGGAATAAAGCAGATGCTGATGGTGCGAAGCGCGGGTACGCCGATGGAAAGCATGGCGTCGCCCGCGTTGAACATTTGAAGCAGCTGCTTTGGCAGAATCCAGAACAGAGCGGTGCCTGCAAGCATGATGACGAACGCAATCAGGCAGCCGTATTTGAGCGCCGAGAGCATCCTCTTCTTTTTCTTTGCGCCGTAGTTGAAGCCGATAATCGGCATAACGCCGTGTGTCAGGCCGAATACCGGCATAAACACGAAGGACTGCAGCTTATAATACACGCCCAAAACCGAAACGGCGGAATTGGAAAAGGCTATCAGGATACCGTTCATGAAGAAAATCATGACGGAGCTTATCGACTGCATGATAATCGACGGGAAGCCGACCGCGTAAATATTTTTAATCGTATCGAGATTGAAACGGAAATGCCTGAAATGGATGTGCACGTCGTGCTCCTTGCGGAACATGACATAGATGGAAAAAATCATGGAGAAAATCTGCCCGATGACCGTCGCGACCGCCGCGCCCAGCACCCCGAGCTTCGGGAAGAAGCCGATGCCGAAGATGAACAGCGGGTCGAGGATGATGTTCGTCACCGTACCCACGAGCATAAAGAGCATTGGGTAAATCATGTTGCCCGTCGCCTGGAGCGTCTTTTCGAGGTTCAGCTCCACGAATACGCCGACGGAGAAAATCAGAACGCAGCTCAAATACTGGGTACCCATCGCGAAAATTTCCGGGTCGTCTGTAAACATATGGAAGAACGTATCTGTCAAAAATAGCCCGAGCAGGGCAAAAATCACCCACGTAGCGATGCCCAAAAACAGCCCGTGGGAGGCCGCGCTGTCGGCTTCCTCCTGTTTGCCCTCTCCCAGCCTTCTGGATACGAGCGAGTTGAGTCCCACGCCCGTGCCGACGGCGACAGAAATGATGAGCATCTGCACCGGGTAGGCAAGCGAAACGGCGGTCAGCGCGTTTTCGTTGATTTGCGCGACGAAGATGCTGTCCACGATGTTATAAAGCGCCTGGATAATCATGGAGAACATCGCGGGAAGCGACATCGACATAATCAATTTGAACATTGGGGCTGAGCCCATTTTATTATTCCTTGTTTGTTCCACGTTCCCATTCCTCTCCTATAAACTTCTTTTTATACTTCCCCGAAGGCATTTCGGGTATAATAGGAGGCGGAGTCTAACCTCCGCCTCTCATAAAAACCTCTTATAAATGAAACCGCTCAAGCCTTGCTTTTGATATAATCGTCGATGGATTTTGCGGCCTGCCTTCCGGCGCCCATCGCCAGGATAACCGTCGCGGCGCCCGTTACGGCGTCTCCGCCCGCGTAAACTCCCTGGCGGGTCGTCCGCATGGTGTCCTCCTCGACAACCAGGCAGCCGCGCCTGTTGGCCTCAATCCCCTTCGTCGTCGTGCGAATCAGCGGGTTCGGTGAATTTCCGATAGCAACGATAACGCAGTCGACGTCGATGGTGAAGTTGGAGCCCTTTTTCTCGACCGGACGGCGTCTTCCTGATTCGTCCGGCTCGCCGAGTTCCATCTCGACGCACTCAATTTGCCCGACCTTGCCGGTGCCGTCGTCGAGCATCGCGACTGGGTTGTTCAAAAGCCTGAACTCTATGCCCTCTTCCTTTGCGTGGTGTATTTCTTCGTTTCGCGCGGGCATTTCCTCCTCGGAACGGCGGTAAATGATATATACGTTCTCAGCCCCAAGCCGCTTTGCGCTGCGGGCCGCGTCCATCGCGACGTTGCCGCCGCCGATGACCGCCACGTTCTTTGGTTTGACAATGAAGGTGTCGTAATCGTCGAGATAAGCCTTCATCAGGTTGATACGGGTCAAAAACTCGTTTGCGGAGTACACGCCCGTCAGGTTGTTGCCGGGAATATCCATAAAGTTCGGAAGGCCCGCGCCTGTGCCGATAAACATGGCTTCAAAGCCCATTTCGAACAGCTCGTCAACCGATAAAACCTTGCCGATGACCATGTTCGTCTGGATATTTACACCCAAATCGCGCAGGCCGTCGATTTCCTTCTGGACAATCGCTTTGGGCAGGCGGAATTCCGGAATGCCGTACATCAGCACGCCGCCCGCCGTGTGGAACGCCTCGAACACCGTGACCTCGTAGCCGGCCTTTGCAAGGTCGCCCGCGCAGGTAAGCCCGGACGGACCCGCGCCGATAACGGCGACCTTATGTCCGTTTTTCTGCGGGTGCTTCGCCTTTTCCTTCACGTTTTGCATATGCCAGTCCGCGACAAAGCGCTCGAGCCTGCCAATACCAACCGGCTCGCCCTTGATGCCGCGCACACATTTCGATTCACACTGGGTTTCCTGCGGGCATACCCTGCCGCACACGGCGGGCAGAGAGTTTGCCGAAGAGAGCACCTGATAAGCTTCCTCGAATTCGCCGTTTGCCACATGTCCGATAAATTCGGGAATCGGCACGTTTACCGGACAGCCGGAAACGCACGGCCTGTTTTTGCAGTGCAGGCAGCGCTGCGCTTCAAAAACGGCCATTTCTTCCGTATAGCCGAGCGCAACCTCTTTGAAGTTTTTATTGCGGACGTCCGGCGCCTGTTCGGGCATGGGCGTCTTTTCCATTACCATATTAGCCATTGTGCTCACCTCTGAGTAATCTGCAGTCGGGGTCCCTTACGGCCTTCTGCTCCTGGTCCTTAAAGATGGCCGCGCGCTTCATCGCCTCGTCGAAGTCGACCTCGTGCCCGTCGAAATCCGGCCCGTCCACACAGGCGAATTTCGTCTGGCCGCCGACAGTGAGGCGGCAGCCGCCGCACATGCCCGTGCCGTCAATCATAATGGTGTTCATGCTGACGATGGTTTTAATGCCGTATTCCTTTGTAAGATTGCTTACGGCCTTCATCATTGGCATCGGCCCGATTGCAATCACCAAATCGTAGCCCGCGCCGCTCTTTATCTTTTCCAGCAGGGCGTCCGTTACAAAGCCCTTGTTACCGTTGGAGCCGTCGTCCGTCATGATGATTAGCTCGTCGCTGACGGCATCCATCTCATCCTTTAATATAATCAGCTCTTCGTTACGGAAGCCCGCGATAATATCGACATGCGCGCCCATATTATGCAGGGCCTTTGCCTGCGGGTACGCAATGGCGCAGCCCGCGCCGCCGCCGATAACAGCGGCCTTTTGGTAGCCCTCAAGCTCGGAGGCCTTGCCAAGGGGACCTACAAAGTCGAGTATGTATTCGCCAATATTTAGTGTGTCGAGCAGCATCGTCGTTTTGCCGACCTTCTGATATATGATTGTGACGGTGCCCTTCTCCCTGTCGTAATCGGCAATCGTAAGCGGAATACGCTCGCCGAACTCATCCACGCGCAGAATGATAAACTGGCCGGGCAGCGCTTTTTTTGCAATAAACGGCGCCTCGACTACCATTCTCGTCATGGAAGGATTCAGGGGTGTTTTCTCTACAATTTTAAACAATTCGCACACATCCTATCCCATAATGTTACAAGCGTTTATTATACAGCAAAGTCGCCCGGATTTCAACAAAAGACTTCTTATTTTGCAATTTTTTCCTTCTTTTTATTCATTTTGCAAATTTTTCGTATAAAAGCGACAACAATGAAACCTGAGAGCGCGCCGCTAAAGTCAAGCACGACGTCGCTGACCTCCGGCGCGCGGCCCGGCGAGAAGTATTGGATGGTTTCGTCCATCACGGGAATACATAAACAAAAGAACAAAACGGGGAAAATATGCCGTTTGAGCTTTTTGTCCCCGTTATGGCACGCGCACAGCGTAAGCAATACGCCCAGGCACATGAATTCGATAAAATGCGCAAGCTTGCGCACAATATGGTCGGCGCTGTCCTCGTCGATTCCAAGCGCGCTCCAAAGACCGCCGAGCGCGCCGACGACAGAGCCGCTCTCCTGTGCTGAATCCACCTGCGGCACCATGCTCCTTGAGAATATAAAAAGGATAAAGAGCGCCGTCAATAAAAGCAAAACAAGCCCCGCCCTGTTTCCTTTCCAATGTTTTTGAATTCTGTTCATAATTACACCCTTTCCAGCTTATTTATTCTAATGAATCTGCTTTTTTATGTCAAGGCTGTAAATTTACAGGGATTTTACTTGCCAAAAGACAGGAAAAGCATGTATAATAGTCAGGATTATTTTTTTTGATTTTACGGAGGTATGGATTTGGAACAACTCATTGAGTCAATTGCCAGCGCAATGTCCGGTATACCGGGAGAGCTTGTCGCGTTTATCATTTCGCTTTGTCCCATTTTGGAGCTGAGGGGCGGCCTGATTGCCGCTTCCATGTTTGGAGTAGACCTTTGGGCCGCTATTCCAATTTGTATTATCGGAAACATCCTTCCGATTCCGTTTATCCTGTTATTTATTGAAAAAATATTCGCTTGGCTTAAGGACACGCGCTTTGTCAAGCTCATCAATAAGCTGGAAGAAAAGGCGGAAAAGAACGCGCATAAAATCATGAAGCACAAAAAGCTCGGTTTGTTCCTGTTCGTGGCGATTCCGCTTCCCGGAACAGGCGCGTGGACGGGCGCGCTCGTCGCGGCGCTGTTCAAATTCAAGCTCAAGGACGCGCTCATAAGCATTTCCTGCGGCTTGCTCGGCGCGACTGCGATTATGAGCTTTATCAGCTACGGAATCCCCGCAATGGTTAAGTTCTTCGCGGGCGCTTAAGAGATACGAAGACACACGATGGGACAACCGGCGCTGGTTGTCCCGTTTTGATTTGAGGGTGAGAAAATGGCGCAAAGGAACGTTATTTATACGGATATTGCCGTACTCGGCGGGGGTGCCGCCGGACTTATGGCCGCGGTAAGCGCGGCGCGGAACTCCGGTGGGAAATTAAAAATCACAGTCGTTGAAAAAAACGAGCGCGTTGGTAAAAAGCTGCTCACAACGGGCAACGGCAGATGCAACCTGAGCAATTCAGCGCTTACCGCTGAAGCTTATTCCGGCAGCCTCGCAGAAGGCGCCGCGCGTCTGTTTGAAGCCTATGGCTGTGAATACATCAGGGAATATTTCCGCACGCTCGGCCTTTATACGAGGGCGGACGGCGAGGGGCGCATATACCCCATGAGCAACAGCGCAAGCTCCGTGCTCGACGTGCTGCGCCTTACCCTGCGCGAATACGGCGTGCGGGAGCTTTGCGGCACGGATATAGATAAAATCACGCGGGAAAAAAACCGCTTTTATTTACATAGCGCGGGCTGTACCATCAGCTGCCGCGCCCTGATTATGACGACGGGCGGCAAAGCCGCGGTCAAGGATGGCGGCAGAGCGGGCTACGGGCTTTTAAACCCATTTGGCCATACCTGCACGGAGCTTTTCCCAACGCTCTGCCCCGTACCGGTAAAAAGCGGCGCGCTGCGTTCGCTGAAAGGACAGCGGTGCAGCTGCAACATTACTCTGAAAAACGGCGGACGGGCTGCAGCGCGGGAGCACGGCGAGCTGCAGTTTACGGAAACCGCGCTTTCCGGCATTTGCGTGTTTCAGCTTTCCCGCCGGTGCGCGCAGTTGATAAAACAGGGAGAAGCGCCTGTGCTCTGCGCCGATTTGCTGCCGGACATTGCGTACCGGGAGCTGTATGAAGAGCTCTCAAGGCGCGTAAAAATTGATAATATACAAGTCGAGGAGCTGTTAACCGGCATTCTGAGCAAACGGATTGCACTTTCCGCACTCAAGGAAAGCGGGCTTGCGCCGCTTAACCGCCGTGTGGGGGAAATAAAAGAAAAGGAGCTGAAAAAGCTCTGCCAAATACTCAAGGGCTGGGAATTTGAAGCTGCCTTCCCCGGCTCCTTCCTTCAAGCGCAGGTAACGGCGGGAGGAGTCCCCACAGGTGAGGTGGACATCGGCACGATGGCCTCAAAAAAACGTGACGGCCTTTACCTTGCGGGCGAGCTGCTCGATTTGGACGGTAAATGCGGCGGCTACAACCTGCACTGGGCGTGGGTGTCAGGCATTCTCGCGGGAAAAAACGCCTTTGAGTATCTGCAGAAGGATGGTCACAGATGATACGGATAACAGATATTAGGCTTCCGCTCGATTACGGCGACAAGACGGTTTTAAACGCCGCTGCGAAGGCCCTGCAAGTCGATACGAAGGCAATTAACACAGCGGAGCTCTTCCGGCGCAGCGTGGACGCCCGCCATAAAAACGATGTGCATTTCAAGGCGGCGCTCGATGTTACGCTTCTGCAAAACGAACAGAACATATTAAACCGCTGTAAAAACAGGAACGCGTCGCTCGCACAGCCTTATGAATATGTGCCGCCCGCTGTTAAAAAGCTTTCTCTGCGGCCTGTCGTGGCAGGCGCGGGTCCGGCGGGGCTTTTCTGCGCGCTTATTCTTGCACAGTGCAGCGCAAGGCCGGTAGTGCTGGAGCGCGGTAAAGATTTGGACAGCCGTAAAAAAGACGTATATACCTTCTGGGACGGCGGGGAGCTTTGCGGGGATTCCAACGTGCAGTTCGGCGAGGGCGGCGCGGGAACCTTTTCAGACGGCAAGCTCAATACCGGGACGAAGGACACACGCGCCCGCAAGGTTTTACAGGAGCTTGTGAAGGCGGGCGCGCCGGAAGAAATTTTATACCACGCCAAGCCCCACGTTGGGACGGACAGGCTGCCGCAGGCCGTGAAAGGCATTCGCAAACAGATTATCGCGCTCGGCGGAGAGTTCTGCTTTGAAACGAAGCTGACCGGTATCAAAACGAAAAACGGCGCGGTATCGGCGGCTGTAGTGCAGCATGGCGAAAGCATAGAGGAAATTGAAACGAGGCATATCGTCCTTGCAATTGGGCACAGCGCGAGGGACACGTTTTCTATGCTGAACGAAATGAAAGTGCCCATGGCACAGAAGCCTTTTTCCGTCGGCGTGCGCATCGAGCATTTGCGGGAGCAAATCGATTTTGCACAGTACGGCGCGTGCGCGGGAAAAGGCAGGCTCGGCGCCGCGGACTATAAGCTTGCGGTACATCTGCCCTGCGGGCGCGGCGTTTACACCTTCTGCATGTGCCCGGGCGGTACGGTAGTGGCCGCGTCAAGCGAGCAGGGAGGCGTTGTGACGAACGGCATGAGCGAATTTGCGCGCGACGCCGTAAATTCAAACAGCGCGGTGCTCGTCGGCGTTACGCCTGAAGATTTTGGGAGCGGGGACGTGCTCGCGGGTGTGGAATACCAGCGAGCGCTGGAACGTTTGGCGTTTGAAGCGGGCGGAGAAAGCTACCGCGCGCCCGTCCAGCGGTTCGGGGATTTTGCCGAAAACAGGATTTCCCACCGCTTTGGAAGCGTTAAGCCGAGCTACCGCCCCGGCGTTTGCTTTGCCAACATGCGCGGGCTTCTGCCCGGTTATCTTTCTGATTCGCTTACGCAGGGAATCCTGCAGATGGACAGGAGGCTAAAAGGCTTTGCTCACCCGGACGCGCTGCTGACAGGCTTTGAAACGCGCAGCTCCTCCCCTGTGCGCATCCTGCGCGGGGAAACGATGGAAGCTTTGGCGTTTCATGGCCTTTACCCATGCGGAGAGGGCGCGGGGTACGCGGGCGGAATCGTTTCCGCGGCGGTCGACGGCATCAAATGCGCGGAGGCTATTTTAAAATAACTGGGAAAGAAGTGGTATTGTTTGGAAAAAAGCCAGTATGAAAGGCGGCTGCGGCTTTTATATGTTTTGGAATACTTGAACAAATACAGCGATTCGGAGCACCCGGTAACGGCGGCGAAGATTATGGAATACCTAGCGGAACGCTCCATCACCTGCGCGCGCAAATCGGTTTATGACGACATTGGCGCTCTATGTGAATACGGCTTTGATATTACACGTTCCTATGCCGCAAAGGAAGGCTTTTTCCTTGGGGAACGCGCGTTTGAAACGGCGCAGGTCCGCCTGCTGCTCGACGCGATTTTGAGCGCCCGTTTTATCACGGAAAAAAAGACGAAGGAATTAAGCCGCAGGCTTATGCGGTTTTTGAGCGACTACCAAACGCAGGATATTGACAGCCAAATCTTTATAGACAACCGCCTGAAATTCCAAAACGAGCAGATTTATTATATCATCGATACAATAAACCGCGCGATTGCGCAGGAAAGGAAGGTGCGGTTCAATTACTGCCGCTATCATATCGAGGACAACCGCGCCGTGCTGCGCACCGAGCGCACCTTCGAAATCAGCCCGTACGCGCTCGTGTGGTCGAACGATTTTTATTATCTCGTCGGCAACTATGAAAAGTACGATAACCTGAGCAATTACCGGCTCGACCGTATGCGCATGGCTGAGCTTACAGATAAAAAAACAAGGCCGCATCAACAGGTGAGCGGCTATGCCGGCGCCTTCGATACGGCTGACTATGTCAGGAAAAATATGATGATGTACCCAGGAATCCAGGAGGAAATCGAGCTTTTGTGCAAAAACAGCCTGCTCGACGCCGTACTCGACCGTTTCGGGACGGAGGCGCAGGTCATCAACAAGGAAAAGGGGCGGTTTCTCCTGCGCGCGAGCGTCTACATCAGCGACGGGCTCGTCGATTGGCTGCTGCCCTACAGCGACAGGATGTACGTATTGCGGCCGTGCTCCCTGCGGGAACGGGTGGAGGAAAAAATTATTTCCCTGTCCCTTTCTCCGCAGGAAAAGGGCCTTTTGTAAAAATTAAACCTCGATGGAACCGTTTAAGTGGAACGAATATAGCACGCATTCGCGCACGGGCAGTCCCGTGCATTGCTCCATCGCGCGGCGGTAAAGCTCTAGCTGCGTATGGTAGCGGCTTCTAAGCTCCTCCATGGCCTTTACACGGTCGGTCTTATAATCGACGATAACGATTCCGCCCGCCTCCTCAAACGCGCAGTCAACAGCGCCCTGTAAAATAATTTCTTCGTCACTATAAGGCGGCTTCAGCCCACTGTCGGCTAAGCCCGCCTTTATTTTTACCGTGAAACGAAATTCCCTGTACTGCTTTTCCGCGCGGAGAAAGCGCCGCATGACACCGCTTTGCAGGCAGGCGTTTATCTGCCCGAGCGGTACGGCCTGCCGCTGTTCATTTGTGATAAACCCCTGTTCCGTAAGCCTTGCAAGCTCCCCCTGCGGGGAGGCAAGAAATGCTTTAAAATCCGCGAACTGCATAAAAGCGTGCAGGGCAACCCCGCGCTGTGCACCCGTCATTTTTTCCTTTTGTAGGAACGCGGGCCGCGCGGAAAAAGCGTATTCCCCGCGGCTTTCCTCATGGGAAAGCTCGGAAGCTGAAACCTTTACGGGAATCGAGCTGAGCGTTTGATACGGGTAACACGATGTAATCCGACGAATTACAGGAGTTAAATCAAAAGGCTGGGCGGACGCAAGCTTTTCTGTCTGCGCAGCCTCTGCGGGCTCTTCCAAAACAGCGGGCATTTCCCCTTCGATTATGCTGATTTCCCATGGAAGGCAGGGCTCGCATTCTATTATCCGCGGCATACCCGCAAGCTCACGCAGTTCATCACCGTCCGGGTGCATCAGCGCACACTGGGTTATCCAGTTGGAAATACACGAGGCGCCGCGTACAATGTATGGCAATACCGCGCTTTCCCCCGTCAGGCGGGAAGCCATCGTTTCAAGATAGCGCCGCGGGTTCTTCTGGGTGGAAAGAACAATGAGCTTCTCTCTTGCGCGCGTCATCGCGACATAGAGCACGCGAAGCTCCTCCGATTTTCCGTCGCGTTCAAGCTCCAGCGAAACCGCCCCGCGCGGCATTGTGGAATACCGGCACATGCGCTGCGTGTCCTTCCGGCGGATGCCGATGCCCAGCTCGGCGTGGAGAAGCACCTCGTCCGTTTTGTCGCTGTTGAAGCTGCGCGCGGTCGCCGCGAGAAAGCAGAACGGGAATTCCAGTCCCTTGGAATGGTGGATGCTCATTACCCTGACGCTTTCCGACTGCGAAAGCGCCGCGGCGTTCGTTTTCAGGTCGCAGCTCTGTTCCTCCAAACGGTCAATATACCGGACAAAGCCGGAAAGCCCGCCGCCTGACGACTGCTCGTAATTTTTAGCGTATTCCTGCAAAAGGCGCAGGTTTGAAAGCCCAAGCGCCCCGTTTTTCCGGGAACGCACCAGCGCGGGATACCCTGTGCGCGTATAGATAAAATGGATGAGCAGGTCTGTTGGCGCTGTAGCGGCAAGCGTCCTGCAATCTTCCAAATCGGCAAGGAGCTGCCGGGCAGGGAGGCTTCCCTCCCGCTCATAGGCCTTGAGCGCGAAATAAAGCCTGCCCTTGGGCTTTAGGATGCGCATTTGCGCAAGGTCGTCCGGTGTAAAGCCGTAAACCGGGCTCAGCATCACATTTAAAAGCGGGATGTCCTGTAATGGATTGTCGATAAGGCGCAGGAAGGAAACCATGACCGCGACCTCCCGCGCGCAGAGGAAGCCGTCCGACGACTGTGAGGAGGCCGGGATGCCCAGGGCCATGAGCTCCTTTACATATACGCTTGCGTGCGTGGTGGCACTTCTGAGCAAAATACAGAAATCGCTGTATTTTGCCGCGCGGCGGGCGCCGTTTTCCGTTACCTGATGGCTTTCCATATAGCTATGTATCATGTGCGCGATGTGGCGCGCCTCCAGTACGTCCGCGCAATCCTCGTTCTGCGCGCCGGAATCGAGCAGGTGGAAAACCATGTCGGGGGTAGCGTCCGCCTCGTACTGCGCGCCGGCTGCCAGCTCCTCCTCTTGGGTGTATTCCATTCCCCCTACCTCTTTTGACATCAGGCGGCGGAAAACAAAGTTGACCGCGTCCGTTACGCCCTGCCTGCTGCGGAAATTTTTATCGAGTATGATTTTCGCCGGGTAATTGTCCAAAGCCGGGTCATAAAGCGCGTACGCGTCCTTGCGGCGCAGAAAAATTTCGGGCATTGCCTGGCGGAAGCCGTAGATGCTCTGCTTGACGTCGCCTACGACGAACAGGCGTTTTCCGTCGCCGCTGAGCGCGCGGAAAATCAAGTCCTGTATTTCATTCGCGTCCTGGTATTCGTCTACCATGACCTCCGCAAACCGCTTGGCGGCAGCCTGCGCCTGCGGCGTAAATTCCGCGCCGGACGGCGTTTCGGTTACGAGCAGGGAAAGCGCCCAATGCTCCAGGTCGTTGAAATCGGCAATATTCTTTTCGCGCTTTCGCTTTTCGTATTCCCGCGAAAAGAGGCGTACCGCGGAAAACAGCTCGTGTACGAGCGGCGCAAGCTCACGGATGTCGTCCCGGCACTGCTGTTCGCTCTGGGTAAAGAGCGAGCAGAGGCTTTTCACTGTTTTCTTTAACAGGTCGCGGCTGCTTTGTATTTTTAGCTTTACGGCGTCGTCCTTATAGCCGCGCGCGCTTTGGAAACGCGCGGAAAAATCAAACGACGACAAATAACCGCGTATTTCATCCCATGGGGAGGATGCCACCGTTTCGCAAAGACCCTGCGTAAATTTCAGGTCGAGCTGTAAAAGGCTGCGCAAAGCGTCCCCCAGCTGCGGCCTTTCTTCAAACAGAGCGAGGGAATTTGCGGCGAGCGCAAGGCAAAAACGCGCGGCGTCCTGCGCGTAGTCCACAGTAACCCTTCCCCACTGCGTTTCGGTGACGGGGCATTCCTGGGAATACATCCGCTCCTTTTTTTGCAGCCAGCTTTCCGGGAACGGATGCGCGCATAAAAACTCGTAGAGCTTCAACACCACCTGCTGGAGCAAGTAATCGCTTTTGGCTGTGCTGAAATAATCGGCAAAGAGCGAAAAGGCTTCGTCCTCGTTTTCATAGAGCTCTTCCAGTACGTTATTTATGGCCTCAGCCTTTAAAATGGCGAGCTCGCTCTCCTCCGCAAGGCGGAAATCGGGCGAAATATCGAGCGCGAAGAAGTTTTCACGCACAAGCTCGCTGCAAAAGCTGTGGATGGTGCTGATATTCGCTTTGGAAAGCAGGAGCTGCTGGCGGCGGAGCGCTGAGTCGAGCGGGTTTTCAGCAATCAGCTCGTCGAGCTTTAAAGAAATACGCTCCTTCATTTCCGCGGCGGCCGCGCGCGTGAAGGTTACAACGAGCAGCCGGTCCGCGTCGACCGGGCGTACCGGGTCTGTAATGCGCTCAATTACACGTTCGACCAGCACAGCTGTTTTACCGGAGCCGGCCGCGGCGGAAACGAGCAGCGAACCGTTCTGCGCGTAAATGGCGTTTTTCTGGCTCTGCGTCCATTTTTTCTGTGCCATCAGCTTTCCTCCTTTCCTTCGCCCTCTTGTTCTTCCTGGATATGAAACGCGGTTTTATCCTCAGTAACCTCTACGCACGCCATGCCGTCCTCATATCCGCACGCAAACGTATACGGGCACCATTTGCACGCGTCATACGTTCCTTTGGCGGGCATTGCGGGGATTTCGCCGGAAAAGAGGCGCCGCGCCATACCGGTAATCAGCTCGTCGATTCGCTGGAAAACCATATCAAGCTCCCGCCTTGAAACAAGGTATTCACTCCCCTTGTCTACCTTGAGCGCAAGGGGAGTTTCCGCATCACGCGTTTCTCCCTTTTTGGGCTTTTCTTCCTTGAGGGTGACGGGGATGTATATTCCGCGGCCGTCCGCTTCCATACCCTTGATTACGCCGACGTCGTCGAGCAGCACGCCGTTCATCCGGTACGCCTTCGCGCGTTTTTTATCGATGGATTCCGCCGTTTCGTCCTGTTCGGCGTTAATCACGGGAGAAGCCGCGGGCATATAAAGCACGCCGGCGGGCTCAATCCTATGCTCCTTAGCTTGCGTAATGGCGTATAAATAGATAAGCATTTGCAGGTTCAGCCCGAAGCTCACGTCAGACAGCACAAACTTTTTCGCGCCGGTTTTATAATCCACTACACGGATATAGGCGGTATTCTCCCTGCGCATGACGTCCACGCGGTCGATATAGCCTTCAATTACAACCCTGCCGCCGTCCGAAAGCGTGATTTCATACGGCGGGATGTCCCCGTCCTCCCCCAAATGAAGCTCGAACGCTTCCGGCAGAAAATCGCTCTGGGAAAGCTCCTTGAGCATATGGCTAATAAGCATGAGCGCGGAGCTTTTCATCCTCCGCAGCATGGAAAGATACCGCTTTGATTTATCCTGCGCGCCGCCGAAATGCGTGCCGAGATATTCTTCCGTCAGTCCGTCAAGGCGGCGCTCAAGCTCCTGTTCGGAAAGGGAAGCAAGCTGTGGGACGCTGCCGCTTTTCAGCAGCCGTTCCATTAAGAAATGGATGAGGCTGCCATATTCGGCGGAATCGATTTGCGCGGGCTTTCTCTCCTGCGCGCGCGCGCCGTAGCGGCAGAAATACTGGAACGGGCACTGATAAAATTTTTCTACCTGAGACGCGGAAAGCCTGAGCTTTTCTTTATGGAACAGCGTTTCACTTAAATTTTTCTGACTGACGGCAAAGGGCTCTTCATTCTGCGCGCGCAAAAGCGCGTTTATTTTTGGGGCATACCCGTCAAGCGGCAGGAAGTGACGGTTTATAAGCTCCTGCGCGGCAGTGTCGTCTTTATAATGCTCCGCGCAAAGCTCAAAGGCCGGCTTTTCTGCCCAAAGCTTATGTGTCCATGGGGTGTCCCTGCCGTTTTCCGCGTTTATGTATGGGAAAAGCCGCAGCGCCTCGCGAAATAGCGAGGACGGCGCCTTTGCTTCCCCCTTGAGGTCGTTTTCCACACAGGAGAGGAACAGCCTTTCCCGCGGCGCGCTCACCGCGCAGTAGGCAAGGAACTTTTCCTGCGCGCCCAGCTCTTCGACCGCGTCGTAAAGCGGCAGTGACATGGAAATCAGCCGCCTGCGCTCCGCGTCGCTGAAAATACCGCTCGATACGGGCAAATGCGGAAACTCCCCTTCGTTCAAGCCGATAACGAATACCGCCCTGGGAGAGCTTAGACGAATCCTGTCCGCCGTGCCTATCGTTACTTCGTCGAGGCTGTTTGGGATAAATGAAATCTCCGCGTTTTGAAGCATCAGCTTCAAAAGCTCACAGTAGCGCTTGGACGGCAGCCGCTTCGTTCCCAAAAGCTGCTCCATCTGGTCGAGGATACCAATGAAAATGTCCCACAGGCGTTCCTGCTCCTGCGCAAGGGAGGCGTTCCCCTTCTCGCGCTGTTTTTCCGCCTGCTCCTGTAGATTTCTGCTGACGTGAAACGCCTCGAGCAGCCTGTAAACCGCCCTTGAAATATGGGCGCCGTCGCTGTTTGCAATCCGTTCCTTAAAATCCAAAAGCGGGCCTGTTACAAAGGAGCGCAGACGCTCGGCTTCCTTGAGCTCTTCTTTGTCGGCTTGCGTGAATTCGTCCGCGTAGCCGCGCGGGTTCTGGGTGAATTCACCCATCCATTTCCCGCCGGAAACATTCCAGACAAAGGCGTAGTTTTCAAGCAGCGCCGTCTCCTCCGCGTCCAGTCCGCACAGCCCCGTTTTCAGCAGGCGGAACACGCTTTCCGAGGAAAAATAGGTATGTACGCAGTCGAAGGCGGAAAGGACAAACCGAATCAGCGGCTTTGACGCGATTTCCTGCGGCCTGTCCATAAAATAGGATACCCCGTATTGCTCGAGCGTCGTATCGAGAATACCGCGGTATCCCTCAAGCGAGCGGCAAATCACGGCAATGTCGCTGTAATGGTACTCTTTTTTGGTAGTAAGCCGCCGAATGGTGCGGCAGATATAGTCCGATTCTTCGTACACATCCTCCGCAGTATATAGCGATATGCCGCCCTGTACTTCTTCACCGCAGGGCGGCGTTCCCGGGCGGTATACGTTCTCCTCGAGGTAAGCGATTTCGCCGGATAAAAAACGCTTTGTTTCCGTAAGGCTTATGTCAGGCAGGATTTCGATATTCTGCTCCTTTGCCATGTCCTTTAAGACGCGTTTGGTGCGCCCCGTCGTAAAAAACAAATCGCTCTTTGCGGAAAATTCCGCCTCGTCCCCGGAAAGCGCTATAGTGAATTTTTCCGATTGCGCAATCATCAGGCGGATGATTTTCTGCTCCTGTGCCGTAAAGCCGCTGAACCCGTCGGCGTAAATTTGGCAGCCAGTAAAAAACGGCGCGCCCAATATCGATTCATACAGGCGCGTCAGGTCGTCGAGCGGGTCTATGTAGCTCTCGCTCAATAACGCGTTATAAATATCGGCGATTAAAGCCGTTTCCGTAAGCTTTTGACGTAAGACGGCGTCGTCAGACTGCATAGCCGCGCCGCGCAGCATGTCGCTCGTTACAGCGCACATTTTAAATTCCTTTACCGCGCCCAGCATCAAGGGAATCAGCTCCGGCCGGCCCGCCTGCCTGCGGTAAAGCGTAAGCTCGTCCTGCGCCTGTTCGATTGCAAGGCTCATCAGGATGCTGCGCGCGCCGTCGTCGACAGCCCTGCCGCCCATTCCCCCGCGGCTGCGGAAAACATAGTCGGTAAGGCGGCTGAAGCTCAACACCTCTACCCTGCGGCAGTCCTTCGGGCCTAAAAGGCTCAGCATCGTTTTTTCCATTTCAAAGGACTGCTGCTCCGGGACGAGGAACAGGATGGGAGAAGTCTGGCCGCTTTCAACCTCTTTACGGATTTGCCCGGTAAGATAACAGGTTTTTCCGCTTCCGCTTCTTCCCATAATAAATTGCAGCATAGTACCACCGGCCTAAATACAAGATAGTACCATTATACCTTTTTTTCCGTCATGAGGAAAGTGGTTTATTTTTCTCCCGCGAAAAAACGCGCGATGCTCTCGTATATTTCGACAAATTTGAACTTAATTTCATACTGCGGCTCGTTTTCGACGATTTGAAGCTGACCGTCGTCGAGCACATCGGAAAGCTCCTGCTTTTCCTCCGCCGCCGGCAGGCAGATGGGCGGGTACATGACGCACCACCAGTTATGCCCCGCGCCCTCTCCGATTGTAATGCGCAGCGCGTCGTAATTGCCCGCGGGCATTGCGACACCGTCGTAAATGCGCGTGTTAAACGGCATATTGAGCAGGCTTGCCGTGACGGTATAATCATAGCCCTGCGAATAGACGAATTCCTGAGCGCCGTCCACGATTGCCTGCATTTGCTGCGCGGTGAGCTGCTTTGCCTCTTCCTTATTGGAAGCAGACGCTAAAAGTTTGCCGGATTTTTTTAGAATTTCGTCGCGTACCCGAAGCTTTAACGCCTGGTCGTCCGCCGAATCGGAGTTTGCCAGAATATGCAAACGGAGCACGCTGTCTGAAATGGTTTTGCACTCCGCTGAAAAATAGAGCGCGGAAAACACGATAGATAAAATCAAGCCGAAGCACAATGCCTTTGTTACAGTTTTCTTCATAAAAAAATCCTGCCCTTTCAAGGAATTAATACCTTGATTATGGGCAGGAAATCATTTCTTATTCAGTTTCGTTTATAAAACAGCCGTTCGCCACAGGCCTGACCACAAAGATTTCGCGGTATTGCTTTGTGAGCGCCTGTGCGCAGCCATAGGCCTTCTGCTCGTTTGTAAAAATACCGAAAACAGAAGGTCCGCTGCCGCTCATACACGCGCCGCATGCGCCGGACGACAATAACGTCTCTTTGATTTCCTTGACCGGCTCAAGGCACAGCACCTCTTCAAAGCCGTTATAAAGAGACTTAGCGGCTTCTTGTACGCCGCCGTCCTTTAAACGCAGGAGCAGCCGCTCGCTGTGCGGCTTTTCACAGTATGGCTGGCTGTCGCACAAGCGGTAGGCTTCCTTCGTGCTGACGCCGATTGGCGGCTTTGCAAGCACGATAAAACAGTCCGGCAGGCTGTAAACCGTTTGCAGCCGCGTCCCCGTCCCAGCCGCGTGCATGGTCCCGCCGTACAGGCAGAACGGCACGTCCGCGCCCACGAGGGCCGCAAGCTCCGAGAGCTTGTCGAGCGTAAGCGGTTCGCCATGGATTTTATTGAGCGCAAGCAGCACCGCCGCCGCGTCGCTGCTGCCGCCCGCAAGCCCCGCTTCCTTTGGGATTTGCTTGTGTATAGATATGGCGGCGCCTTCGTCCTTTTGTATTTCTCTCAAAAACAGCTTTGCCGCTTTATGTGCCGTGTTGCGTTCGTCACAGGGGAGCTCTCTGTCCGAACAGGCTATTTTAATGCCCGGTTCCCGCGCTGAGGCTACAGTGACCGTATCGTAAAGGCTTACCGACTGCATTATCATATCGACCGTGTGGTAGCCGTCCGCCCTTTTTCCTGTGATGTCGAGCGTCAGATTGATTTTTGCCGGTGCGCTGACCGCTACAGTCATAAAACTCATCCTTGTTCTTTTTTGATTTCCTGGAGGAATTCCCTAATCCTGCCGAGCGCTTCGCTGATGTGCGTCAGCGAATACGAATAGGAGACGCGCACAAAGCCCTCGCCGCACTTGCCGAACGCCGTGCCGGGCACGACGGCCACATGCTTCGTCTCAATCAGGCGCAGGCAGAATTCCTCAGAGCTAAGTCCTGTGCTTTTGATGCACGGGAACACATAAAACGCCCCGTGCGGCTCAAAGCAGGAAAGCCCCATCTGCTGGAACCCGCCGACCATCAGCCTGCGGCGCATGTCGTACTGCGCGCGCATGCTTTCGATGTCACCGTCGCCGTTCTTGAGCGCCTCGATTGCCGCGTACTGCGCGGTCGTAGGCGCGCACATGATGGCAAACTGGTGCAGCTTGTAGAGCTGTGAAATTACCTCGGCCGGGCCGAGCGCATAGCCCAAACGCCAGCCTGTCATTGCATACGATTTTGAAAAGCCGCTTACCACCAGCGTGCGTTCGCGCATGCCTTCTATGTCGGCAATGGAAACGTGCGGCTCGTCGCCGTATGTAAGCTCCGCGTAAATTTCGTCCGACAAAACGAACAGATTATGTTTGATGATGACTTCAGCGATTTCCTCTAAATCCTTCCGGCGCATAACGCCACCGGTCGGGTTGTTCGGGAAAGGAAGCACCAAAAGCTTTGTTTTCGGCGTGATGTGCGCTTCTAGCTCCCCTGCTGTCAGGCGGAAGCTGTTTTCCGCCTTTGTCTCGATGATGACGGGGACGCCGTCGGCCATTTGCGTGAGCGGCTCATAGCATACGAAGCTCGGCTGCGGGATGAGCACCTCGTCGCCCTTTTCAATCAGGCTGCGCAGGCAGATGTCGATGGCCTCGGAGCCGCCGACTGTGACGATGCATTCCGAATCGCTGTCGTAATCCACATGAAACCTTCGGCTGAAGTAGCGGCAGATTTCCTCGCGCAGGAGGGAAAGCCCCGCGTTCGGCGTATACCATGTTTTTCCCTTATCGAGCGATTCTATTCCCGCCTGGCGGATATGCCAGGGGGTTTTGAAGTCGGGCTCCCCGATGCTCAGGGAGATGACGTGCTCCATCTCGTTTGCGATATCGAAGAATTTGCGGATACCCGACGGCTTGATTTCCTTGATTTTATTATTCAGTATAGAGTCATAGTTGATCACAGTACCAGGCTCCTTTTGTCTTCCTCCGAATCGTCCTCAAAAAAGTCGATACCGCTGTCCTTATAGCGCTTGAGAAGGAAATGGGTCGCGGTTGAAAGCACCGCGTCGATTGTGGAAAGCTTGCGGGAGACGAACATCGCGATGTCCTGGATTGTTTTGCCCTTTACGAATACGGCCAGGTCGTAGGCACCAGCCATCAGGTAAACGCTGTCCACCTCGTCAAAGCTCATGACATGGGCGGCAATGTCGTCAAAGCCCTTTTCCTTCTCCGGTGTGACCTTCAGCTCGATAAGCGCCGTAACGCCCGCGTCCGGCACCTTTTCCCAGTTGACGACTGCCCGGTAGCCCTTGATGACCTCGGTCGCCTCGTATTCCTCGATTTGCTTTTCTATATAATCCTGCGGTTCTCCCAGGATTAGGGAAAGCTCATGCGGCGTGAATTTTGAATTTTCACTTAACAGCTTGAGTAATTCGTCCATATAAAACATCTCCTTATGCTGGTAAACAAAATGATTTTACCTATTATAAACCATGGAATGGAAAAAGTCCATCGCTTTTACCCCGCGTTATCCTCCAGCTCCTTTATCCACGCGGAAACGTCCGCGTCGCTCGGCATGCGCAAATCCCCACGGGGAGAAAGCGTAACGGAGCCGACCTTCGGGCCGTCCGGCATGCAGGAACGCTTGAATTGCTGGCTGAAAAAGCGCCTGAGAAATACCACGAGCCATTTTTTGATTTCCTCCGGTTCAAATTCCCCCGCAAAAGCGTCCTTTGCCAGGCGGTAAAGCTTGGAGGGCTTAAAGCCGAACCGCATATAATAATAGAGGAAAAAATCGTGCAGGTCATACGGGCCTACAAGCTCCTCCGTCTTTTGGGAAATCACGTCGTCCTGCGGCGGCAGCAGCTCCGGGCTTACAGGCGTGTCGAGAATATCGAGCAGTACCTTTTTAAGCGGCGCGGCGCTTTTGTGCGCCTCATATTGCGTAATATAGCGCACGAGCGTTTTGGGGACAGAGGCGTTGACCGCGTACATAGACATATGGTCGCCGTTATACGTCGCCCAGCCGAGCGCAAGCTCCGACAGGTCGCCTGTACCAATGACGAGCGCGTTTTCCATGTTCGCAATATCCATGAGCACCTGTGTGCGCTCACGCGCCTGCGCGTTTTCAAAGGTAACGTCGAGCGTTTGCCCGTCGTGGCCGATGTCTGCAAAATGGCGTTTTACCGTTTCTGAAATATCAACCTCGCGGAAGCTGACGCCGTACGCCTCCGCCAGAAGCTGCGCGTTGCTTTTTGTGCGCTTCGTCGTGCCAAAGCACGGCATCGTGACAGCGGTAATATTTTTCCGGTCCAGCTTCAATAAATCAAACGCGTGCACCGTGACAATCAGCGCAAGCGTGGAATCCAGCCCGCCGGAAAGGCCAAGCACCGCGTTTTTCATGCCGGTGTGTACAAGGCGCTTCCTGAGTCCTGTTGCCTGCATTGTGAGAATTTCCATGCAGCGCTGCTCAATATCCGCCTTGCTTTGCGGCACAAACGGATTTTTATTGAATTTGCGCGTAAGCTTCGTTTCCTTGAGCGGCAGCTCAAATTCCACCGTTTTAAATTTGCTTTCATGCTTGGAGGGAAAGGTCGTAAGCCTGCGGCGTTCGCCGGAGAGCCGCTGCAAATCGATATCCGCATAGGTGATTCCTGTTTCATAACGCTTCGACTCAGCCAATATGATACCATTTTCCGCAATCACGTCATGCCCTGAAAAGATTAAATCGGTCGTCGATTCCCCAAACCCCGCGTCCGCAAACAGGTAGGCGCAGACGAGCTTTGCAGACTGCATCTGTACGAGCATTCTCCTGTACTGCGGTTTACCAATCGTTTCGTTGCTCGCGGATACATTGGCAAGCACCGTAGCGCCGTTTTCCGCCAGGTTGTTTGAGGGCGAGGACGGCACCCACAGGTCCTCGCAGACCTCGACGCCGAGCACGAAGTCGGGCAGGCTCTTGCAGCGGAACAGCAGGTTCGGATTGAGTTCCACCTTCCTGCCGCAGACGACGGCTTCCGCCGCGTCTTCCCCTGCGGAAAAATGGCGCGACTCGTAAAACTCGGAATATACCGGGATGTTCTTCTTTGGTACAAGCCCCATGATTTCCCCGTGATAAACGACCGCCGCGCAGTTATAAAGCGCGTTATTACAGCGCACGGGCAGTCCGGCGACAATGACGATATCGAGCAAGGCGGTTTTCTCCGCAATTTCCGCAAGCGCCCGCTCCGCGTCGTCGAGCAGGGTACGCTGCAAAAAGAGGTCTGCGCACGTATAGCCCGTGATGCAAAGCTCCGGGAATAAAATCAGCGAAGCGCCCTTTTGCGCGGCCTGCTCAGCCTGCGTGATGATTGCCTGCGCGTTGTAGGCGCAGTTTGCGACCTCGATTTCAGGCGTCGCCGCCGCCACCTTAATAAAACCGTCTTTCATGACAAGTCTCCTCCCGGGATACAATAGCAAAAATACCCTCAACGCTGAGAGGGTATTTCACCGGTTTTCTTGAATATATGCTGCGGAGCGCAAAGCTCCTTACATCCGATTGAAACGATTCTATTATAACCGTTTTTTCATGATTTTACAATAAGCGCCTATCCCAGCTCGTCGAGCGGGTCGTCCTCGGTAGGCGTATCGTAAAGCGAGGCCTGCTCGCCTTCCCTTTTCCTAAGGAGGTTCAGCTCGATTTTGTCCTCCAGATGGTCATAGCGCACCATAAAGCAGCTTGCGTAGCCGAGCATAAGCCAGAACGAAACGACCATGAACGTCTGTTCAAATAAAAGCGTCTTTTCAAACACCGCGTAAACGCAATAGGCGCAGATAAAGGCAAATAAAATGGGAAAAGCCGTCTTGCTCAGGTTTTTCTTTTCTAAAAACAGGCTTTTTATGATATGGCGCGCGACATGCAGCGCGAACGCGACGAAAATGACAAAGCCGACGATTCCGCCGCAGACGATTATAGTGAGATAGCCGTTATGCAAATCTGAAAAATGCAGCCCGCCTTCAATATAGCGTTCGCCGTAAAGCACCAAATTTTCCTTGCCGATACCAAACAGCGGGTGGTTGCCAATGAGCACGGCCGACTCCATCAGCAGCCGGATACGCCCGCTGTCGATATTGTCATTGAGATGGTTGAAGGATACCGGCCCTTCCGGCTTTTTACCGCCCGGCGTATCCTTATTGATAACAGGCTCCTGCTTTGTCGTGACCGTGGTGATACCACCCGCCGTCATCTGGCAGAGCTCACGCGCAAAAACAAGCGAGACAGCCGCCACCAGGCAGACCGCAAAGAGCTTTGCGAATTTTTTCGCAGCCTCTTTGAGCGTGATTTCCTGCTGCCAGCGGAACACCCTATACACCAGATAAAACACGACATAGAAAATCAAAAATACCAGGGAGGCGTTGGAGTCGGACAAAAACAGGGAAACGAGGTTGAGCGCGGCGCACGGCAGCAGCAGCCACAATCTTGTTTTTTTGCCGCCGGCGTGCTTTAAAAATTTCTTTCTTGTAAGCATATGGCAGCAGATGATTGCGACCGCGGAGGAAAAGCCCAGCAGGTTTGGGTTCGTATAAAGGCCTGTAAACCTGTTTTCATAAACAATGAGATGGTAGCCATAGAAGTCGCCGTACATGTTGAGAAGGACAAACGGAAGCCCGACGGCGGCGAGCGCCGTCGTTATAATTACCATGAGCTTGCAGAACCAATACATTTCCTTTCGCACGCGCTTTTTGTTGCGCTCGGTATGCATTCCGTAAAATATAAAGAAGCAAATTGCGATGTGCAAAAACATGACCAGGTTGCCTAAAAAATTATCGGTCACATGAATGAGCGCCGTAAGCAGCGTGCTCATAAGAAAAATCACGAGCCAGCGGCAGTAGCGGATATTCAAAATCCGCCTGTTTTTCAGGTAATAGAAAAAAAAGATATAGCCCGCCCAGGCCATCAGTACATACTTAAAGGTGACGGCGGCCCATTCCACCACGGCGACGGAGCAGAAAAATAGTGTAAAAATATATGTCAGGCGAAAAGCCGACGGATTGAGCAGTAAGCGTTTGACAATATTTTTTTTGAAAAAGCCGGCCAAGCACTCGCCTCCTCTGCGCGCCTTTTCAGGCGCTTAAATTAAAAGACGTCCGCTATGGTGCGGACCATAATTTTCAAATCGTATAAAAAGCTGAATTCTTCGATATATTTCAAATTTTGTTCCATTTTTTCCGGCAGGACGACCTCCATATAGTTTTTCTCCACCGTGGAAGGGTCGCGGAACAGCTCGTCTTCGTCCCTGAAATGAATGCTCGCGTAAGAGGTCACTCCGGCGGGCATCAGGAGCGTTGCGTACATTTCGGGCGTGTATTTTTTTACATATTTTGGAACCTCCGGCCGTGTCCCGACCAGCGACATCGCGCCGGTAAAAACGTTAAAAATCTGCGGAAGCTCGTCAAGGCGGTATTTGCGCAGGAATTTCCCGTTCTTTGTAATACGCTTGTCGTCCGTTTCTGTAATCTGGCCACCCAGACTTTCGGCGCCTTCGACCATGGTGCGGAATTTTAAAATTTTAAAAATACGTCCGTTTGTTGTAACGCGGTCCTGCCGGAACAAAATTTTCCCGGGAGAGCCAGCCTTTACTACGGCTGCTATGGCACACATCGGCAGGATGAGCAATAAGATAAGGATAACGGATATGATAAGGTCAAGCGCGCGCTTTGCAAACAGGCTTGCTTTTTTATTCTGAAGGATTTCATAATATCTGCGCGCCTGTGCGTTTTGCATATAATCGGGAAGTTCCTCCCATTTCGCCAAAAGCATGTTACGGCCTCCGAAAATATAGAAAATGAAAACATTTTGTATTGTTGCTGTAAAATTATACACGAAAACGCGCTTGATTTCAACTAATTTATCTTTTCAGCGGCATTCTTACGCCAAAACAAAAAAGTGACCGGCGGCAAACACTACCACCGGTCACCCGATTTTTTCTCTCATATCGTATATTAACTTCAGAAATGATATATGTAAACTAATCTTAAAACACCGGACACCCAATCGGCAAAAATGCATTCGATTCCGGATGCTTTACCCAAAATCACCGGCCACGCACTTTTCATATTTATGGCCTTAACGCTTTACTCTGTAACAAGGGCCTTTTGCCATTGTCGTCCCGAACCGCCGCATACTCCAATGGAACGGTGCGGAATCGGAGCTTTTGCTTTTCGAGCTTTCTGTCCAAATAAAAATCAGCCAACAAATTTCTTTCTCAATTAACCAAAATCGATATTAAAATTCGCTTATTCAATTGTAAAAGTTTTCTATGGCTGCGGATTCTAAATATCCCTCTCCTGTAATCAGGTTTCAATTTGAAACGCCGGCAGGGCAATAATCGTCATATTTTATTCCCTGGCGTCTGTTTCTTAATCAATGATATGATATTCTTAAATCAGAGCCATATGCCGAGCTTCGTTCAAATCAACGAAGCAAGGAAAACTTTCCGGTGCCAGCTCGCCCATTGGACTCAGCCCCTTTCCTATAATTAAACGTTAAGGATTGGCCCGTTCCACGAAAACCAAAGCATTTGATATGACGCTCTGTTTTTTTGAATGAAAAGAACTTTTTCCTGAAAGCCCTGACAGCTGCGGTATTTTGCAAAATCACAATCCCTGGGGTTTTCAGATGGAAAATGTGTCTCTCTTCTTCAGATTGCCGTTTCTTACCTTTTTAGATTAACGTGAACCTTTTATTGCCTGTAGCAGATACCAACTAACTGAAACTTCCAAAGACCAAAATCTTTACATTTGTCATTTTCGGGCATTCTAAAATAATGGAACGCAGGATAAATTTTGAATGTTTGATTTACAAGTCTTTCTTTCAGCTTTGATTTTCTGCCTTTCCTTAAGTTCAATTATATTATAGCACACCTTTTTCTATTGTCAATACTTTTTTTAAACTTTTTTATGTTTTTTTATACCGATTCGTCAAAGAAACTTTTTCTTGACTTAACCGGCGCGACTGGTTAAAATATTAATATAGTAAATGGTCTAGAACCGAAAGGATGGATAACCATGGATAATAACGAGTACGCAGCAGACCTGATTACCCTGCTTGACGACGACGACAACGAGCACACCTTTGAAATCCTCGACATTATTGAAAATGAAGACGGCGTATATTACGCGCTGTACCCTATTTTCGATTCGCCTGAGGAGCAGGTAGAGTCCGACGGCGAGTATTACATCTTTGAAGCGGTCGACGACGACGGCGAAGAGGTTCTGACCGAGGTTGAGGACGAGGAGCTTCTCGACAAGCTGGCGGAGGTCTTTGAAAACCATTTTGAAGAGCTTTACGACGAAAGCGCGCCGGAGGATGAAAACCTGTAAGGCAAGCGGCCGTCTGCCTGCCTGATACGTGAATTGCGTTCATATAACCCTACAACTGATATTCAGGGAGCCCTTGCTCCCCCGGCGGATTGCAGACCTCCCGCTTATGCGGACGAAGGGAGCGTGAAACCGGGCGGCGGGCACCCACCTGCTTTTATGTAGGCAGGTTATCATCAACGCAATACGGTCGGGCGGGTATCAATTGAATTATAAGGGGCGCCGTGCTGTTTGAAGCACGGCGCTTTTGTATAGAAAAGCAAATTTATAAAACAATAAAGACAGAAACAAAAACCGGGCGGTATTCTGCGCAGTATTACCGCCTATCTGTATTTAAGCTGAGGAAAAGGATTCTGCCAGATGAAAAAATTTGCTTTTATGCTCGGCGGCGCCGTCACCGGCCTTTTAAACGGTCTTTTGGGCGCGGGCGGCGGCATGGTCGTCGTACCGATTTTAAATAAACGGGTGGAGCAGCGAAAGGCGCACGCGACCTCCGTTTCAATCATATTGCCGATTTGTGTGGTGAGCGCCATCAGCTACCTGAATTCCGGCACGGTTTCATTTTCGGACGTGACTCCCTATCTATGGTGGGGCGTTCTGGGCGCGGCTGTGGGCTCGTGGCTGCTGCCGCGCATCAACGAAACGCTCCTGAAAAAGGTTTTCGCATTGCTGATGATATGGGCAGGCATCCGCCTGCTGATGCGTTGAGCGGGCTGTGGAGCGCCGCTGCGGGCATATTGTCCGGCCTGCTCGGCGCGATGGGGCTTGGGGGCGGCGGCATCCTCATTATTTATCTAAGCCTGTTTACCGCCATCCCACAGGCGCAGGCACAGGGAATCAACCTGCTCTTCTTCCTCCCCACCGCCGTGCTCGCGTTAATCGTCTACCAGCGCAAAAAGCTGATTGTATGGCGCATTGCCGTCCCGTTTGCGCTGTTCGGCGTAATCGGCTCACTTTTGGGCTCTTACCTTTCGCGGGGAATCGACAACGAGGTGCTTTCTAAAATGTTCGGCGCGCTGCTGCTCCTGATGGGCATAAAAACACTTTTTGCAAGAAAAAAGAGCCCGCAGAAAACGGAGAACAGGCTGCCGCAGCCGGAGGTACCAAAACCATAACTTTTCTGTGAACTTTATTTTCCACTATAGCGTTTTATGCTCTCATATGATATAATGATGCAGAAATATAAGACAGGTGGTGCGCTGTTTTGAATATATCAGTTTTGGGCTGCGGCCGGTGGGGCTCTTTTATCGCGTGGTATCAGGACAAAATCGGGAACGACGTGTATTCCTGGGGATTGCCGGACGCGCCGGAGTACCTTCAGCTAGCTGCTCAGAGAAAAAATGAATACCTTTCGTTTGAGGAATCGGGCGTTATTTTCACGGACGATTTGGAGCGTTCCGTGGAGCATGCCGACATTATTATCATCTCCATCAGCTCTCAGCACCTGCGTTCGTTTATGGAGCGGCTGTCGCAGTATGATTTGAAAGGAAAGCCGATTGTTTTATGCATGAAGGGCATTGAGGAAACGACGGGCCTGCGCCTTACCCAGATAGTCGGAAGCTTTGTAGATGAAAAGGAAACGCCGGCCGCTGTATGGGTCGGCCCCGGCCATCCGCAGGATTTTGTCAAGGGGATACCAAACTGCATGGTAATCGACTCCAACAACGAGGAGGTCAAGAAATATCTTGTCGACAGCTTTTCAAGCGAGCTGATACGCTTCTATTTGGGAACCGACCTGATAGGAACCGAAATCGGCGCGGCGTCTAAAAACGTCGTAGGAATTGCCGCCGGCATGCTTGACGGGCTGAACTGCTCGTCATTAAAGGGCGCGCTCATGGCGCGCGGCACGCATGAAATATCGCGCCTGATTCAGGCGATGGGCGGAAATCCTATGTCCGCTTACGGGCTTTGCCATCTCGGCGATTACGAGGCGACGCTCTTTTCGGAATTCAGCCACAACAGGCGTTACGGCGAAATGTATGTAAAGGGCGAACGTTTTGGAAAGCTTGCGGAGGGCGTTTCCACGACACGCGCGATGATTCGCCTGGGCGAGCAGTACGGCGTGGATTTACCCATCGTCAAGGCGGTCGACGGGGTTTTGAGCCACCATAAGGACCCGCGCGCTTCCCTTTCCAACCTGTTTTTGCGCAGCATCAAAAAGGAGTTCCGTAAGTAATTTTATAATTAGAAATAAATAATCAAGCAAGGGCAGGGGAATAAACCCCTGCCCCTTTTTAACCTCATTGCAGAAAAAACTTTATGCTTACGCCGCCTAAGGACCGTACCTGGTACGCGTTTACTCTGCCGCTGCTTTTTTATTCAGCACGATTCTGCTGCCATTGTCAATCTCCAAAATAATATTTCCCTCTTTGTCTGTGCTCCAGGAACCTCTAATGATGATATCCTCAGCGTCGAGATAAGGCTCCCCTTCTTCATCCTTTTTCACGGCTTCCTTGTCACAAACATCAAAAGCGCTTCCCATCATGCCGACATCGGCTTCTATCCGTTTTCCGTTATAATCAATTTCGGCATGGCTGCCGTTAAACCTGTCGATATGGTAGAAAAAATATGGATATTCGCTCAGGTAGTCCCCGTCGTCCGGGTAATCGGTAAAATCCGCACATGAGGAAACGCAAAAAATAAGCAGCAAAATGCAAACGGTCATTAATAAAAATTTAACTGACTTTCGCATTTTTCTTCTCCTCTCTGTTAAACCCGCAAATTATTCAATCCCAAATTCCCGCATCCTGTCCCGGAGCAAAACGGCCTGTTGCGGAATATTGGATTTTTCAATAGCGGCCTTCGCGCCGCAGTAGTGCTTAAGCTCCGTAAAAAGCTCATAAAACGCGCGCTTGAGGGCAAAATTTTCACTGAGCCTGCGTTTTGCGCGGTAACGCTCAAGCAGGCCGAAATAGCGCCCATTCGCGTTATCGAGCTGGTATAAATCGAATTCCGCGTCAGCCCACCGGCAGCCGTACGGGTCGATTACCGCTTTCACATGGCGCAGGTCTTCGGTGAGAAGGATGTTCCAGGTGTTATAGTCGCCGTGGATGAGCCGCGCCTCTGTAACAGGCAGATAAAAAATACGGCCGAAACATTCCAGCGCGCGGCTTACCGTCTCCAAAACGCCGGGCGGCAGCTTTCCTTCTTTATAAAGGGCTTTGGCCTTTTCGCAGGTTTCCAATGAAGCCGGGTAATACACGTCTCTCCAGTCCTTTTCAAAATGCTGCGCGTCAAGCTCCCCAAAGCCCTGCGGATTAAGCGCGCTGTGATAGGAAATCAGGTTATCGATGATTTCATCGGCAACCGTTTCCCGCACGTTCCCGGGCAGGTTTAAAAGCTCCCCCGCGTTGACACCCGGGATATACTGCATTCCCAGGGCATCATACGGGCAAAGCGCGTCCGCCCTGCTGGAAAAATAAATCTCCGGCATCAGGACGTTTGCGTATTTTGTGAGGGTTTTCAGCCCAAGCGCCTCTTTTTGAGCGATATGGGGAAACAGGTACAGCTTGATTACAGCGTGGTACGGTTCTTTTTCAAGCACAGCCAAAAACACCCTGCCGTAAAACCCGCCGCCAAGCGGCGTTATTTTTTTTACCCGCGTTTGGAACTGCCGCTCTGCTGCCAGCTTCGCCGCGTTTATCATAGCTCTTCCCTCCTGTCCAGTACAAAATCTATCTTCATCATAGCATGGAAATACTGAAATACAAGTGATGGATTATCACAAAATATCGAAAACCGCTTGACTCATACCCCGGGGGTCGGTTTATGATGTAACAGAGGTGATAAATATGCTGATTAATGAAGTGAGCAGGCTTACGGGACTGACAAAAAAGGCAATCGAATACTACACGCTGCAGGGGCTGGTTTTTCCCGCGGCGGCAGAGAACGGCTACAGGCAATATAGCAAGGAAGACGCGGCAGTCTTAAATAAGGTAGGCATTTTAAGAAAGCTCGATGTCGGCATAGAGGATATTAAAGCAATCCTAAAAGATAAAACCGGCTCGGCCCTGCAAAATGTTTTAGTCAGAAAAGAGCTGGACCTCCAGTACAGCGCGATGAAAAAGGCGGCACTCGAGCAATTGGGCGCTGGGAAGGCCTATTCCGAAATAGGCGCGGTTTTGCGGGCGGTAGAAAAAAGCAAAACGATAACCGAGAAGCTGCTCGACGCGTTCCCAGGTTATTACGGCAGGTTTGTTTGCATGCACTTTGCAAGGTTTTTGGACGAGCCCATTCAAACGGAGGAACAACAGTTGGCATATGAAACGGTTCTTTCCTTTTTAGACGGCGTACCGCCGCTCGGCCTGCCAAAGGATTTGGAGGATTATTTGACGGAGGGCACGGAGCATATCGATACAAAGGAAATGAAAAAAATGCTTGAAAACACCAAAAAATCGATTGAAAATCCAGAGAAATTCCTGTCTGACAACAGAGAAATGCTCAAACAGTATATAACCTATAAGCAATCGGACGAGTATAAGAGCTCCCCGGCGGGAAGGCTCATGGAATTCATGAAGCGTTTTAACAGCACAAATGGATATTATGATAGATTCCTTCCGGCGATGAAGCGGTTGAGCGCCTCATACGCCGCATATCACCGCCAGCTGGAAGCTGCGAACGAAAAGCTGCTGGAGCAATTCCCAGAGGCGGGGAAAGCTTAACCCTCAAAGCTAGAGCTCTAGCACATATAAAAACGGACGGCACTGCGTTTATAGCAATGCCGTCCGTAATTTTTAACGTTTTTCTGATTAATACATGCCCATATCGGGTGCCGGTGCCGGAGCGGGTGCCGCCGGTTCCTTGATGTCTGTGACAAGGGATTCGGTCGTCAGGACCATCGCCGCGACGGAGGCCGCGTTCTGCAAAGCGCTGCGCGTTACCTTGGTCGGGTCGACGATTCCAGCCGGAATCATATCGGTATATTCCTGGGTCAGGGCGTTGAAGCCGTAGCCGACCTTGTTTGCTTCTTTTACCTTCTCGACAACGACGGAGCCCTCGAGCCCTGCGTTGACTACAATCTGGCGAAGCGGCTCTTCAAGCGCCTTAAGGACGATAGCCATGCCGGTCTTCTCGTCGCCTGATGCACCCTCAACCTCTTTCGCTACTGCCGGGATAGCGTTCATCAGCGCAACGCCGCCGCCCGCGACGATGCCTTCCTCAACGGCTGCCTTTGTTGCGGCAAGCGCGTCTTCGATGCGCAGCTTCTTTTCCTTCATTTCGATTTCGGTCGCGGCGCCTACCTTGATGACGGCTACGCCGCCCGCAAGCTTTGCAAGGCGCTCCTGGAGCTTTTCCCTATCGAACTCGGAGGTGGTGTTCTCTATCTGTACGCGAATCTGGTTGACCCTCGATTTGATTTCGCTGCTGTCGCCCGCGCCGTCGACGATGATGGTGTTCTCTTTGTCGACCTTGACCTGCCTTGCGTGGCCGAGCTGGTCGATGGTCGTATCCTTGAGCTCCAGTCCGAGGTCGGCGGAAATTACCTGTCCGCCTGTGAGGATAGCAATATCCTGGAGCATTTCCTTCCTTCTGTCGCCAAAGCCGGGAGCCTTGACCGCAACACAGGTGAACGTGCCCCTGAGCTTGTTGAGCACGAGCGTCGTGAGCGCCTCGCCCTCAACGTCCTCAGCGATGATGAGGAGCTTTTTGCCGCTCTGTACAATCTGCTCGAGAACCGGGAGGATTTCCTGGATATTGCTGATTTTCTTATCTGTGATGAGGATATACGGGTCGTCAAGGTCGGCGACCATCTTATCGGTATCCGTTACCATATAGGGAGCGATGTAGCCGCGGTCGAACATCATGCCTTCCACGACCTCGGAGTATGTCTCCGCCGTCTTGGATTCCTCTACCGTGATGACGCCGTCGCTGCTGACCTTATCCATCGCCTCAGAAATGAGGCTGCCGATGAATTCATCTCCGGAGGAAACCGTCGCAACACGCGCGATGTCCTTGGAGCCGTTGACCTCATGGGAATTGCTCGTAATGGCCGCAACCGCCGTATCGACCGCGGACTGAATGCCGTTTTTGAGCATCATCGGGTTTGCGCCGGCCGTTACGTTCTTCATGCCCTCGCGGATGAGCGCCTGCGCAAGCAGCGTAGCCGTTGTGGTGCCGTCGCCCGCTACGTCGTTGGTCTTGATGGAAACCTCTTTAACGAGCTGCGCGCCCATGTTCTCGAACGGGTCGTCAAGCTCGATTTCCTTTGCAATCGTCACGCCGTCGTTTGTAATGAGCGGCGCACCGAACTTCTTATCGAGCACGACGTTCCTGCCCTTCGGACCAAGCGTAATTTTCACGGTATCGGCAAGCTGGTCGATACCCTTCATAAGTGATTTTCTGGCTTCTTCGCCGTATGCAATCTGTTTTGCCATGACTCATTCCTCCGTATCACAAGTTAGTTTTTGAAATTATTCAACAATCGCAAGAATATCAGACTGGCGGACGATGGTGTATTCCTCGCCGTCAAGCTTGACCTCGGTACCCGAGTATTTGCTCGTGATGACCTTGTCTCCGACCTTTACGTACATGGTGACCTCCTTGCCGTCTACCAGTCCGCCGGGGCCCGCCGCGACGATTGTCGCAAACTGGGGCTTTTCCTGCGCGCTGCCCGCCAGGACGATACCACTCTTCGTGGTTTCCTCGGCCTCCTCCATTTTTAAAACGACTCTGTCAAGAAGCGGTTTGATTGTCATATAAATTGCCTCCTTAAAGCAATAATTTAAGTTGTTTTAGCACTCTTACTTCCTGAGTGCTAAAACTATATTAACCCCTTTGCCATAAAAAATCAAGTAAAATTTTCCTTCTTCATAATTTATTTACATATTGATTAAATCTATGGCGAAAGGCAAGGGATTTCGTACCTTTTCTTACCAAAAGTCTGCCCCAAAAAAGCTCAAGAAAAACGCAGGCGCTTAAATTAAGCGCCTGCGAAAAATTTTCTGCCGGTTCCGGACAATGTTTTAAAGAGAAAAGTGAAAAGAAAGAGGTTTTATTGAGGTAGTCTGTGTCTAATTACCGGACGGCAGAAGCCCGGATTAGCTGTTTTTTTCGTCAAAGCCGACAAGCCAGCGGTACGCACCGGGGAAGTATTTGGCCCACGCGCTTTCCGTATGCAGCTGTGTTGGGTCGACGAGCGTGTCGAGCTTTTCCTTTGGATAGCCATGCTCGGTTAACGCGCCGTACATGAAATCGACATAAGGCATAAATTCCGCCTCAAAATCCTTTCCGCCGCTGTACAGGTATATTTTCGGCAGGGCGTCCGGGGTTTCGGTATTAAACCTTTGCGCCGCCTGTATCAGGGTTTCGTCCTCGAACATCTGGAACGCCGGCGAGAAGCAGAGCGCATAGGAGAAAACCTCAGGGTATTCCACCGCGATATAGAACGAAATCAAACCGCCCATCGAGCTGCCGCCTACGCCTGTGCTTTCCCGTTCGGGGCGCGTGTTGTAATGGGAATCGACAAACGGCTTAACCGTTTCCACAAGAAAGGCCGCGTATTTGTCGCCGCTCGGGTTCGGGATGGTGCCCGCGCCGTAATCGTTGCGCGGCCAGGGCGGGCAAAGCTCGTTGGTACGGTCGGGTCCGTTATCTACGCCGACCACGATTGCGCCCTCGTAGCCCTCTGTGATCATCTGCGCGATTGCCTCGTCCACCTGCCATTCCCCGGCAAAGGAGGTGTAGGCGTCAAAAACATTCTGTCCGTCGTGCATATACATAACGGGATAGCGCTTCGTCTTGTCGGCCGGGTCATACCCGTCGGGCGTCCAAACGCGTATTTTCCTGACGCGGCTGTCCTCGTACTGTGTCATATTGAACTCGTGCATCTCCATTTTTCCGCCCGTTATGGTGGAAAGGCTGCCTAAATCCCTGAACATCGCGACCGTATCCTTAAAGGTATTCTCTCCGGCTTTCAGCGTTACCTTGCGGTTTTCGATGTCGCCGCCCTGCGCGCCGCCTTCCACCTGCGCCCACATGCTTGTCTGCTCCGGCATCTGAACGGTCCATTTGTATTCCATCACCGTTCCCGCGGCGCTTGCGTCGAGCGTTTTTTCAAGCCTGTAATGCGTATCGTCGATTTTTTCAGCGTACCACTGCGTATCCGCGGGGTTCCAGCCGTTGAGGCTGCAGCCCATGCTGACGTAAGCGTCCTCCGGCAGCGGGTCGGGTATGGTTACGTCGAACGTAAAGCGGACGCCTTTTTGAGGGAATTCACCGATAATTTTTGCAAGATATTGCTGAATCAACAGGACGTCCTGCATATTTACACCGCCTACTCCGTCTGTGTCCGCCGCGGCCATATCGAGCGCGCTTTCCGGTATGATTTTCGCCAGATACTTTTGAATTGCGACGACATCCTGCAGGTTGATATCCTCGTCGCCGTTTACGTCCCCCGTTTGGTTCCCGCTCTGCGCGCAGGCCGTCAGAACCGTGCCGAGGCAGACGGAACACAGCATAAGCGCCGACAGCAGTATGCTTATCAATCTTTTCATACAATCACCGCTCCTTTTATTTATGGAACTCTGGTTTTCTTTCCCGAGGATATACTTTTATATATCCTCCACGGTTTTATTATAACATGGCCTGAATTTTTATTATAATATGATAAGGCTGTCTGATAGCACAAAAATGACTTTTTTCTTTCATATATAACAGGCAGGCGCCGTTATCCCACGCGGCGCCTGCCTGTCAGTTTTGCTGTTTCCTATACTCGTTAGGCGTAAATTTATATTTTTCTTTGAATCTCCTGATAAAATAGCTCGCGCTTTCAAAGCCTGTCCGGTACGCGATTTCCTCAACCGGAAGCGCCGAACCGCGCAGCAGCAGCGCCGCTTTGCGAAGGCGGCAGTCGTTGATAAACTGAACGGCCGTCATACCTGTGTGCCGTTTAAACGCTCTCATAAAATAGCTTTCACTGTAGCCGGCCCGCGCCGCAAGCGCGCTGACGCCAAGCTCCTCCGCGTAATGCTGCTCGATATAATCAAACGCCCCGATAATCGCCTGCGCGGTCTGGTTTGTATTTTTGCGCGCCGTCCGGAAAAGCCCGCTTTGCAGGAATTCCGCCGTAAGCTCGAACAACAGCCCCTTCATCCGGTATTCATAAAAGGGCGCTTGCTCCTTATAGACCGCGTGCAGCCTGCGAAACACCGCTTTGATTTGCGCGTAATTTTTGTCTTTCACGCTAATAAGCGCGGGGAACCCAAGCCGGCCCTCCATCAACGGCCCGGCAAAATTTTTCTGGCAGTAGTCGTCCCGCCCGCCCTCTAGCAAACGCGGATGGAACAGCAGGGAGGTAAAATAGAGCACCTGCGGGTCTTTTCTATCCTTGCTGATGCTGTGGAGCGTGTTTTTCCCAATCAGGATAAAATCGCCCGCGCCGCCGCGTATTGTATCCCGGTTGATTGTCACAAGAATAGAGCCCTGCTCTATCAGGAGGATTTCCATTTCCTCATGCCAGTGCAGATAATAGTCGGAATAAATTTTGGTGTCCAGCTCATAAAATTCCAGCGGCATCTCATAGGTGCCGTGCGCGACCGGTTCCAGTAAATTTTTGTCCGCATCCATAAGCAAAAGCCTTTCCTTCGACCATATTCGTTTGCTGCCCGCTTTCATTATAAAGCGAAACGGAGCCCTTTTGCAAGAACTCCGTTTTTATAACGTTATGTAAAAACAAGCTGGACGAGCAGCATGTAAAGCACCGTACCGCCGCCTATGCTCAAAAGCATGTTATGCTTCCATTTATGCACCAGTACGATTGCCGCAATCGAAGCCGCTTCGGGAATACCGTATGGATAAGCAAAAATGTCCGTTCCCCGCAGGCAGTAAACGACCAGCATACCAATGACGGCAAACGGCAGGACACGGCCGAGATAGGAAATAAATTTTGGGATAGGCTTATGGCTGCGGAACACAAGAAACGGGAACGCGCGGATAAGAAACGTTACGCCCGCGATGACGAGAATCGTAATCAGGGATTGTATTACCGTCTGTGTCATGTATCGAGCCTCGCTTCCATCGGTTTTTTCAGGAGTGAAAGCAATACGGCGATGACAGCCATGGAGGGAATCAGGAAAATGCCGCTTCCGAATACAATAAGGCATAGGAAGGTAGCGCCCACGCCGATAAGCGCGGGACTGTGTACCTTTGCGCTTTCCCATTGCTCAACGAAAATGACGACGAACAGCGCGGTCATGACAAAATCGATTCCCTTGGTATTAAAGGCAAAGAGGGAGCCGAACAGCCCGCCGAGCGTACAGCCGGCAATCCAATAGAGATGGTTTAAAAGCGTGGTAAAAAAATAAAAACGGTTTTCATCCACACCGAGCGGCGGCCTCTGCGAGCAGACGAGAGAATAGGTTTCATCGGTCAGCCCGAAGATTGCGTATAGCTTTTTCGCGCCCATACCCTTATATTTATCGATTAAGGACAGGCCGTAAAATAGATGGCGCGCGTTGACAGCGACCGTCATAATGATAACGGCTAGCAGGTCGAATTTACCTGTCAGCAGGTCAATCATGACAAACTGCATCGAGCCGCAGTAAACAATGAGCGCGGACAAGGACGACCACCAGAACGCGTAGCCCTTGCTCGAAAGCAAAATGCCGAACGCCGCGCCCATGAACACATAGCCGAGCATGACGGGAACCGTATTGGGAAACGCCGCCCTGGCCGCTTTTCTGTTCATACCCAAACCTGTATCACCTGCCTGCACTTCCATTCCTGAAATAGAGATAGACCTGGCATTTTATCATGCCGTTGTAAAGCTTCCTGCGCTTGTCGGCCTTCCTGCCGAAGCACTGCTCGAATGTATCGTCGGGGCTGATTACCGTGTAGCTCCAGCCCGGTTTTTTAACGAAAAGCCGCCCCATAAGCCGGTACAGCTCCCTTGCCCTTTCCGTATCGAGCAGACGCTCGCCATAGGGTGGGTTGCATAACACCGAGGCGCGGTCAAACGGCTCGGAAAAATCGTGAAGGTCACGCTTTTTAAAAACAAGCGCGTCGGCAACGCCCGCCTTCGCCGCGTTATCACGGGCGACGGATAGCGCCTCCTCATCGATGTCGTAACCAAAAGCCTGAAACACGGCGTCCGTTTTGATAAGCGAGCGCGCCTCTTCCCTTTCCTCCCGCCAGATTTTCTCCGGGATAAACGGGAACTGTTCCGCCGCGAAATGCCGGCTGAGCCCCGGCGCGATGTCTTTTGCCTTGAGCGCCGCTTCAATCAGCAGGGTGCCGGAGCCGCACATCGGGTCAATCACCGTATGGCCGCTGTGCACATGCGCAAGGTCGGCCATCATCGCGGCAAGCGTTTCTTTAATCGGCGCCTGCGCGGATAAGGCGCGGTAGCCGCGCTTATGGAGCCCCGCGCCGCTTGTGTCGATTGTGACGGTCGCCTTATCCTTCATAATCAAAAACTGGATTTGGCAAAGCGCGCCCGTCTCTTCAAACCACGGCACGCGGTAGCGGCTTTTGAGCCGTTCCACAACCGCCTTTTTGATAATGGACTGGCAGTCAGGCAGGCTGTGGAGCTTGGAGCTCAGGCTCCGGCCCTTGACCGGGAAACGGTCGTTCTTCCCAATGAATGCTTCCCACGGCAGCGCCCTCACATTTTGAAACAGCTCTTCAAAGGTGCGCGCCTCGAACATGCCGAGAACAATCTGTACGCGCTCGCCGTAGCGCAGGCGTAAATTCGCGCGCGCCGCCATCTTTGGGCTGCCGTCAAAAAACACCCTGCCGTTTTCCGGCGTAACGCCCTGCGCGCCCATACGCCGCAGCTCGTCGGCAACCATGCCCTCTGCGCCGAGCAGGCACGGGCACAGGAGTTTAAATTCGTTCATGATGTTTCTTCCTTTAAAAGCGGATAACCGCCTGTATGATTTTTACAGAACGCTTATTAATATAACACCATCGGCGCATTTTGTCGAGTGTTTTTCTTTATGCCCTAAGACATATAAAAGCGGGACGCAATGCGTCCCGCCTGATTATATTCAAAAGAAAAAATTAATCCTCAACCGGCTGAAGCAGGCCGTACGCGCCGTCGTCCCTGCGGTATACCACGTTGATTTCGTGCGTGTCCGCGTTGCGGAACATGAAGAATTGGTGGTTGACCATGTTCATGCGCAGAATTGCTTCATCCACGAGCATCGGCTTGACCGGGATGTTCTTCGTCCTGCATACGTCGTAGGTGATTTCCTCCTGTACGTCGTCAAGCTCGGGCGTTTGCGCAACATATTCGTCGAACACGCCCGCTCTCAGGCGTTTTTCCAGCTTTGCCTTGTTCTTGCGGATTTGCCTGCTTAGAATATCGGCCACCTTGTCGAGCGCGTCGTTCATTTCCGGCGCGGTGTTCTCCGCACGGTATATCATGCCGTTGTCATTGATTGTAATTTCAACAGTCTGCCTGTTCTTTTCCAATGTGACGATCACGCCGGCTGAGGCGTTCTCCCCGAAAATGCGCTCGAACTTTTTCAGCTTTTTTTCAACACGCTCCTTAAAGTTATCTCTGAGGTTTACCTTTCTGGCTGTGTAGGTGATTGTCATAGAGTCGTCCTCCTTTTCACGCTGAGATAAGGATTATTTGGGATTTGCTTCCTTACCTGTTGTTATTATAGCACAATATCGATAAAAAAGAAATACATCTTAACAATTTCTTTATAAAAATTCACACTTTGATAAAAAAGAGGCGGCATGTTATTTCATGGAACAGCAAATTTTTGTTTTAATGAATTACCTTGAAAAACACGGCAGAGCCGTATATTCAGCGCTGCGGTTACAAGCTTTCTTTATCCCTCTGGAAGGTCCGGTTTACCAGTGACGAATTCCGGAAGCCTCTCCTCCACCTCTCGCAGGCATCGCGCGTTTTCGAGCATATCCATCGTTTCTTTATGAGGGCTTGCGTAAATGCCGGGAAAGAAGTACTCGTTGAATTCTGCTCTTGGAGGATAGGCAAGAATCGGATTATTCAATGAAAATTGCGCGCTTATCCCTTCTTTGTTTCCCCTTGCGTCCAGCTTAATCCAGCGCCCCGCAAGATAAACAGCGTTAAACGCATGAACGCAGAAGCCGAGCGAACCGTCGTCAGCCAGCGTAATGTGTTCAAAGCAAAAGCCGGCGGGAATCCCCTGCGAGCGGAGCAGGGCTGCCAGCAAATTTGCTTTCGCGTGGCATATGCCCGTTTTGTATTTTAAAACGTCAGAGGCCTTTGCTGTAATGACCGCCGCGCCGCCGTCAAACGAATGCGAAATTTTATCCCTGACGAAGCTGTAGGCAATTTCCGCTTTTTCAATAATCTGCATATCAGCAGAAAACAGCTCTTTTATGGTTTTATGAACCGTAGCTGTGTTGTAATCGATATATTTTGTATCGGCCAAAAACTTCTGCATGGTCAGCAATGCTCCTTAAACGTTTATAATCATATCTAGGGTTTGGGAGATTGCCCTCGGAATATCATGTCCGCCCCAGCCCAGGCTCCAGCCGTTTTCCGTTATGATATCGGAAATAATGTAAAGCGCGGCTGCGGCGCAGCCCCTGTACCGGGCGATTGCGAAAAGGCCCGCGCCCTCCATTTCAACGCATAAGGCGGCTTTTGAACGGTAATTGAGGATTTGTCCCCAGGTTTCGTGGTAGCCTGCGTCCGTCGTCCAGCTTTTTCCTCTAACCGTCCTGATATTATTCTGAGAAAGCTTACGCTCCAGCTCGTCCGTTAACCGGGGGGACGTTTCAAGAAACTCCAAATTGTACCCATAAAGCCCCGCTACGGCGGTATCGTTATACGCCCCGTCTGTGAGTACGGCGCCGCCGATGTTTACACCAGATGAAATTCCGCCCGCCAGGCCGATATGAATCAGCTCCCTGACACCGCCGGCGATTAAATCCTCCGCCTGCGTTGCAATCGCGGGCGAGCACATTTGTCCCTTCACAAAGCCGACGCGCGGATTGTCTTTCAAAACGTACAGCTTGCCGCCCAGCGGATACTTATATATGCCGCATTCGCGCTGAAGCATTGCGCCGTATACGTCGTCCGCCAGCAGGTAAACCCGGTTAGGGATTTCGATTGCGTCAATATCGAAGCCCGCGTTTTTAAGCTCTATCCTCACCAAATCCCTTGGATTTGTCATGACTCTATCTCTTTCCATCTTTTCCCCCGTAGGTCTGTCATCTGTTGAAACAGCGCGATTTTCGCATATATACAAAAAGCCACCGCTCCTTCGCGTATCGTGACGAAGCGGTGGGTACTTTTATCCTTCTTATTTTTGTGGTTTACGCCTGCGTGTGGCGCTCTCACCCTTTTTCAGCGCAGAGATTTTCTCATCGCTCGACTGCTTGAAGCGGGACATCATATCCTCAAAGCCGTTCGAATCGTTGCGCTTCGCATGCCATTCAAAATCGCCGGGCCTAGTAACGGGAGGCGCGGGCGGAGTGGGCTGCCTTCTTCTGTCCCTGGGCGCATCGCTCCTAAAGCCTCTTCCGGCGGGACGCTGGGACTGCTGCTGTTGCTGCGGCTCCATCGCTTTTTTAATGGATAGGCTTATTTTTCCGTCTTCCCCGACAGACAACACCTTTACCTTGACCTCCTGGCCGATTGTCAGGAAATCGCGTATCTGGCTGACATAGGTCGGAGCAACCTCCGAAATATGAACCATGCCGGTCACGCCGCCGGGAAGGTCTACGAAAGCGCCAAAATTTGTAATCCCTGTAATTTTACCTTCTAAAATACTTCCAACTTCAAGCTGCATAAGAAAACTTTGTCCCCCTTGATGAGATAAACCGGCGTCAATCGCCCGCAATATTGATAAAGATGCGCTCATCTTTATTAGCGTAATCAAATTCTTCCCTGGCGAATTTCTCTATGTACTTTGCGTTGTCCTTGTCGTCCGAATTGTAAACCTCGGAAATCTCTTTGATTTTGACGTCCCACACGTAGCTGTCGTCTACCAGCCCGTCGTACTCGGCCTTCTTCTGGTTGATTTGAATCTGCTGGTTTACAAGCGTTACGACGGCATATACGGAGAACGCAATCAACGCAATATATATAATAAAGTTTTTCTTTTTTTTCTTTTGCTGTTTTTGCTTTTTGCTTTCGCCCAAGTCAACTTCCTGAATGACTTTTTCTTTGTCCTGTAGGTCGGCCATGTTTTTTTCCCTTTCCCTTCATAATGAAACGGGGATGAAATCCATACTTTTTTTTATTATACACCATTGCAGAATCCGGTTGCAAGTCGTTTTTCCTGTTTTTTTTATTATTTTGCTGAAAGAATACAACTTTTTTAGAAAATTTTCCGGTAATCTTCTGTATGATGCCGTAAACCTTTCTCATTACGCGCCCTGTAAATGATTTGATTTTCCGCAGCAGGAGAGCTATGCTTTCAAATAATTTTCCAGTCACGACGCCGATTGTATAACGGTAGGCGAGCAGGCCCACAATATGCCCCAGCAGTGTGAAAAAACGCACCTCTCCCTGGTTGAACGCGATTGCAAACAGGAACGCAACGACGGCAAAGCAGCACATAAAAACAATATCCTGTATTACGGTATGCAATAAGGAATTGAGCCCCGCTGTGCGCAGCAGGCGAAAGACGTCATAAAGGATGCCGGCGAGAATTCCCGCAAGGACCGCGAACAGAAAAATCTGGGGCTGGCTAAATTGGGTTAACTCCAAGAAAGACACACCCTATCTGAACAGCTTCGAGAATAGGCCGCCCCCTGAGGGCCGGTTTTCTGTATATATCAGAGAGACGATGTCGCCGTCTATCGACACCTCTCCCGTGTCCAGGCTCAGCTTATTGATGTGCAGCTGCCCGCCTTTGATATTGAGCTCGCCGTAGTCGGTATAGATTACGACGTTCTGTTCGTCAAAGCTGCCGACGTCGTGCACGCCGGACAATGAAATGTTCTTCCTGTTCTCCAGCACCAGGCCGTGCGGTGTTCTTTGCTTCAATTTATCTTCAGCCATATTGCACCTCCAACATATTTCCCTGTTGTTCATTTTATGTTGGGCGCTTATGGTTTATGACGGAAGCTTACGGTATTATTTGATACATGGAGGACGCGTCCTCCTTTTTGGCATACTCGTTTACCTCGAGCACCTTGGCCTTAAAGGGCTTCTGCCCCATTTGAATTTCAATCAAATCGCCAATTTTGACATCGTAGGACGCGCGCTGGGGTTTCCCGTTTACAAGCACGCGCTCTTTGTCACAGGCTTCGTTTGCGATGGTACGGCGCTTGATGATGCGCGCGACCTTCAGGTATTTATCGAGCCGCACAGGCTGCACCTGCCTTTCTGTTGTTATAAAAATGAAAAAAGGGGCGCGTCCCTCTCAAAAGATCGAGACAGCCCCTTTAAACACAAAATGAAACAAAACGCCGCTGATTATTTATCGACAGCCTCTTTGAAAGCCTTGCCGGCCTTAAAAGCGGGAACCTTGGATGCCGGGATGATAATCTGCGTCTTCGTTCTGGGGTCGCAGCCGGTTCTCTCGTTGCGCATACGCTGCTCAAATGTACCAAAGCCGACGATTTGTACCTTTTCAGCCTTTGCTACACAGTCAACAATCGTATCGAGTACTGCCGCAACCGCCTTTTCCGCGTCCTTCTTGGAAAGCTCGCTTTTTTCTGCTACTGCTGCGATTAACTCTGTTTTGTTCATAATAAAATCCTCCGTTTTTAATTTTTATTTTATTTTTGACACTCCTTGACTTTTTCCCACAGGGAATCAAGCTGAGCCAAAGTTGCTTTTTTCATGTCGAGCCCGCTCTCCTTTGCAAGCCGCTCGACTGCTGTAAACCGGCTGATAAACTTGTCACAGGCCCGGTACAGCGCCCGCTCAGCGTCCGCGCCGACAAAGCGCGATACGTTCACGGCGGAAAACAATAAATCACCCAGCTCCTCTTCGCATGCGTCGTGGTCGCCCTGCTTGTACGCGCTTCTAAGCTCGGAAAGCTCTTCCTCGACCTTCTCGAACGCGCCCTGCGCATCATCCCAGTCAAAGCCGGCCTTTGAAGCCTTTTGCTGGATTTTCGTGCTGCGCATCAGGGAGGGAAGCGCTTTTGATATGCCCTGCATTACCTCGCCCTGCGTGGACTGCGATTTTGTTTTCATTTTAATGGCGTCCCAGTTTTTTAAGACTGTTTCGGACGTGTTAGCCTGAACATCGGAAAAAATATGCGGATGGCGGACAATCAGCTTTTTACAGATGCCGTCGCATACATCGTCAATGGAAAAGGAACCCTTTTCGCTCTCCATTTCCGCGTGGAAGACAACCTGAAGCAGCACGTCGCCCAGCTCTTCCTTCAAAAGGGCGGTATCCTGCGTGTCAATTGCCTCAACCGCCTCATACGTTTCCTCGATAAAGTTCTGGCGGATAGAGCTGTGCGTCTGTTCCTTATCCCAGGGACAGCCTTCGGGGGAACGCAGAAGCTTCATAATGGCGACGAGGTCGTCAAAACAATAGCTTTCTTTTTCTTTAAATTCCACTTTCAGCGCCCACCTCCGGGAATGAAAAAACGCATGTCTAAGGTATTTCGTTACATATTCTACCTTATTAGATGATGTTTTTCAAGTGTTTTTGCAATTTTCTTTCCTTTTGGCATCATATTGATATCGTCCTTTGTAATCGCACGGAATAAAAGCAGGAACACAAAATAGACGATTACCGCTATAACGATAGCCAAAATCGTTGCGAACTTAGTTGGAATTGCCATATTAAGTACGATATATCCACCCCATGCAGTAAAAGCGCACAAAACCGACGCCAAAAGCGGCTTGATAAAAACTGTTACAAAATTAGGTACGATGCGCGTTTCTTTACACAGGAAATACAGCCCCGTGACCGTTACAAACAGGTAGCCGACGAGCGAGCCGACGGTAGCGCCCTGTATATTGATTGTCGGGATGCCGACGAGCGTATAGTTGAGAATAATCTTTATGACCATGCCGATTGATAAAAGCTTCAGCGGCAAATCCACGCGGCCGACCGCCTGCAGCATACTGCAGATAGGCGTGCTCGTCGCGATGAAAATAACGGAAATACCCATAATTTGGAGTACGTTTGCCCCGATGGAAACCTCCGCGGCACGCGCGGGACTGCCATAAATCAGGTTCATAATCGGCCAGGCGAGCACCGACATGCCAAGGCCCGCTGGAAGCGTAAAGAGCGCCGTCGTGCGCAGGACCGTCTCGATTCCGCGCTTTATCTGCCTTCTGTCGTGGTTGGTCCACGCCGCCGTTATCGTCGGCAGGGCGCTTGTTCCGAACACCTGCGTCACGGCGGAAATCAGCATCATCAGCGTCAGCGCGTAGCCGTAGCAGCCGAACAGGAAGGTCTGTATTTTTTCATCCTGGAACAGCAAGGGGTCGAGGAAATTATAAATGCTTTTGAGCGTTTCAGGCTCGGTTTTCATAATATCCATGATGCGCATCTGGACGAGCGTGGAATCGATTGTGCCCGATACGCTCATAATGATAGCGCCCAGGCCCACGGGTATTGCTGTGAAAACAAGCTGCCTTGCAAGCGATTTTGCCGTGCGTGAACGCGGCGCGCGCGCAAGCTCCATCCTGCGCAGGCCGTCGCCCTTTGACTTGTGGCGGATAAGCAAAAACAGGAAGCCGAGCAGAGAGCCGATGGCGATGCCCATAATCGCAGCGGCGACCGTATAGGACATAAGCTGGGAATTAAAGGCGTCCTTGTCCTTCATGACCTGTCCGAACAGCGTGCCGCTCTGATTATATTCCTGCGTACCGATATAGGACGTCAGGAACGCGAGCGAAAGGCCCAAAAAGAGCTTGCCGCACGCCTCGATAATTTCAGAGGTTGCGGTCGGCACCATGTTGCGCAGGCCCTCGTAATATCCGCGGTAAATCGACATCAAGCAGCCGAACAGGATAGTCGGGGACAGCATGAAGATTGCAAATTTTGCTTCTGGAGCGCCGACGAGCTCCGCGTAGAAGTTGCCGCCGACGGCCATAATCAGGAAGCAGAGAATACCCGTGCAGACAAATATAGGAATGGAAATCCTGTGGATTTTCCGCACGTCCCTGTAACGCCCCTGCGCCACGCTTTCCGATACCATACGGGAAATCGCGATTGGGAAGCCCGCGGTCGCGAGCATGAAGAGCGGGTTATAAAGTTCGTACGCGATATTGAAAATGCCGTATCCAACGCCGTCCAATACCTGGGCTAACAGGATTTTATAAATCATGCCCATAATTTTGACGATGACCATACTTACGCCAAGAACCATCGCGCCCCGTAAGAAGGTCTGATTACCGGCTGGCTTTGAATTTTGCGACACCGGAACACCACCTTTTCAGCTTCATAATGACAGGCGGGGGTGTTCCCCCGCCTGATTTTCTGCTTATTCCTCTTTCTGAGGGTCCTGTGGCTGCTCCAGCACCTGCAGGTCCGGCTGTGCCTGCGGCGCCTGCTGCTTCGGCGCTTCCTCCGGCTGGGCCGGCGCCGCTGCGTTTTCCGCCTTGGGCTCTGCCTTTTTCCGTTCCTCCTCGAGCTTTGCGCCGCACTTTCCGCAGAACAGCGAATCCTTGTCGTTCAGTGTGCCGCACGCCTTGCAGCACTTTTTATTTTTGGAGGCCGCAATCATCTCTCTTGTCATTTCGAGCTGGTGATAAAGCTCCGTAAGCTCCGCGGTCTTCTTTTCTAAAAGCGTTTTATCCATTTCCCCGGCGGTCATCGAATCGTATACAAAGCCGCCCAGGTCCTTGAGCTTCTGCGTAATCTCGTTCTCTATGCCGCTTTCGGCATATTTCAGCTTGGAAAAATCCACGATTTGCTCCGCTTTCTTCCCCACTGCGTTTGCGGCGGACTTTGCGTTTACCATGATATCGTCAAAAATTCCCATAAGACACATCTCCTTTGTTTTGTAACGGCGTTTTTAACATTATAGCACCGCGTGCAAATAGTTTCAATAACATCTTGTGAACAGGGTTAATATTTATAGCTTCCCCCGCCGATGAATTCGCGCAGCATAGAAGCGCGCGGGATGAGCGCTTCGTCAAGCGGGGAAAATTGCCCGATGCTTTCCATGAGCACGCGCGCCTTTTCGTAATGCGCGCTCCCCTCTACTATCTGCGACAGCAGAGGATACGCTTTTTTTCCGACGACGCAGGGCTCGTACAGGTGGATGGTGTTGAGCGTAAAGTCCGAATGCTTCTTGTACGGCGCAATATTTTTCTTTTCGCCCGCGCAGACGGACTGCCAGATGCCGAACGTAAACTCCGGGTCGGCCCTCCTGTAGCTGTAGTCCCGGACGAGCCGGCGCAGAAAACGGATGTCCTGCGCGCTGAGCAATAGCCTCCCGTTTGACGCGGCTACTCCCTGCTTGACGCTGACATAAAGCTTCAAAAGGCCATGGCAGTGGAGCTCGTCTGTAAAGATGGGATTGAGCGCGTGCAGCCCTTCTATAATAGCTATATGTCCCTGGGGCAAAGTTATGACCGTTTTTTTCTCGTGCGGCCGTTTTTTATTGAAGTTGAATTTCGGCATATTGCAGGTGCCGTAATGAATCAAATCGAACATGCAGCTGTGCACCTGCGGGATGTCGAGCGCGTAGACGGATTCATAGTCGGGCTTGCCGTCGCGGCCGGGCGCGGTACGCGCCTCGCCCAGGAAGAAATCGTCGAGCGATATGATAATTGCGCCGGAGCCCAGCTTTTGCAGCTCATCGCCCAGAATTTTTGCGGTCGTCGTTTTTCCGCTGGCGGATGGGCCTGTGAGCATGACGATTTTGCACCGGTTTTCGGGACTCAATATCTGCTTTGCGATATAGGAGACGTCCTTGCGGTATTCCTCCTCCACCTGCATAACAAAATCACCCGGCCCGTTTATGACCGCGTCGTTGATTTGCAGCGCGCTTGTCACGTAATGATGGTAGCTATTTGGTATACTGCTCATAAAAAGCCTCTGCCCTTTCCTTGCGGCGCAGCATCTCGCCGAACCGGCTGATATATTCATATGGATATTTGTAGTTGAATATACGTTCCAGGAAGTCGCCGCCCGGCTGCTTGAGCTTGGTTACGGCCCCGGCGCCGCAGCCGAACACCGTATGGGTTTCGTCCATGACATACACGTTATACAGCCCCTCGTGCTTTTTGATGGACCAGCCCACGTTTTCAAGGTTTCCGACCATGCGGCTCTGCCTGTAGAGGTAGTAGGGAAAATACCCGTTATCGGGAAGCAGCTCCTTGCAGAGCCGGTGCATGTTTGCCGCCCGCTTTGCGTCCTCACGCTGGATTTCAAGCCCCTGCCCCGTCAGATGGGAGGATTTTTTCAGGGAGAGCGTATGTACGGTAATGCTTTCCGGGGATAGCGCCAAAATCTTTTGCAGCGTTTCCTGGAAGCTTTCAAACGTCTCCTGCGGGAGTCCAGCAATGAGGTCTGTATTGATGTGCGTAAAGCCCGCCTGCCTTGCAAGCTGGAACGCGTCAATTGCCTGCTGCGCTGTGTGCTTTCTGCCTATACGTGAAAGCACCTCGTCATTGAGCGTCTGCGGATTGATGCTGATACGCCCGCAGCCGCAGCCTTTGATGGCTTCAAGCTTTTGTATATCGATGGTGTCCGGCCGCCCGGCCTCAACGGTAAACTCCCGGCAGGTAGACATGTCAAAGGATTCCACGACCGTGCCGAGCACCCTTTTGAGCTGGCCCGCGGAAAGCGCCGTCGGCGTACCGCCGCCCATGTAGACCGTTTCGAGCCGCAGCCCGAGCTTTTTTACAAGCGCGCCCGTGTAGGCAAGCTCTTTACATAAAAGCTCCGTATACGGTTCTATCAGCTCCTGCGCCCGTTCAATCGTCTGCGATACAAACGAGCAGTAGCTGCACCGGGTCGGGCAGAACGGGATAGAGATATAAAGGCTGAAGGAATCCCTGCCGGAACGCTCCAATATTTTCTGTTCGTTCGTTTCGGTTACGTACGCAAGATTCGTCTTTTCCTTCGAGACAAGCAAAACGTCCTCAAAGTAGACGCGCGCCGCTTCTTTTCCGTAACGCTGCGCAAGCGAACGGAACAGCTTTACAGGGCGCACGCCCGTTAAAATACCCCACGGCGGGGTGATGCCGGTATATTCAGAAAGCAGTCTGAAAAGTAAAATCGCAAGGCACCGCTCGCACGACTTATCGTAATCGGGCGCACCGCACGGCACCTGCGCCGAGGCTGTTTTTTCAAAGCCGTCAAAGCAAGCCGCGGCCGTCAGCTTTGCGGTATTGTCCTTTTCTTCGCGCCGGGTCATAATATATGGTTCCACAAGCGCGCAGCCGGCGCTTTCCGCCTCTTTTATAACCTCGAGCTTTTCGTTCGGGAAGAAAATGCGCGTGAGATTTTCCATCTCGTAATGAAACGGATGGTTATAAATCAAAAGCTTCATACGTTATGTTCCCCATATATACGTTATTTTCCCGCTCATGCTGCAGGGTCGTTTTGTCGTCGTGCCCGGGGTAAACGGTATAGTCGCCGGGGAGCGCGCCGAGCTTTTTCAGGGACTCTATCATTTCCTTATAGCTGCCGGTCGGGAAATCGGTCCGTCCAATGGTTTCTTTCATCAGCGTGTCGCCCGTGAAAATCACACCGTCCGCAATATAGCACGCGCCGCCCCTTGTGTGGCCAGGTGTTTTCATCAGCTCAAACCGCGTTTCACCCAGCGCCACGGTTTCACCCTCATCGAGCAGAATATCGGCATCGAACGGGTCGAAGCCGGAGGGCGTGGCCATGATGGACAGGTTCAAATCATTGTTGCGCAGGAATTCCTCCTCGTCCGCGCCGATGACGATTTTCGCGCCCGTCTGCTTTCTGATTTCGTCCGCCTTGCCGATATGGTCGAAGTGGCCGTGTGTGAGCAGCACATATTTGAGCTTTTCGCCCGCTTCTTCGATTTTCCGCGTCAGCCCCGGCGTGTACGCGCCCGGGTCGATAACGGCGCAAAGCCCTGATTTTTCGTCCGTTACAAAATAGCAGTTGGTCTGCATGATGCTCACGATAAAGCGTTCTATTTGCAGCATTTAATGCTTCAGCTCCTTTGAATCGATGATGACGGTCACGGGGCCGTCATTTAAAAGAGATACCTTCATATCCGCGCCGAACACGCCCTTTTCCACCTGCGATATTCCGTTTCTTTTCAGGCATTCGCAGAAATACTCATAAAGCTCCTGTGCAAGCGGCGGCTTCGCGGCGCCGATAAAGTTCGGCCTTCTGCCCTTGCGGCAGTCGGCGCAGAGCGTAAAATTTGAAATGACGAGCGCGCCGCCGCCAATGTCGCAAAGCGCAAGGTTCATTTTATCGTTTTCATCCTTGAATATGCGCAGGCCGGATATTTTCGCGGCCAAAACCTCCGCGTCCCGCGCCGTGTCACCGTCCTCCACGCCGAGCAGGATTAAAAAGCCCCGCCCAATTTCTCCGGCGGTCGCGCTGTCTACCGCCACACTCGCGTTTGCCGCGCGCTGTATGACTGCCTTCATATTGTTATCCTTTCCAAAACGCAGGAAAACCTGCATTTGTTTTTTCGCGTTTCTTCTGCCGGTATTGGCCCGGCTTTCCATATCATGTATAAAAAACCGCTCATCCACATTTCTTCCGACATATTTGAATGCCGCTGCCAGCCCAAACAGGCTATCCTGTGCGGTATTTTTTCGAGAGCAGGACATACAGCGTTACCCATTTATTGGGCTGCCCCGCCCTGCCCGCGTTGAAATAAGGCGCACCGAAAGATTCTGTAAGGATATATTTGCCCTCGCGGTCTTTATAGCTGTCTAGCAGCGCCCATGCTTTTTCACAATTTGGATGAGCCGCGCCGCCAAGGAGCGACAGCCCATACATAACCATCTGTAAACCCATGTGTACATGGTCAATCGGGTAAAACGTACCCGCCATGTCCTTGATAATCACCTTTTCAGGGGTATCGGAACGGAACAAGACATTGTGATTGATATAAAAATTAACCAAGGGCTCAAATTGCGGCAGGATAACGCCTGTCTTTTTCAGCTCCGCCGCAAGCAAAAGGCAGGTGGTCGTCTGCCTGTAGCAGCCGAAATCCGGCAGCCTGGAGTCATTTGTTTTCTTGGTTTTATCAAGGCACCGAAGCGTGCCGTCCTGCCGTACAGAAGAAAAGACGAGAGCGATTTGCTCCTGTACCCATGGATGCCCGTAGTATCCAAGCGATACCAAATTCCGAAGCAGCAACGTTTTCGCGCACTTCATGCTTTTATTCAAATTTTTGATGATACGGTCTATATATTCATCGACAGGTACATCTTCACGGGTAAGGCCAAATTCCGTGAGCGCCAATAAAGCGTTGATATCCTCCCACTTTTTATTCAGCTTGAATTTATCCATGACCAGGCTAAGCGTGTCTGAGCTCAATAAGCTTTTATAAGCCGTTTGCACCTTGGGCTCATCCTTCGGCAAACCCAAAAGCTCGGTCATCGCGCGGTATTTCACTTCGGGGGCTTCATCCTCAAGAAGCCACTTGATTACATTGTCCATTCAAATTATCCTTTATAAGCGATTGCGTCTATTTGTATTTGAAGGCCGCTTTCTCCGCCTTTGCTCGCAAACTCGGTGGCAATGGTCTTCCTGGCCGGATATTTGCCTTGAAAACGTTCCTGGAACACCTTCTCCATAATGGGAATATTCCACGGGTCTCTCATAAGGACCCATTTTTACTACCGCATCCAGGGATAAGCCGGCCAATTCCAGCCGGCGGCACATATCGTCGAGCGCGCCGTTTACCTGCGCCTCGACGGATTGCCCAACGTTACCCTCACAAAAAGACAGGAAAACGAAGCCGCCTGCCTCGACTATTCCGGAGTATGCCCACTCCTCGTTTACCTCGTGCCTTTTAATTTCTGACATAATGACACCCCTTTCAATTCACGTTGAATTTCAGGCCTGCCTGAGCAGGTTTATTTAAGCCCGTCGCTGAAGCTTTTCAAGTCCCGCTTTACATCATCGGGCAGCCGGTTGTATTCTATATCGCTGACTGCTCCCTGGAGCGTATATAAATGCACCAGGCAGACGTTTGGAAATTTCATTTTCAAACGGAAGAAGGCTTCTTTGCTGCCTGTGTGTACCAGCTCCTCCGCAGAGCGGATGCCAACCGCATTGAGCTTCTTTTCCAGCTCTTTTCCAATGTTTTTCATAGAAACCAGCTCCGCCATACAATCAAGCCCCTCTTTTTTGCATTTTAAAGCCTGTCGACTGAAAGCACACCGTTAATCGCCGAAAGCTTGTCGATTACCATCTGCAGGTGCTCCTTGCCGTTGACCGTAATGGAAAAGCGCAGGAACGCCTGGCCGTTTTTAGCCGTGCGCGATTCGGAATTGTTGATGAAGATATGCATATTGTAAAGCTGGATGGTAACGTCCGCAAGCAGGCCCGTACGGTCTGACGCTACGACGTTGAGCGTCGCCTGGAAGCTTTCGTGTACCTCGCCCGCCCAGACAGCCTTGACCCAGCGGTGCGGGTCCTCGCATTCCTCCATGCTTTTCGGTACGTTTACGCATGACCTTTTATGGATGGAAACGCCGAAGCCGCGTGTGATAAAACCGACTATATCGTCGCCCGGCAGCGGGTTGCAGCACTTTGAAAACTTAATGAGCATATCGTCGACGCCCTCGACGATAACGCCGCTGCTTGCCCGGCGTTTAGCCGGCGCTTCTCTCTGTACCGGCTGGGGATTCTCCTCAACAGGCGCGTTGCGCTTTGCGTATTCCTCCTTGACGCGCGGCATGATTTTCCAAAGCTGTACGCCGCCGTAGCCGATTGCCGCGAATAAATCGTCGTTCGTCGAAAAATGCTGCTTGCGCAAAACAGTGGACAGGAATTCAGCCATTTCTTTTTCTGTGAGCTGGATTCCCGCGTGCTTGAATTCGCGCTCAAGCTCTGCCTTGCCCTCCGCGATGTTTTCCTCGCGCTTTTCTTTTTTAAACCACTGGCGTATTTTGCTCCTGGCCTCGCTCGTTTTCACGATTTTGAGCCAGTCGCGGTTGGGGTTCCCTCCCTCTTTCCTCGTGAGGATTTCAACGATTTCGCCCGTTTTCACCTTATAATCGATTGGGACGATTTTGCCGTCGACGCGCGCGCCTGTCATCCGGTTTCCGACGGCGGAGTGTATGTTATACGCGACGTCAATGACGGTCGAGCCGAGCGGCAGGGTCAGAACGTCGCCCTTCGGCGTGAGGACGTAAACCTCCTCCGAGGCCAAATCCGTTTTGATGTTGCGCAGTAAATCGGTCGCGTCGTCGTCCGCCTGGTTTTCAAGCATCCTGCGAATCCACGAAACCTTATCCTCCATAGAATCCTTTTTCGACAGGCCGAGCTTGTATTTCCAGTGCGCCGCGATGCCGTATTCGGCGGTATGGTGCATTTCCCAGGTGCGTATCTGCACCTCAAAGGGAATGCCCTCCTTGCCGATGACCGTCGTATGGAGCGACTGGTACATATTCGGCTTGGGCGTAGAGATATAGTCCTTGAAGCGGTTCGGGAGAGGCTGAAATATGTCGTGTATAATGCCGAGCACATTGTAGCAGTCGTTCACGGTATTGACGATGACGCGCACAGCGAAGATGTCGAAAATCTGCTCGATGGTTTTGCCCCTCATATAGGTTTTGCGGTAAATGCCGTTGATGCTCTTGACCCGTCCCTCGACGTAAACGTTCGGGATGGTGCCCTTCGTGCGGGAGACGATTTCATCCTTGATGGTGGAAATGAACCTGTCGCGCTCCGATTTGCTCAGAGCGAGCGCGTGCTCGATTTCGCAGTAGCCCACCGGGTCGAGATAACGGATGGATAAATCCTCCATTTCCTCCTTCATTGCGCGGATACCGAGCCGGTTTGCAATCGGCGCGTAGTATTCCATCGTTTCAAGCGCAGTGTCCCTGCGCTTCTGCTCCTCCTTGCAGTCGATGGTGCGCATGTTGTTCAGGCGGTCGGCAAGCTTTATGATGATGACGCGGATATCGTCTGCCATGGCCATGAGCATCTTGCGGATATTTTCCGCCTGCTGCTGCTCCCTTGAGGAAAACGGGATTTTCCGAAGCTTGGTCACGCCGTCAATCAAGTGGGCGATTTCTGGCCCGAAATCCTTCGATATTTCTTCCAGGGTTACGTCTGTATCCTCCACCACGTCGTGCAAAAGCGCGGCCGCTACCGATTCCGTATCCATACCGAGGTCGACCAGAATACAGGCGACCGAGGTTGGATGCAGGATATACGGCACGCCGGACACGCGCAGCTGGTCGCCGTGCGCTTTTTCCGCAAGCCGGTATGCCTTGTCGATAAGCTCCATGTTGAACGTTTGGTCGCTCTTTTTGAGCATCTCCACAAGGGTTTCATAGTCCTGATAATGTACGGTGTTCTCCGGCATTGTAAACCTACCTCTCCGAATATGTTAAAGTATAATAAATCACTGCATTTCGTCGATGCGCATAATGATGGGAGCCGCGCTTAAATCGACCTTGCCGCCCGCGGGCAGCACACTGATATGGCACGCGGTATCGGCTCCCTCTTCAAATTCAATGAGCGAAAGCTCGCGCATCGCGGTCAATACCACAAGCAACTTGCCATAGTGGATAGACTCGCTCTGCAAACGGCAGCATAAAACATCAAGCCCATAGCCCCAGGTCTGCACCGTTTTTAAAAAACGGTATACATATGCAAATTCTTCCCTGACAGGCCGTATGTATTCCCTTTGCTGCTGTGTCAGGCTTTCTCCCCGTATCAGCGCTTCAAACAGGCAGCCGTCCGCTATCATTTTCCCGTTGTCGGCAGTGCTCAATTTCATGTCGCGGATGATAACGCTCAGGGATACCGTGCCGTTATATTCGTTTAAATCTGTCGTTACGGCAAGGTCGAGCACGTCGCCCGGTTTGTAAGGAAACTCCTCAGGCGTACAGGAAAAGCGCATCGCCGTCACGCTCGTCTCCCCTCTGGAGAAGGTCAGGCGCAGGTGCTTGTTTGCGCCGACCGGCTTTACAGCCTTTAATACCATATTGTAAAGGCCGAACAGCGGCGATGGGTTACCCGCCCCGTACGGCTCCAAAAGCCCGGTCTGGCTGACAATATCCGCAGACAAAAACGCGGGATTTAGCTTGAGGTCGATGTCGAGCGTGGGCTGCGGCATTTCCCCCTGGTTTTTAGCGTATTCGTTGATAGCCTGGCGAAACGCGCCGATTTGGTTCGACGGCATCGTAAGCCCCGCCGCCATCGGGTGCCCGCCGAAATAGGTAAGGTATTCGGAACAGGCGGCAATGGCGTCTATCAGGGAAAAGCCCTTGATACTGCGGCCGGAGCCCTTCGCAATGTCCCCGTCTCGGGACAAAACCAGCGCGGGCTTTCCGTAAAGCTCTTTTATGCGCGCGGCTACGATGCCGATAACGCCGGGATGCCACCCTTCGCCGTCGACGACGATTACCCTGTCGCGCCGGACGGCGGGGCTGCGCGTCATTTCCTCTTCAATGATTTTTAAAATATCGCGTTCAATCTGCTGGCGCTCGGCGTTGTCCCGCCCTAGCTCCCGCGCCGTTTCCCGCGCCCGCTCGCTGTCGTTCGTCAAAAGCAGCTGCACGGATTTCTGCGACAACGCAAGCCTGCCGCACGCGTTGATACGCGGCACAAGCGTAAAAGCAACCTTGCCGGCGGAAAGCTTTGACGGTATAATAGCCGCTTCCTCGAGCATTGCGCAAATGCCCTCCCTGCTGCTGTCGCGCAGAAGGGAAAGGCCGTGCTTTACAAAAATCCTGTTTTCACCCGTTAAGGGGACGACGTCGCCAATGGTGCCGAGCGCCGCCAAATCGGCATATTGAAACAAAAGCTCGTCCACGTCGAGGTCGCCGTCCTCGAGCGCCATGACAAGCTTGAACGCAACGCCGACGCCGCACAGCTCCTTGCACGGGCTTTCGCAGTCCAGGCGGTGCGGGTCTAAAAGCGCGCAGGCGTCCGGCAGGGCTTCGGGCGGTTTATGGTGGTCGGTTACGACCGTGTCGATACCGAGCGTATTCGCATAGGCGATTTCGTTCACCGCCGAAATCCCGTTGTCCACCGTAATAATAAGCTGTACGCCCTGTTCATGCATTTTCTCTACGGCGGCCATATTCATGCCGTAGCCCTCCGACTCACGCGACGGGATATAATAGCTCACATCCGCGCCGCGCCCCTCGAGGTAGGAGTATAAAAGCGCCGTCGACGTGACGCCGTCCGCGTCGTAATCGCCGTAAACGCAGATTTTTTCAAATTGTTCAATTGCCCTTTCAATGCGGCCTACCGCTTTGTCCATGTCCGCCATGAGGAACGGGTCGGAAAAATCCGCGTCGTCCCCCAAAAACTGCATGACCTCCTCGGGCTGTTCCACCCCACGGATTTGCAGGAGCATCGCGGCGACAGGCGGCAGGGAAAAGTCTTTTGCAAGGCTCTGCGCCGCTTCTTTATTCAGTTGTGCTACAGACCAGTTTTTCATATGGGTACCCTATTCCCTATCTGAATTTTTAACACTATTTTTTATTTTGATAACAGTGAAGTGATGGTTTTATTTATACGTATGACGGTTTATTGTAAAGCTTACGAATCCGCGTGAAATAGTCATTTTCCCACGGGGCACCATTATAAGCTCTTGCAGCATAGTCTTGTAAGGTTGGGCGGGATTTTGCTTTTTCCCCAATTGGTAGATTTATCGCTCAATCATTTTCTCCATTTTGCTGCCAGTATCTTTCTCCTTCATTGTCTGAAATCCAAGTTTATGATAAAAATTCTCTTTTCCTTTGGATGCTCTTAATTCAATACACACTTTCCAGCCCGCCTGCATTGTATTTTTGATAAAGTTTTCTGAAAAACGGTAAAGAAACGTTCCTATCATCTGTCCTTGAAATTCTTTATGCACAATAAATTCTTTCATGAACCAGTGCATACCATAGTCTCCAAGCCAGTTAATGGTTGCTATGGCTGCCCCTTTATAACGAACTATAAAGGATTTTGTACTGTTTTCTATGGCAAGCCGCATCTGTTGCGTTGATGGAGCATTCCAACCGATGGAAGAAAATAATTCCGCAAGCTCTTCAGCACGCATATCCTGGCTTATTGTATAGCAGTCAATATCAAGCCCTTGCAATATACGAAGTTCCCGGATTCTTCTTTCTTCCAAACATTTGATGTAGCCTTCATAACCAGACAGGTTATTTTTCTTTCCATATCCCTGAGATACATGGTAATCAATTACAGCGTTCAGCCAATCAGTTCCACGTTCATCAAGCACACTGTCAATTGCAGCTTTGACATCTGATTCATCTATGTAAATAATAATCGGATTTAACGGTTTAATTACTTTCGTTATCTCTGCGATGTAGCCTTTTGAAGATTCTTCATCCATGCCAAACCGCATCATCGTTTCACACATAGGATTCTGCAGGTAAATACAGTTAAAAACATATATAGTATCTATGTCGGCTCCCTCTGCAAAAGAGCGCCATTTAGCAAGGATTTTCTTTCGTTCTGTTTCAAAATCGGGAAAATCATAAGCTGCGTAATCTGCCGGATGTTCCTGTACGCCTTCATCGACACAAACGACCTGCTTACCTTTTTTCTGTAGTTCCTCAGCAATCATTGCCGCTGTTGTACTCTTTCCACAGCCCGGAAGTCCTTCCACAATAATTAAATTTGTTTTCATAAACCCTCCTATAAATTCCGGTTTGCCGAGTATGCCGGCCCTGCTTGCCGCTATTGAGAACGGCTAAAGAGGAAGTACGCGTTTATATTAATAACATGAATTAAAACAGCCCTGCAAACTGGAATTTACTGCCTGCTCATATATAAAAGAGGATAAGGATTTCCCTGCTCGTCATTTGCAGTTCTTTTGTAAACCTTAAAGCCCATGTGTTCATAGAAGCCTTTTGCAAGGGGATTTTGTTCATTGACCGCTAAATCATGAATCGAATATTTTTCTATTCCATATTTCAGCAGCTTCTTGCCGAAGCCTTTTCCTCTTTCTTCGTGAGAGATAAACAGCATTTCTAGACGCCGCCCTGCTATTCCCATAAAGCCCACAGGCGCTTGATTTTCGTTTTCCGCAATAATTAAATGAGGTATTTCATTCAACGCTTGCGGGACATATTCCTTGATACCCGCTATCTCACTCTCCGATAAAAAGAGATGTGTTGCCTTTACAGAGCTTTCCCACACGTCAAGCAGCTGTTGTATCAACTTCGAATTCCTGTCTTTTATTTCAATGACTTTCATTTTCAGTTCCCTATAAATTCCGGCTGAAAAAAATTTCTTTACCGCCGAATATTCAATATTTTTTATTGAGCATTTCCTCGGCATGCCTGAGCGTAAGCTCCGTAATCTCAACGCCGCCGATGATGCGCGCAAGCTCGTATTTACGCTGTTCCAGGCCGAGCTTCTTGACCTGTGTGAACGTCCTGCCGCTTTGTACCTCTTTTTGAATGAGGAAGTGCGTGCCGGCGAGCGCCGCAATCTGCGCCTGGTGCGTCACACAGATGACCTGCCTGCCTTTTGAAACCGCTTTGAGCTTTAAGCCGACCTTCTGCGCCGCGCTGCCGCTGATTCCGGTGTCTACCTCGTCGAAAATGAGCGTCGGCGTCTGGTCCTTATCGGCAAGCACGTTTTTGATTGCGAGCATCATACGGGAAAGCTCGCCGCCCGACGCGATTTTGGATACGGGCTTCGGCTCTTCCCCGGGATTTGCCGAAATGAGCAGTTCTATTTTATCCATGCCGCTCGATGAAAGCGGGGTCGTCTGGAAATCGACCGTAAGGCGAACGTTCGGCATATCGAGATAAGCCATTTCCGCCTGCACGCGCGCGGTAAAAAGGTTCGCCGCCTGACGGCGCTTCTCTGAAAGCGTAAGCGCCAGGCCCCTGGCCTGTTCAAACAGCGTTTCAAATTCCTGTTGCAGCGCTTCGAGGTTCGTGTCGTACTCCAACAGTGTTTGCAGCTCTTCATGCGCCTGCTGCGCAAACGTTAAAATATCCTCGATTGTCTCGCCGTATTTGCGCGACAGCCGGTAGATTAAATCGAGCCTCTGCTCGATTCCGCCCAAATCGAACTGTTCCTCCCGCGCGCTGTCTGAAAGCTCCAAAAGCGAGGACGAGCAGTCCTGTATGTCGTAGAACGCGTCGCGCACACGGGCGGAAAGCGCTTTGATTTCCGGCAGGTACTCCTGCGCGCCCTCGAGCGTGTCCGCCGCTTCCTCCAGCAGGCGCATAGCGTTTATCTCGTTTTCGCCGCCGAGCAGCTCATGTGCGCCCAAAAGCGCGCTTTGCACGCGCTCGCGGTTGAGCGCGAGGCTTTTTTGCTCGCTCAAAGCTTCAAGCTCGCCCGGAACGAGGGCCGCCGCGTCGATTTCTTCTGTCTGGTAGCGCAGCAGGTCGATTCTGCGCGCGCGCTGCGCGTCGTCGGTTTTCATTGCTTCCAGCCTGTGCTTGCAGTCGCGAAGCTTTGAAAACACGGTGCGGTAGGCCGTGTATGTATCGCCGAAATCAGCAAAGCCGTCTATGTATTCCTGGTGCGCGCTTTGCTGCATCAGCTCGCCGCTTTCGTGCTGCCCGTGAATATCGATTAAGAAAGACGCAATATCCCGCAGGACGCTGACCGTCGCCGGACGCGAATTGATACGGCAGGCCGTTTTGCCCGACGCGCCGATTTCCCTGTGCAAAATGAGCGTGCCGTCCTCTTCCGCCGGAAAGCCGTATTCTGTTAGCTTTGCCGCGGTTTTTCCGTCTACGTCTGTAAAAACGGCGCTGACGCACGCGCTTTGCGCGCCCGTGCGCACGATGTCCTTGGACGTGCGTTTTCCGAGCACGGCGCTCAATGCGTCGATGACGATTGATTTTCCCGCGCCCGTTTCACCGGTTAAGACGTTGAAGCCTCCGGCAAACTCAATCTGCGTCTTTTCAATGACCGCGATATTTTCAATGTAAAGGGATGAAAGCATAAGAATCTTCCTCTATCATAACAGCTTTTTCAGTTCCGATGTGAGCGTAACCGCCTTTGCGTTGCTTCGCGCAACGATGAAAATAGAGTCGTCGCCCGCGATTGTGCCGACGACTCCGTCCCATTCCATGGAATCGAGCGCCGCGCATACGCCCTGCGCCATACCGTTGATGGTCTTGAGCACAATCATGTTGCCGGCAAAATCGATATGCTGGACGGTCGTGGAAAAGAGGGTATGGATGTTCGCGCTGATGTCCATCTGGCTTCTGCTGCCCGTCGTATATTTGTAAGCGCCGTCCTTGCCGAGCGTCTTTAACAGGCGAAGCTCCTTAATATCGCGCGAAACGGTCGCCTGCGTTACATCGTAGCCCTCTTCCCGCAGGCGGCGCAGAAGCTCCTCCTGCGTGTCGATGGTGTAGCTCTGGATGAGCTCCAATATTTTTGCGTGGCGTTTTGTTTTCATAATGAAAGCACCTCGTTAAACAATCCTGTGGCTGAGCTTTTCGCTCAGCACCCTGTAAAAGCTCTTATCATGCAGAAAAATAAGCTTCGCGGAAATATCCGCTTTTTCTATTTTAATCCGGTCGCCTGAGGAGATTTTTTCCGAATCCTGCCCGTCTACCGTTAAATAGACCTCCGCGTTGTCCTGGTCCTCCGCCCTAACGGTAAGGCGCGATTGGTCGCAAAACAGCACCGAGCGGGAGAACAGGGAATGCGGGCAGACCGGCGTGAGCAGGATACACTGCATATGCGGCTGGATAACCGGCCCTCCGGCGGAAAGCGAATAGGCGGTAGAGCCCGTCGGCGTAGAAAACAGCAGGCCGTCCGCGCGGTATTCGCTGATTTCCTCATCGTTTAAGGAAACCGTTAAATCGATGATGCGCGAAAGCGAGCCGCGCGAGACCGTCACGTCGTTAAGCGCGTAATATACCTTCTCGCTGTTTTTCTTGATTACGGCCGCCTTGAGCATCATCCTGTTTTCACAATGGTAGTCTCCGGTAAACAGGCGCGAAAGCTCACAGAGCTTATTGGGCTCAAGCCCCGCTACGAAGCCGAGCCGCCCGAGGTTTATGCCGAGCAGGGGCTTTCCGGCCGCCGCCGCGTATTTTGCGACGCTGATGATGGTGCCGTCGCCGCCGACCGTTATAACGATGTCACAGGCGGTAATCAGCGCGTCGATGCTTTGATAGAAACGCGCGCCGTCCGGCACGTACTTTTGGTATTCCTCCAGAAGCATCGGCACGCCGCCGTTTTTCATGAGGATTTCCGCGACCCTTTTCGTACACGCGGGCGCGCCCTCCTTCGTTGGGTTCGGTACGATTGCAAAATTCAAATCAATCACCCTTTTTGTCGAGTTGTTCGTGCGAACGCGCGGCAAGCTCCTTTGGGTCCATATTGCAGAGCATCCGCCCTTCCCGCGATTTTTGCAGGCAGATTAAATATTCGATATTGCCTTCCGGCCCTTTGATTGGGGAAAAATCAAGCCCCAATACATCAAAGCCGTTTGCAAGGCAGAACGTACAGACCGATTCAATCACCTGCGTATGTACCTGCACGTCCCGCACGACGCCCTTTTTGCCGACCTTTTCCCTGCCCGCCTCGAACTGCGGCTTAATCAGGCAGACTGCCCGGCCGCCGTCCTTCAGGAATTCGCGCGCGACGGGCAGCACGAGCTTCAGGGAGATAAAGGAAACGTCCACGCTGAAGAAATCGAGCTCGTCCGGCACCTGCTCCTTTTTCACCTTGCGGATGTTCGTGCGCTCCATATTGATTACGCGTTCATCGTTCCTGAGCTTCCAGTCGAGCTGCCCGTAGCCAACGTCCACGGCGTAAACCCTGTCCGCGCCGTTTTGCAGCATACAGTCGGTAAAGCCGCCGGTGGAGGCGCCGATATCCATTGTAATTTTACCTTTTAAATCAATGCCGAAGCTCTCCATTGCCTTTTCCAGCTTGAAGCCGCCGCGGCTGACATATTTGGGCGTGCCCGCGCGTACCTCGAGCGTTACGTCCGCGGGATACACGGCGCCCGGCTTATCCGCCTTTTGGTTGTCCGCGTATACAAGCCCCGCCATAATGACCGCCTTGGCCTTTTCCCTGCTCTGCGTATAGCCGCGCTCAAACACGAGCGTATCGAGCCGTTTTTTCTCACTCAATTTATTTCAAGTCCTCCCGAATCCCTTTGCTGATGATATTCGCCATGCCGCTGTCGTCCAGGGAAAGCGCCTTTAAGGCGGATTCGACCGACGACTGCTGGACAAAGCGGTTATCGATTGCCGTCAGGCTGTAATTGCCGTTCCAGCGCGTGCCGGACAGCTCAAACAAAAAATGCTCTCCCACGCCGCCGGCTGCCATGCCCTCTTCAAAAAAGAAAATGTAAGAAAAACGCTTTGCCCCAGCAATCGCTTCCTTGGGAACCGGCTTGATGCGCCCGAGCTTTAAAATGCAGATGTCGATGCCCTTTTTAAACAGCCGTTCCTTTGCAAGGCACGCATAGCTGAACAGCCTGCCATATGTGATTAAAAGCGTTTGCGCGTTGGGGTTGCCGTAAAAATCAAAGGTTTTTTTGCCCCATTTGAAGTCATGCGGCCGGTATAGCTCCCCGCCGCGCGGGTAGCGAACCGCGACGATACCGCGGTTTGTGTAGGCGGCTGTCTGCATATCGCGCTGAAGCTCGTCAAAGTAGGACGGGCTGTAAATCACGGCGCCCGGAATCGAATTCAAAAGCGCGACGTCGAACACGCCCTGGTGTGTTTCGCCGTCCTCGCCGACGATTCCGGCGCGGTCGATTGCTAAAATCACGTGCAGCTTCTGCGTGGCGATGTCGTGGATAATCTGGTCCACTCCGCGCTGCAAAAAGGTGGAGTACACCGCAAATACCGGGAGCATCCCGCCCGCGGCCAGGCCGCCCGCAAAGGTGACGGCGTGCTCCTCCGCGATTCCTACGTCGAAAAAGCGGTCCTTGTACTGGCGGCAAAAGCCGTTAAGGCCGGTCGCGGATTTCATTGCCGCCGTAATGGCGCAGATGCGCTTGTCGCTGCGGGCCATTTCACAGAGCTTTTCACCGAATACGTTTGAAAAGCCTTTTCCCTTTGTAATCGGCTCGCCTGTTTCTACATCGAAGCTCGAAATGCCGTGAAAGTTTTTCGGGTCGTCCTCCGCGTACTGGTAGCCCTTGCCCTTCGTCGTCACAACGTGCACCAGCACAGGGCCCTTTACATTCTTTGCCGCGTTGAACGCGTTTTCAAGCTCCTCGAAATTATGCCCCTCGACCGGCCCGTAATAGGTAAAGCCCATGTCGTCGAAGAGCGTGTCCTTATATACCATTTTGCGCAGGCTCGACTTGGAGCGCTGTAATATCCTCCTGATAGGGTTGCCGACGACAGGCGTGTGTATCAGCGCCTTTTCCACCCTGCTTTTTACACGCAGGTAGGCGGGCTTGATGCGGATGCCCGTGAGATACCGCGCCATAGAGCCGACATTGCGGGAGATAGACATTTTGTTGTCGTTCAAAACGACGATGAAGTTCTTCTTGAACCTTCCCGCGTTGTTGAGCCCCTCGTACGCAAGGCCGCCCGTTAGCGCGCCGTCGCCGATGACCGCGATGGTATAGCCGTCCTCTCCCTTTAACTCCTTAGCCTGCGCAATTCCGAAGGCTGCGGAAATGGAGGTGCTGCTGTGCCCCGCGTTGAACGCGTCGTACGGGCTTTCGCACCGCTTCGGGAACCCGGAAATACCGCCTTCGGTGCGGATTGTACCGATGTCCTGAAATCTTCCGGTCAAAATTTTGTGCGTATAGCATTGATGGCCGACGTCCCAGACGATTCTGTCCTCTACCCGCGGAAACGCCTTGAGCATGGCGACCGTGAGCTCGACCGTACCGAGGTTTGAGGCCAGATGCCCGCCGTTTTTTGAAACGGCGTCCACAATGACCTGCCTGATTTCAGAACATAATTCATTTAATTCGCCATCTGTCAAATACCGTAAATCATCGGGAGATTCTAATTTATCCAGAACCTGATATTCACCATCCACAACCTGAAACCTCCCCATCCTCGTTTATTTCCACATACAAAAATATCAGCGGTCCCTTTGCGCGAGCTGCCGCGCAAGCTCCACAAGCTCTTCGGCGTCGTTCGGGAACGCCGCGAGCGCGGACACGGCCTTTTCTGTAAGCTCTTCGACGAGCGCTTTGCATTTATCGATTCCAAGCAGGGAGACATACGTGGATTTTTTGTTTTCCCCGTCGCTTCCGATAGGTTTGCCAAGCGTTTCGCTGTCAGCCGTCACGTCCAGAATGTCGTCTACAATCTGGAAAGCAAGGCCTATGCTTTCGGCGTACGCTTCGGCAGCCGCGCACAGCCTTTCGTCCGCTCCCGCGCAGACGCATCCCAGCACGCAGGCCGCGCGGATGAGCGCGCCCGTTTTTTTGCCGTCCATGATTTTAAGCACCTCGATGGGCGCTTCCTTTTCCTCGCTTTGCAAATCGACGACCTGCCCGCCGACCATCCCAAGCGCGCCGCAGGCGTTTGCAAGGTACTCGCCCGCCTTTGCAAGCCGTTGGGCGTTGTCCTTATCCGCCCCGCACAGGAGCGTTTCAAACGCGAGCGCCTGAAGCGCGTCGCCGGCAAGCAGGGCGATGTCCTCACCGAACCTGATATGGTTCGACGGCCTGCCGCGGCGCATGTCGTCGTCGTCCATGCACGGCAAATCGTCGTGAATGAGCGAGTAGGTATGAATCATCTCCACCGCGCAGGCGCAGCCGAGCGCCTGTTCTTCCGTTCCCCCGCACAGGCGGCAGAACGCGAGCGTCAGGCGTGGGCGGATTCGCTTGCCGCCCGCCATAAGGCTGTATTCCATCGCGTCGATTACGTCTTTTTCCATGCAGTCCCTGCCGGGCAGGCAGTTTAAAAGCGCCCGCTCGATTAATTCAATATCATTCTTCATCCGTCTGTTCCTCCGGTACGGCAAGCACCTCGATTTTCTGCTGCGCGTCCTTGAGTGCGCCGTAGCAGAACGAGGTGAGCTTCGTGCCTTCTTCAAAAAGCTTTAAAGACTCTTCCAGCGGCAGGCTGCCCTGCTCTAAAAGGGCGACTACCTGCGAAAGCCTGTCTACCGCTTCTTCATACGTTTTGTAAGCCTTCATGTTTATCATTCCTTTACTGCGCAGTTTATACTGCCGTCTGATAAAAGCAGGGAAAATTCGTCCCCATTTTTTAGCTCCTTTACGCTTTTCAGCGCCTTGCCGTCCCTGCTCGCGACGGCGTAGCCGCGCGACAGGATATGCAGGGGGCTTAAAGCGTCGAGCTGTGAGGACAGCATGGAAAGCCGCTGCTTTTTCGCTGTAATTTCCTTATCGATTCCCAAAGTAAGCCGCTGGGAAAGCCGGTCGAGCGTCAGGCTGTTCTGCGTAATATAACAGTCAAACGGGTTTTTGAGCCAGCGCGATGAAGAAAGCGCGGCTACACGCGCCCGGTTTGCCGACAGCGTTGTTTCCATCTGCTTTTTCATACGGAGGGAAAAGCCTTTCAGCTCTTCCTTCAGCTCCTCCTGGTCGGGTACGCACAGCTCCGCCGCCGCCGAAGGCGTGGACGCGCGCAGGTCTGACACAAAGTCGCATATGGTAAAATCGGTTTCGTGCCCGACTGCTGATATTACGGGCGTATTCGCGCCATATACGGCGCGGGCGAGCGTTTCGTCGTTAAAGGCTGCTAAATCCTCGGCACTGCCGCCGCCGCGTCCGAGGATGATGACGTCGCAGAGGTTTTCCCTGTCCATGTATTTCACAGCCCGCGCCAGCTGCGCGGCTGCCCCTGCTCCCTGGACAAGCACGGGACAGAGCAGCACGTCCGCCAGCGGGTACCTTCTCTTTAATATGCTTTCAATGTCCCTGCGCGCAGCGCCCGTGGGCGAGGTAATTACGCCGATTTTCCGCGGCATCAGGGGAATTGGTTTTTTATGTGCCTGGTCGAACAGGCCTTCGCGCGACAGCTTGTTTTTGAGCTGCTCGAACGCGACGGCGAGAGAGCCCGCCCCGTCGGGCTGCATGTCCTCCACATAGAGCTGGTACTGGCCGGAGGCCTCGTATACGGAAACACGCCCGCGCACAATGACCTTCATGCCGTTTTCCGGCAAGAACCGCAGGCGCGCCGCGCTGCTTGAGAACATAACCGCCTTAACAGCCGCTTTTTCATCCTTTAAAGAGAAATAGAGGTGCCCCGACCGGTAATGGCCCGATAGGTTCGAGATTTCACCCGTAACGAAAACGTTCGACAGGTTTTGGTCGCCGTCGAGCAGGGATTTGATATAAAAGTTGAGCTGCGATACGGAAATCATCGCGTTCATAGCGTTATTCCCCCATATCTCACCGCCGTAAGCACCGCAATGCCCGCGGCGTTGTCGCTTGAAAATTCCGGCTGCGCAAACAGGGCGCCGAACTCCCGTTCAAACGATTTTCGGATGATATTATTCGACATGACGCCACCCGCATATAAAAGCGGCAGATTATCATACTGTTTTTGCAGCCGGACCGTCATTTCAAAAAGCGTCCGCCTGACCGATTCAATGCAAAACGCCGCGATATATTCCTTTGAGGCGCCCTGTAAAAGCAGGTTCCTGCATTGGTTCTCCACACCGGAAAGGCAGCAGTCGCAGCCCCTCAGCGCGGTTTTTACCGTTATTTTTTCCTCACAGGCAGACGCGAGCCTTTCGAGCTCCATTCCACACGGGAACGGAAGGCCCAGCATCACGCCGACCCGGTCGATTGCCTGCCCCGCGTTTAAGTCGAGCGTTTTTGCGGCAATGCGCGTGCGGAAAAGCTCTGTTTCGTCCGGTGTGACGTACAGGGCTTCCGTCGTCCCGCCGGAAATATGGAACGCTAAAAAAGGAGCGCAGAGTAAATCGAGACGGCCCGCGGAATAAAGCGCTGCGGCCACATGGCCCTGCTGGTGTGAAAATTCATAAAGCGGAACATCCAAAACGAGCGAAAGCGTTTTCGCACAGCCCATTCCAACCGTAAAGCATGGCATATAGGAGCCTTCCTCTTGTCTGGGCCTTGCGGAAACGCCAATTGCTTCTATCTTATCGTTCAGCCGCGGCACCAGCCTTTCCATAACCCTTGGAAGCTGCTGCGTGTGATGGAAAACCGCGTCGCTTTGGCGAAGCCCGCATTCGCCGGGTTTAACAGGAAGGAGCATTTTTTCCTGTACGGCCTCGTTCTCCAGATAAGCGGCGCAGGAGGTCGTATAATTGCTGGTGTCTATGCCCAAAAAGGCGCTCATTGGCCTTCCGCCTCCGCTGCCGGCCGGGCGGCGCGGGCGACTGTTCCGAGCACGCCGTTTACAAAGGACGCGTCCTCAGGCGTGGAATATTTTTTAGAAAGGCGCACGGCCTCGCTCACCGCTACGCTTACCGGGTCTTTCGCGCCGGATTCCCCGTTTTGAAAAAGAATCTGGCAGACCGTCAGGCGCAAAATAGTAAGGCTTACCTTTGAAATGCGGTTCATCTTCCATCCCTTTGCGTTCGCTTCGATTACACGGTCGATTTCCTCCTTGTTTTCCAGCATCTGGTTGACAAGGCCGACCGCGAAGGGGTCGACCTGCTCGCCGCCGCAAAGCTGTGCGGCCTCTAAAATATCAGCAACCGAATCATCGGTAAAATTCGTTTCAAACGCAAGGATAAACGCCTGCTCCCTTGCCTGCCTACGCGAGATTGAGGATTCCATAATGCTCCACCCTACCTTTATGTTTTATCTGATTATTATACCATATTTTTGCATATAATCAAGGGAACAGCGTTTAAATATACAAAATTCCCAAGGATTCCCGCAAATGTAATTTAACGTTTTTACTGTACAAAAATTATACCTCTTTATATTACCATAAATTTGTGAACGGGCTGTGAAAGCTTTCCACAGAATTGATTTTTTGTTGTAATTGCGGCTGCCCGATGATATAATATTTTAAACTTTAATTTGTATGTGGATGTGATTAGATGTATATGCCGCCGTATCCGTACGGTAACGCCTTTTATTATCCGGCCTATGACAGCGGTTATTTCAAGAAGGAGCAGGAAAGAAAGGCGCTGCGCTCCCTGTCGAACCGTTCCGGCGTCTCGCTGATTATTGTGCTTGTGGCGTTTAATTTTGTTGCGACGCTGCTCAGCTTTTTTCTTATTTTCGGCGGAGGAGTCACGTATGACGGCGCCGGCGGTGTGGGTGAATACGACCCGTCGATGTATTTCGCAATGCAGGGAATCGTCTCTATCCTCGGCATGTGTATTCCGGCGCTGATTTTATGTAAAACGGAGCGCACGCACCTGGACGATTTGATTCAGTTTCGCAGCAGGGTAAGCGTAAAACGGATTCTCGCGCTGCTTCCCGCCGGGCTTGCGGTCTTTATGTTTTCAAATTTCGCGGTGGAGCTGCTGCTGCAAAACCTTAAGGCAATCGGCCTGCCGTATGACCAGTCGAGCCTGTCGTTATCGACCGACGGCACCCTTTCCGCGAACATTTTATATGTAATTTCCGTCGCGTGCGTGCCTGCCTTTGTTGAGGAATTCTTATTCCGCGGCGTGCTGTTCGGCGCGCTGCGCAAATACGGCGACGGCTTTGCCATATTGATTTCTTCCCTGCTGTTCGGCTTGATGCACGGCAACATCGTACAAATACCGTTTGCGTTTATCGGCGGGCTCGCACTTGCTTTCCTCGTAATGTACACCGGTTCGATTATCCCGGCGATGCTGCTGCATTTTGCAAACAATTTCTATGCCGTTATCGGCGATATTGTGACGACGCAGTTCGGCGCGCTCGTAGGAAATATTTTTTATATTCTTATAATGGGCGTTACCCTGCTGCTTGCGCTTGTGGGCCTTTTCTTCCTGTCGAGGAAGGACAAGGGCTTGTTTCATATAGAAAAACCGGATTCCGCCCTGACGCTTAAAGAGCGGCTCAAAACCTTTTTCCTGACGCCGGGCGTCATTATCGCTGTCGTTTTGCTGATTGGGGAAGCCGCGCTGACCTGGGCGATGGTATCATGAACAGCGACGAGCGGTTTATGAGGGAAGCGCTCCTGTGCGCGCGAGTTTCCGCCGAAAACGGCGAGGTTCCGGTCGGCGCGGTCGTCGTAAAAGACGGAACGGTTATATCGCGCGGGTACAACCGCAGGGAAGCAGATAAAAACGCGCTGTGCCACGCGGAGCTCGAGGCAATCAACGGCGCTTGCCGGGCGCTCGGCGGCTGGCGGCTGTGGCAGTGTGAGCTTTATGTTACGCTTGAGCCGTGCCCCATGTGCGCGGGCGCGATAATCAACGCGCGCATCAGGCGCGTGGTGTACGGCGCGAAAGACCCAAAGGCCGGTTCGTGCGGGTCGGTCGTCGACCTCTTTGAACTGCCCTTTAATCATAAGCCGCAGCTTACAAGCGGCGTTCTGGAGGAGGAATGCGCCGCTGTCCTCAAGGATTTCTTTCGGGAGCTGCGCGGAAAGGGGCCGTTTTCCGGCGCAAACGAGTCTTGATTTTTTATGTTTTATTTATTAAAGCTTGTTTTTTGAAGTATACTGCTTCATGATTTTCTATAAATATTCTGCTTCTTGGAATCTTTCATAAACCTTTTTATGTTTCATGAATCAAAAAGGGGGAACAGTTGCGGCTGTTCTCTCTTTTTTATTGAAGCATACTGCTTCTTGGAGTTCTTCATAAAACTCATTATGTTAGGTCAAAAG
>UQHH01000007.1 GCA_900540865.1 uncultured Oscillospiraceae bacterium
TAAAGCGCAAGTATTTACCATATCCGCAATGTACTCCGTTACTAAGAAAGTACAGTATCCACGAAGTACTCCGCGCGAAGGCGCGGCACACAGCGGTCCCGTAGTATCTTTTCTACAACCCGTACACAAAACGAGGAACGGTCACAATTTCTATCATGTGGGGATTGTAAGGGGCGCAGCCCCTTGCTCGGCTGGAAAGGGTCAAGGGAAAACCTGCGACGAGGTTTTCCCTGTCGACGAAAAGGGTTTACAAAAGGGAAAAACAGCGAATTGTTTTTCCCTTTTGAGCAAAACATAGAAAGTTTTATCAAGAAATTCAAGAAGCAGAATGCTTCAATAAAAAAGAGAGAACAGCCGCAACTGTTCTCTAACCTTTGATTTAACATAGAAAAGTTTTATGATAAAACTCAAAAAATAAAAAGTTTATACTAAAATAAAAAAATAGGGTTCAAAAAGGGGAAAGCATAGCTGCTTTCCCCTTTTTATCGATTACAAGCTGCACCCGCACCCCTCATGGTCGTGGTCGCATTCCTTGATTTCGCCGACAATCGGCACCGGGTCGATGCCCTTGCGCGTGTAATAATCGCTCAGCGCCGCCTTGATTGCCTGCTCCGCTAAAACGGAACAGTGCACCTTGACCGGCGGAAGCCCGTCGAGCGCCTCCATAACCGCCTTGTTCGTAAGCTGTAAGGCTTCGTCGATGGTCTTACCCTTGATAAGCTCGGTCGCCATGGAGCTCGTCGCAATCGCGGCGCCGCAGCCGAACGTTTTAAAGCGTACGTCCGTGATGGTATCGCCGTCAACCTTGATGTACATCTTCATAATATCGCCGCATTTGGAGTTGCCCACCTCGCCGATACCGTCCGCGTCCGGAATTTCTCCGACATTGCGCGGATTCGCAAAATGCTCCATTACCTTTTCACTGTATGCCATAACCCTTCATTCCTTTCCGAGTCAATTGTTTTCTTTTACGATGCGCTCCCAAAGCGGGGAAATCGAACGGAGGTATTCCACAATCGGGGGAACCGTCTCCAGGATATAATCGATGTCCTCCTCCGAGGTATCGTCGCTGAAAGATAGCCGCATCGAGCCGTGCGCGATTTCATGCGGCAGCCCGATAGACAGCAGCACGTGGCTGGGGTCGAGCGAGCCGGACGTACACGCCGAGCCGGAGGACGCGCAGATACCCTTTAAATCGAGCTTTAAAAGGAGCGATTCGCCCTCGATTCCCTCAAAGCACATGTTGAGGTTCCCCGCAAGGCGTTTGTCCCGGTCGCCGTTTAAACGGGAGCGTTCTATTTTTAAAAGCCCGTCAATTAGGCGGTTTCTCATTTTCGTAATGCGCGCGTTGCGCTCGTCCATCGTGGCAAGTGCTTCCTTCACCGCGGCGGCTAAACCGACGATTCCGGCGACGTTCTCCGTGCCCGCGCGCTGTCCGCGCTCCTGCGCGCCGCCGTCAATCAGGATTTCCGGCCGCACGCCGCGCCTGATATACAAAGCGCCGCAGCCCTTCGGGCCGTGCAGCTTGTGCGCCGTCAGGGAAAGCAGGTCGATGTTCTGCTCCTTCACGTCAATCGAAATATTTCCCACAGCCTGTACCGCATCCGTATGGAACAGCACGCCGTGCTTTTTGCAAACGGCTCCAATCTCAGAGATAGGCTGAATCGTCCCGATTTCGTTGTTCGCGTACATAATGGTAACGAGCGCCGTGTCCTCGCGCAAAGCCGCTTCCAGTTCCTCTGGGCGGACCAGGCCGTCGCTGTGTACGTCGAGATATGTGACCTCGAATCCTTCCTTTTCGAGCGCTGCGCAGGTATGCAGCACCGCGTGATGCTCAAAGGCAGAGGTTACAATGTGCTTTTTGCCCTTCTTAGCAAGCGCGTGTGCAACACCCTTGATTGCCCAGTTGTCAGACTCGCTTCCGCCGGAGGTAAAATAAATCTCACCGGGCAGCGCGTTTAAGCACTGCGCAATGTCCTGCCTCGCGGTTTCGACCGCCTTTTTAGCCTGCCCGCCCACCGAATATAGGCTCGACGGGTTGCCGTAATATTCGGTCAGATACGGCATCATCTGTTCAAGCACCTTGGGGGAGAGCTTCGTCGTCGCCGCGTTGTCGGCGTAAATCCTTCTCACTATATATCACCTTCCGTTTTGCAGATTCATTTATTGATACCGCCGCGCCGCCGCGACCGCCAAAGCGTCGCACCGTTCGTTTTCCGGATGTCCGGCGTGGCCCTTGACCCAAACCACCTCGACCGTATGCTTTTCACAGAGCTTTAAAAGCTCGTCCCAGAGCTCCGGGTTTAAAGCGGGCTCTTTTTTGTTGCGCATCCAGCCGTTTGCGCGCCATTTTTTCGCCCAGCCGAGCTTAATGGCGTTGCAGACATATTGGGAATCGCTGTACAAGGTTACGCTGCACGGCTCCTTTAACAGCTTTAACGCTTCAATCACGGCGGAAAGCTCCATGCGGTTGTTCGTTGTGTTTTTTTCGCCGCCGGATATTTCCTTTTCCGTCCCTTTATAGCGCATAACCGCGCCCCAGCCGCCCGGCCCCGGGTTTCCCTGGCAGGCGCCGTCGGTGTAAATTTCAACGTGCTTCAAGGCGATTCTCCTTATATCTTGTGGTAGTGCGCTTATTATACCCCTTCCCGCAGGCGTTTTCAATACTTTCCCGGCGGCTTCTGGCATAACTTAACAAAATCACAAATTAAAGACGGCGTTTTTAAAATTATTGTCGCGTATGATGGTGCAAATGCAACAATTCCGGTTTGATTTTAATTGTTCAATCCGTTGGAATAACTGCCGCAGAATTGTGCCATGATATGTGTAGCGGCAAACCGGCGCAAAATGAAAAAACGCGCGGCGCACCCGCCCTGTTAGTTTACGGGAAAAAGCGCGGCCTATTCAGAAAAACAGAACGAATTAATGGAGTAAATTGCCGCAAAGGAAAAAAAGGTGCCCATACGCGGCACTTGACAGTACCGTTGAAATAGAATAAAATGGATGCAACGTATGTGACCGGATTCGTTTTTTGTTTGAAGAAAATGTGTTTTAAATGATCGATGACTCTGTGCATGGGGCACCGTTTGCGGCACAGAATAAAACAATACAATACAGTCAATACATAACGAAAGAAATTGGAGGTTTATTTGTGACATCAGACAATCAGAATAAGCCGTCTCAGAAGAAGACGGCTTCCAGAAAGCCGGCCGCCAAGCCGGCTGCAAAAACGGCGGCGAAGGAGAACGGGCAGAAGAAGGCCGCCCCGGCGCGCGGCAGCGCCAAAAAACCGGCGGAGGCCGCTAAAAAGACGCAGCGCTATCCGCAGAGAAAGAGACAGCCGGGCAGAAGACCCGCGAAAAAGCCGTCCATCAAGGTCGCGTTTATCGGCGGCTTAAATGAAATCGGCAAAAATATTACCGTTTTCGAGTGCAATGGCGATATGTTCATCCTCGACTGCGGCATGGCATTCCCGGACGGCGACATGCTCGGCGTCGATTTGGTCATTCCGGATTTCAGCTATATTGAGGAAAACCAGGACAGGATTAAGGGACTAGTCATTACGCACGGCCATGAGGACCATATCGGCTCTATCCCGTATCTGCTCAAGAATATGAATTTCCCGATTTACGGCACGAGCCTGACGCTCGGCCTTGTGGAAAACAAGCTCAAGGAGCATAATCTCCTTTATAAAGCAAAGCTCAATAAAGTAAACGCGGGCGATACGATTTCGCTTGGCTGCATGGACGTGGAGATGATACACGTCAACCATTCCATTCCGGACGCAGCCGCCGTAGCCATCCATTCGCCGGCGGGCACGCTCGTGCATACGGGCGACTTTAAAATCGACTGTACGCCGATTGCCGGCGAAATGATAGATTTGGCCCGTTTTGCGGAGCTGGGCAAGCAGGGCGTTCTCGCTCTGTTTGCGGATTCAACCAACGCCGAGCGCCCCGGCTTTACCATGACTGAGCAGAAGGTCGGCGATTCGTTTGAAACGCTCTTTAAGCGCGCGGAAAAAAGCAGGATTATCATCGCGTCCTTCGCTTCCAACATCAACAGGGTCCAGCAGATTATCAACTGTGCCGCGCATTACGGCAGGAAGGTCGCTTTATCCGGGCGCAGCATGATAAACTACATGACAGTCGCCGCGGAGCTCGGCTATTTGGACGTGCCGGACGGCGTGATTATCGATATCGACCTGTTAAAGCGCTACCCGAAGGAAAAAATCGTGCTTGTCACGACGGGTACCCAAGGCGAGCCGATGTCGGCCTTGTCGAGAATGGCGTTTGCCGACCACCGCAAGGTTGAGGTCGGCGCGGGCGATTTCATTATTATTTCCGCGAACCCGATTCCCGGCAACGAGAAGATGGTCGGGAACGTTGTGGATGAGCTGTTGAAACGCGGCTGCGAGGTCGTTTACGAGTCAATGTACGAGGTACACGTTTCAGGCCACGCCTGCCAGGAGGAATTAAAGATTATCCATGGGCTTACAAAGCCGAAGTATTTTATTCCGGTGCACGGTGAGCAGAAGCATTTGAGAAAACACGCAAACCTTGCCTACAGCATGGGCATGGAGCATAAAAACGTATTTGTGGGCGACGTCGGCAGCGTCATTGAAATCAACCAGGATTATTTCAAGGAGCTCGAATCCGTCCAGGCGGGCAAGGTGTTCGTCGACGGTTTGGGCGTCGGCGACGTCGGAAGCATCGTCCTGCGCGACAGGAAGCACCTTGGACAGGACGGCCTGATTATCGTCGTGGCGTCCATCGACGCGTACGACGCGCATCTCATCGCGGGACCGGATATTGTTTCAAGAGGCTTTGTGTATGTCAGGGAATCCGAAATGCTGCTCGACGAGGTGAGAAAGGCCGCAGAGGCCGTACTCAACGACTGCGCATACGACAACATCCACGAATGGAACGTCATTAAAAATAAAATCAAGGATGAGGTTTCGCACCTCATTTACGACAGGACCAGACGCACCCCGATGATTTTGCCGATTATCATGGAGGTCTGAGTCAGCGTTTGAATATTGGTTCCGGCGGAAGGAGTATGGTAATGAAAAAAAAGGTTTGGACCTTGTCTCCCTATTTTTTGATTTTTTCCGGCGTCATTCTTGGAATGGCGCTCTACTCCATCCGCTGGAATATTTATATCTTCTATATCGAAATTGCTGTCGCCATCCTTTCCATCCTGCTCGTTTACGTCAACCTCAAGCGGTTTGAACGGTATACGGCGCGCGTCGTCAAAAGCGCGCTCGCGGGTATCAAGGGGGTCAATACGAGCTATCTCGAGAAATTTTCCGTCCCCGTCGTCGTCGCGGGCGACCAGGGCGACGTCATGTGGTACAACCAGAAGTTCAAAGACCGCCTGTGCAGCGGGCGGGAGGCAACAGGCGACTTCATCAGCCAGTACATACCGGGCTTTACCGTCGACGAAATCCTGCATCATGGCAGCGCTGACGTTTCCTACGGGAACAGGCGCTATACGGTGCTTGCCTGTTCGGTGGCGGACGGCGCGGTTCTTTATTTTATCGACGATACATATTACAAGAACACAGCGAAGGAATATGTAGAAAGCAGGCCGGCCGTCGCGATGGTTTTGTTCGACAACCGCGAGGAGTTCGAGCGGGAAAACGACGACGAGCAGAGCGCGCACGCTGTTGTAACCATTGAAAACGCGCTTCAAAAATGGGCGGCAAAATACAACGCGTTATTTAAAAAGGTTTCCGGAAGCCGTTATATGGTGATTTTTGAGGAGCGCTTCGTGCGCAAGCTCGTGGAAGAAAAATTCCCGATTCTTGAGGAAATCCGCGGCATCAAGTTTGCTAACAACAGGGAAGCGACCATCTCCATCGGCATTGGGCGCGGCGCGCAGGGCTTTAAGGAAAGCGAGCTTTGGGCGCGCAGGGCGCTTGAAATGGCGCTCGGCCGCGGCGGCGACCAGGTTGCCGTCAAAACGAAGGACGAATTCAGGTTCTTCGGCGGCGTTTCCAAGGGCTATGAAAAATTCGATAAGGTCAGGACGCGCGTTATCGCCAGCACCCTGTCCGAGCATATCAAGGGCAGCTCCCATGTGCTTTTAATGGGCCATAAAAACTCAGATTTAGACTGTGTGGGCGCGGCAATCGGCCTGTGGAGCGCCATTACAAAGGCGCTGCAAAAGCCGGCGCATGTCGTCGTAAGGAAAGAGCAGTCGCTCGCAAGGCCGCTTATCGACAGCTTTTTAAACGCGGGCGGCGCCAATATGTTTATGGAGCCGGACGAAGCGCTCGGCGCGGTGAACGACAAGACGCTTTTGATTGTGGTGGACACCCATTCGCCGGCGTTTTTGGAAAGCTCCGAGATTTACCAGAAATGTAAGCAGGTCGTCGTTATCGACCATCACAGGATGATGGTCAACCGGATAGAAAATTCCGTCGTCTTTTTCCATGAGCCGTACGCCTCCTCCGCTTCGGAGATGGCAACCGAGCTCGTGCAGTACCTGGGCGACAACGTATTGACCAGGCTGGAGGCGGAAGCGCTCCTGTCAGGCATTATGCTCGACACGAAGAATTTTGTCCTCAAAACGGGCGTGCGCACGTTTGAGGCGGCCGCCTACCTGCGCCAGCGCGGCGCGGACACGGTCGAGGTCAAACGGCTGTTTTCTAATTCCATCGACGCTTATAAAGCAAAATACCAGCTTGTTTCGCAGGCTGAAATCTATAATTCCTGCGCTTTGGCGTGCGCAGAGGACGTACCGCCGGACGTCAGGGTCACAGCCGCGCAGGCGGCAGACGAGCTTCTGGGGCTGCAGGACGTGCGCGCTTCGTTCGTCATTTATTCGGCGGACGGCTGCGTCAACGTTTCGGCGCGCTCGCTCGGCGACGTGAACGTACAGGTCATTATGGAGCAGCTCGGCGGAGGCGGCCACCAAACGATGGCAGGCGCCCAAATTGAAGGGCAGCCGCTTACCGCGGTGCGCGACAAGCTGATTGAGATTGTAAGCCATCTCGATTCATAAATCGCACAGAATTTACTGGAGGGAACCGATATGAAAGTCATACTCTTACAGGACGTCAAGGGCAGCGGGAAAAAGGGAGAGCTTGTTAACGTCTCCGACGGCTACGCAAGGAACTTCCTCCTGCCCAGAAAGCTTGCCAAGGAAGCGAACACACAGGCAATGAACGAGCTGAAAAACGCGGAGCAGTCCAAGCAGTTTAAAATCGATTCCGATAAAGCCGCCGCGAACGACGCCAAGGCAAAGCTCGATGGCGCGACCATCAAGATTTACGCGAAGGCGGGCCAGGGCGGCAAGCTGTTCGGCTCCGTTACGGCGAAGGAAATCAGCGAGGAAATCAAAAACCAGCTCAAAATTGCGGTCGACAAGCGTAAAATTACACTCGATACCGACATCAAGGCGTACGGCACCTTCCAGTGCGCCGTCAAGCTTTACGCGGGCATTTCGGCCACAGTCAACGTGGTGGTTGCAGAAAAAGCCTGATTGCTTTATAATAGGGAATAACGGCGGAAGGGGGCGGCTCGCCCCCTTTTCTTAAACGGGAAAGAACTTGATACAAGCGTATTGCGCAAAGGGAATGGGATTAAAAAATGGCGGAAATGAACATTACAACCGGATACGACGGTCTGAAGATGCCCTACAGCCCGGAGGCGGAGCAGTCCGTCCTCGGCGCTATCCTTCTCGACCCGACCTGCCTTGACAAGGTAGCGGAGCTTCTGCCCAAGCCGGACTATTTCCATCTTGCGAACCACCGCGCGATTTACGGCGCCATGCTCGACATGTTCACGGTCGGCAAGACGGTCGATTTCGTCACGGTCAACGAGCGCTTAAAGCAGGACAAAACATTTGACGAAGCAAGCGCAAAGACCTACCTGATGCAGCTTGCCGAGATTGTACCGTCCATTTCAAACGTAGAGGTTTACGCGCGCATCGTGCGCGAAAAATACGAGGTGCGCAGCCTGATTATGGCGGCGCGCGACATCGTGGAAGAGGCGGCGCAGGGAGAATACGATTCCGAAACGCTCATCGATTCCGCGGAACAGAAAATCTTCGACATCCGCAGAGGGAAAAACATCCAGGGGCTGCAGCGTATCGACGAGGTTATTATCGAGACGTTCGACCGGCTCGATTTGCTCAATTCCGAGGACAGCGAGATGATTAAGCCTATCTCAACCGGAATTGCCGATTTAGACCGGATGATTACCGGCCTCAACCGCTCAGACCTGATTCTGCTGGCTGCGCGCCCCGGTATGGGTAAAACGAGCTTTGCGCTCAACATCGCGCGCCACGCCGCGGTAAAGGGCAAGCGCCGCGTCGCGTTTTTCTCCCTGGAAATGTCGAAGGAGCAGCTCGGCTCCCGTTTGCTTTCCACAGAGGGCCTGATTGAAGGTACAAAGCTGCGCACCGGCAAGCTCAACAACGACGAATGGACGCGGCTGGTCGAAGCGGGCGACGTGCTCGGAAAAGCGGAAATTTACCTGGACGACACGCCGGGCATTTCCGTCCCCGGCATGAAGGCAAAGCTCAGGCGGCTTCGGGGCGTCGACCTTGTCATCATCGACTATTTGCAGCTGATGGCGGGAAACAGGAGAACGGACAACCGCGTACAGGAAATCTCCGAAATCACCAGAAACCTGAAAATCATGGCCAAAGAGCTCGACGTGCCTGTTATTACGCTATCGCAGTTATCCCGTGCGAGCGAGCAGAGAACCGACCATCGACCGCAGCTTTCCGACCTGAGGGACTCCGGTTCCATCGAACAGGACGCCGACATCGTGCTGTTTCTCTACCGCGAGGGCTACTATGAAAAGGACGCGGGCGAGGACGGCGCCGACCAGAACAGCGGCGAGTGCCTGGTCGCGAAAAACCGCCATGGCGAGGCGGGCTCGGTCAAGCTCCACTGGCAGGGCGAGTTTATGCGCTTTACCGCGCCGGAGGTGGGCCGTGGAGACTAAAATCCTCACAACCATAGAAAAATACCGGATGTTAGAGCCCGGCGGCAGCGTTGTCGCCGGCGTTTCGGGTGGAGCAGACTCTATGTGCCTGCTTCACTTTCTTTGTTTGTTAAGAAAAGACTGGAACCTTACCGTTATAGCCGCGCATGTGAACCACGGGCTGCGCGGGGAAGAAGCAAAGCGCGACGAGGAATTCGTGCGAAGCTGGTGTGAGGAGCACAGCGTTCCATTTGAGGTGCTTCACGCCGATGTAAACGCGCTTGCAAAGGAGCGCGGGCAGGGGACGGAGGCGTGCGGCAGGGACGTGCGCTACCGCTTTTTTTCTGAGCTTGCTGAAAAGTACGGCGCGCAGATTGCGACCGCCCACACGGCAAGCGACAACGCGGAAACCGTACTGTTCCACCTGATACGCGGGACGGGCATGCGCGGGCTTAGCGGAATTAAGCCTGTGCGCGGCGATATTGTCCGCCCGCTTATCGAGATAACGCGCGAAGAGGTGGAGGCCTACTGCCGGGAAAACCATGTACCGTACCTTACGGATTCCACCAATTTAAACGACGACTACACGCGCAACAGGCTGCGCCACCATCTCGTCCCGTTGTGCAAGGAAATCAATCCAAGCTTTGAAAAGGGCGTGCTCCGCCTGTCCGAAACGCTCGCGCGTGACGAGGCGTATTTCATGGAACAGGCAAAAAACGCGCTCGATAACGCGCGCCTTGAAAACGGGACATACTCCCGCAAAAGCCTTGCGGCGTTACCCGCGCCGGTGCTTGCGCGTGCGGTTATGCTGTGCGCAAAAGCGTTTTCCTGCCGGTGCCTTGAACAAAAGCATATCGAGGCCGTCTGCGGGGCCATTTATGAGGGCGTCGGCGCGTGCGATTTGCCGTGCGGCCTGTACGCCGCCGTATCGCAGGGAATGTTCCGCATCGTGCAAAAGGAGGAACCTGCCGAAAAGTGGGAAATTTCCCTGACTGATGCAGTTTCTCTAACGAAATACACCAAAAAATTAAGCGTTTGCGTCTGCTCCAAAATGGAATATGACAAAAAAACGAAATTTAACAAAAAGTTATTAAATAACTCCATGGATTATGCTATAATAAGTAAACATCCTGCCTTCCGAACAAGAAGGGAAGGAGACACGTTTTCACCCATGGGTAAAAACGGTACGAAAACAGTAAAAAAGCTCTTTAACGAATACAAAATACCGCGCGAGCAGCGCGGTAAAATTCTTCTGCTCGCTCAGGGCAGCGAGGTTTTGTGGATAGACGGGCTCGGTGTGTCGCGGCATGCCGCCGTTTCCGATAAAACACAGCGCGTTCTCATTATCAATGTTGAAACGGCGGAGGAGTAAGCTCCGTTTGCTTCGGAGGGAATTATGGAAAAGGATATTAAAAGGGTACTGTTAAGCGAAGAAGAAATCAAAGCGATTGTGCAAAAGCTTGCGCAGCAGATTGACCGCGACTACCAGGGCAAAAAGCTTGTGATGGTCGGCCTTTTAAAGGGCAGCGCCGTCTTTATGGCGGATTTGATGCGCGCGGTCAAGACAAGGTGCAGCATCGATTTTATGGTAACATCGAGCTATGGCAGCGGTACGGAAAGCAGCGGCAGGCTCAACATATTAAAAGACCTGTCCGCTCCGATTGACGGCTGCGACGTGCTCGTCGTGGAGGATATTATCGACAGCGGCGTAACGCTGAGCTTTATCCTCGACTATCTCAAGGCAAAGAACGCAAGCAGCGTAAAATTATGTACGCTCCTCAACAAGCCTGACCGGCGCAAAAAGGACGTGCCGGTCGACTACACCGGCGCGGTTATCCCGGACGAGTTCGTCGTCGGCTACGGGCTCGATTATGCCGAGTATTACCGCAATCTTCCATATATCGGCGTATTAAAGCCGGAAATCTATTCTGATTAAACGCCTTTTGTTTTACATATACTATCCTAAGGAGTGAACATATTGGAGAAAAATAACAAGACGCTGCTGCGTAACCTGCTGATATACCTCGGCATCCCGATTGTGCTGATTCTTGTCGTCGCGACGATTTTATGGTCGCAGCCGCAGGTTTCCATCAAATATTCCCATATCGTCCAGTTGTTTGAAAAAAATATGGTAGAAGAATTTTCGATGGACCTCGGTTCCGGCGCGATGGAAATCAAGCTCAAGGAAGGCGCAAAGCTTACAGATGTAACGGGTGAGGAAGCGACACAGCCGCAGTCACAGACGAACATTTTCGGCAACAACGCGCAGAATCAACCGGAAGACAAAGCGAAAAACCAGATTATCAAATACACCGCGCCAAGCCCGGCGCGGATGTTGGAAGATATTGGGGACTATATCAAGGTCTATAACGAGAAAAATCCCGACAAACCTATGGTGTACGACTATAAGGCGGCAAACGAGAATTCATGGCTCTTGAGCCTCCTGCCGAATATCATCATCACGGTGCTCATGGTCGTGCTGTTCCTATATTTCTTCCGCAAGATGTCCGGCATGGGCGGCGACCCGACCAAGCAGATGGGCTTCGGCAAGGCGAAAATCAAGGATATGAACGACGAGAAGCGCAAGACGACGTTTGAGGACGTCGCCGGCGCGGACGAGGAAAAGGAAGAGCTCGAGGAAATCGTCGAGTTCCTCAAAAACCCACAAAAGTATAACGATTTGGGCGCGCGCATCCCGAAGGGCGTGCTGCTCGTCGGCCCTCCTGGTACCGGTAAAACGCTGCTGGCAAGGGCTGTCGCGGGCGAGGCGGGCGTCCCGTTCTTCTCGATTTCCGGTTCGGATTTCGTTGAGATGTTCGTCGGCGTCGGCGCGTCGCGTGTGCGCGACCTGTTCGACCAGGCGAAAAAGAATTCCCCGTGCATCATTTTCATCGACGAAATTGACGCGGTCGGCCGTCAGAGGGGCACAGGACTAGGCGGCGGGCACGACGAGCGTGAGCAGACCCTAAACCAGCTGCTCGTAGAGATGGACGGCTTCGGTATGAACGAGGGCGTCATCATGATTGCCGCGACCAACCGTCCCGACATCCTCGACCCGGCGCTGATGCGTCCCGGCCGTTTCGACAGGCAGGTCGTCGTCGGCTACCCGGACATCAAGGGCAGGGAAGCCATCCTCAAGGTGCACGCGCGCAAAAAGCCGCTTGCGCCCGACGTACGGCTCGACACCGTTGCAAAATCGACCGCGGGCTTTACAGGCGCGGACCTTGAAAACCTTCTGAACGAAGCAGCGCTGCTCGCCGCAAGGAAGAGCAAAAAGGCTATCACAATGGAGGAAATTGGGGAAGCGACCATTAAGGTCGTCGTCGGCGCGGAGAAGAAAACGCGCGTCATGAACGAAAAGGAAAAGAAGCTGACCGCTTACCACGAGGCGGGCCACGCCATTGCGTTCGAGGTCTGCGAAACGCAGGACAGCGTCCACCAGATTTCCATTATCCCGACCGGTATGGCGGGCGGCTACACCATGCCGCTTCCGTCGGAGGATAAATCCTACCGTTCCTTACAGGAAATGGAAGAGAGTATTATCGTCGGTATGGGCGGACGCGTTGCGGAAGCGCTCATTATGGGCGACATCTCGACAGGCGCGTCGAGCGATATTCAGAAAGCGACGCAGACGGCGCGCTCCATGGTTACCAAATACGGCATGAGCAAGATTTTAGGCCCAATCGCCTATGGCGAAAGCGGCAACGAGGTCTTTATCGGCCGTGACATGGGCCATGTCAAGGATTATTCCGACGATACGGCCGCGAAAATCGACGAAGAGGTTTTCCGTATCGTGACCGACAGCTACAATCGCTGTGAGGAAATCCTCAACGCGCATATGCCGCAGCTTCACGCGGTTGCCAAATTCCTCATCAAGCATGAGAAGATGGACCATGAGCAGTTTATGTCCGTTATGAACGGCACCTATGTGGAAGAGCCGGAGGAGGAAGAAATTCCCACCATACAGGACGATTCCACCGGCGAAATCAATCATTGATTTATCAGGGATAAAGAGGCAACGGGACGGGGGCTTGCCCCCGCCCCGTTTTTAAAACAAGAGGGATATAGGAAAAAGGGTTCAGGTGAATAAAAACATGTCTTTAAAAAACATAATTGTCAAGGGAGCCAGGGAACATAATCTCAAAAACATCGACGTCGAAATCCCGCGCGAAAAGCTTGTTGTGCTCACCGGTCTTTCCGGCTCGGGCAAATCGTCGCTTGCGTTCGACACCATCTACGCGGAAGGACAGCGCCGCTATGTCGAGTCGCTTTCCTCCTACGCAAGGCAGTTCCTGGGGCAAATGGAAAAGCCGGACGTCGATAACATTGAGGGGCTGTCTCCCGCAATCTCCATCGACCAGAAAACAACGTCAAAAAACCCGCGCTCCACAGTGGGCACGGTAACAGAAATATACGACTACCTGCGCCTTCTGTACGCGCGCATCGGCATTCCGCACTGCCCGGTGTGCGGCAGGGAAATCAAGCAGCAGACCATCGACCAGATTGTCGACCGCGTCCTTGCCTTACCGGAAAAAACAAAAATACAGATTTTAGCGCCTGTTGTGCGCGCAAGAAAAGGCGAGCATTTAAAGGAGCTCGACGCCGCGAGGAAGAGCGGCTATGTGCGCGTGCGCATCGACGGCATCATTTACGACTTGTCCGAACAGGCCAAGCTGGAAAAGAATAAAAAGCATACGATTGAAATCATCGTGGACAGGCTTGTCATAAATAGTGACATCCGCTCACGACTGGCCGATTCTGTTGAAACGGCTTCTTCGCTAACAGGCGGCCTGATTGTCGTCAACGTAATCGACGGCAAGGATTTGTCCTTTTCCCAGAACTACGCCTGCCCGGAGCATGGAATCAGCATCGACGAGCTTACGCCGCAGATGTTTTCCTTCAATAACCCCTCCGGCGCGTGTAAAAAATGTACGGGCCTGGGCGTTTTTATGAAAATCGACCCGATGCTCATCCTGCCCGATAAATCGAAATCCATCAACCAGGGCGGCATCAAGGCGAGCGGCTGGGCGATGGAGGGCAGCACGATTGCCGCCATGTATTTCGACGCGCTGTCAAAGGCGTACAAGTTTTCGCTCGACACGCCCATAGGCGAGCTGCCGGACGAGGCAATTGACGTCCTGCTTTATGGCACAAGGGGTAAGAAAATCAAGGTCGTGCGCAAAAACGAGTATGGCAGTGGCGTATACCAGACCGAGTTCGAGGGGATTATCAATAACCTGGAACGCCGGTTCCGCGAAACGCAGAGCAACTGGATAAAAGAAGAAATCGAGTCGTTCATGAGCGCAATCCCGTGCGACGAATGCGGCGGGCGCAGGCTTTGGCCTGAAAGCCTTTCGGTGACGGTCGGCGGCATCAATATCAGCGAATTTTGTGATTTTTCCATTGTGGACGCGCTTGAATTTGTCAATTCGCTCAAGCTTTCCGAGCGCGAAACGATGATAGCCGAAGCAATTTTGAAGGAAATCAGGGAGCGCCTTGGCTTTTTGAACAGCGTAGGCCTTTCCTACCTTACGCTCTCTCGCGCGTCCGGCACGCTTTCGGGCGGCGAGAGCCAGCGCATCCGCCTGGCGACGCAGATTGGCTCGTCCCTGATGGGCGTTCTCTATATTCTCGACGAGCCGAGCATCGGCCTGCACCAGCGCGACAACGACAAGCTCCTGAAAACGCTTGAGCGCCTGCGCGATTTGGGCAACACCGTCATCGTTGTCGAGCACGACGAGGATACCATGTACGCCGCGGATTATATCGTGGACATCGGCCCGGGCGCAGGCGTGCACGGCGGCGAGGTCGTCTGCTGCGGCGATGTGGACGAAATCAAAAGATGCGGCCGCTCCATGACCGGCCTGTACCTGAGCGGCAAGCGCAGGGTAGAGGTGCCGCAGGAACGCCGCAAGGGCAACGGCAAAAAGCTGCGCGTTACCGGCGCGCAGCAGAACAATTTGAAAAACATTACGGTTGATATTCCGCTGGGCGAGTTCGTCTGTGTTACGGGTGTTTCCGGCTCAGGCAAGTCGTCGCTCATCAACGAAATCCTCTATAAGCACCTGGCTGCGAACTTAAACGGCGCAAAGACACGCGCGGGCAAGCATAAAAGCATTACAGGGCTTGAACACCTCGACAAGGTCATCGACATCAACCAATCGCCCATCGGCAGGACGCCGCGCTCCAACCCCGCGACCTATACGGGCGTATTCACCGACATCCGCGAGCTGTACGCTTCCACGCAGGAAGCAAAGATGCACGGCTTTACCTCCAGCCGCTTTTCGTTCAACGTCAAGGGCGGGCGCTGCGAGGCCTGCCAGGGCGACGGTATATTAAAGATTGAAATGCACTTCCTGCCGGACGTTTACGTCCCCTGCGAGGTCTGTAAGGGCAAGCGCTACAACAGGGAAACGCTCGAAATCAAGTACAAGGGCAGGAGCATTCACGACGTACTCGAAATGACGGTTGAGGAGGGCCTCGAATTCTTCAGCAGCATCCCGAAAATCGAGCGCAAGCTCCGCACGCTGTGCGACGTTGGCTTAGGCTATGTCAAAATCGGGCAGCCCGCGACCACGCTCTCAGGCGGCGAGGCGCAGCGCGTCAAGCTTGCCACCGAGCTTTCCAAGCGCTCCACAGGCCGGACGATTTACATCCTGGACGAGCCGACGACCGGACTTCATATCGCGGACGTGCATAAGCTTATCGACGTACTGCAAAAGCTTGTCGACAGCGGGAATACCGTCGTGGTCATCGAGCATAATCTCGACCTCATCAAAACAGCCGACCATATCATTGATTTGGGGCCGGAGGGCGGCGACAAGGGCGGCTTTATCGTCGCGCAGGGTACGCCGGAGCAGATTGCGAAGTGCGAAGAATCATACACGGGGCAGTATCTGAAAAAATTCCTTGAAAAATAATGCTTCTCCGGCCCGTCGGCAAGGTACTAGGGAAGGAGCTTACTGATGTGCAATCCATCCGCTTTTTGCGCAAATGAATACGACGGACAAATCAAACAGACGCTCCCTTTTTATGAGGAATTTTATAATCAGGCCGCGGATACCGTGGCGGCAATGGGAAAAACAGGCGTTTCCTGGCTGGACGCCGGCTGCGGAACAGGTAAAATGGCGGAAACCGCATACCGGCAGCTCGAAATCAGCCGGTTTGTGTTCTGCGATATTTCACGGGAGATGCTCCAAACGGCAAAGGAAAGGTTTTCCTCTTTTCCCGGCGCTCAATTCATTTTGTGCCCGGCACAGGAGCTTGCTTTTCATGAGGAATTCGACGTGGCGACGGCAATCCAGGTCAACCATTATGGAAGCCGTGAAGACAGGCGCCGCGCGGTAAAAAACTGTTTTAACGCGCTCAAAAGCGGCGGGCTGTTCCTTACCTTTGAAAACTTTGCGCCTTACAGCCAAATGGGGAAAGAGCTGTATCTGGAAAGATGGCGGCGCTTCCAGCTGGAAAGCGGCAGGAGCGCCGCGCAAAGCAGCGCGCATATTGAGCGGTACGGCAATGCGTATTTTCCCATCACGATAACAGAGCATCTGGAGCTTCTGAGAGAATGCGGCTTCCGCTGCGCGGAGCTGTTCTGGGCTTCCTATATGCAGGCTGGACTGCTTGGAATAAAATAGAAGCTTTGGGCGGCGGTGATTTACTGCGTCGTTAGGGAAAAAATGCGGGATTATAAGGCGTAATATGGAAAATCAATCGATAACGGGTGAGCGTCCATGAAAATTTTAAGTCTCACGTTGTACATTGTGGGAATATGCTTTTGTATCGCGGGAATTACAGGGCATTTCCCGGCGTTTGCCGGAGCGGCGCTGAGCTTTTTTGCGGCTACGATGATTATTGTAAGGCAGGCAAAAAAGTAATAGCACGCAGAGGCCACACTGGGCGGCCATACGAATTACCTTTATGGAGGTAATTGCTTCCGCTATATGGCTCTGATTATTCAAAAAGCCACCGAAACTTATACGGGAATATATAAAGCCCCGCAACGCTTGCACGTTGCGGGGCCTTCATATCAGTGCTTATAAAAAATCGCCTTATGCCGCCGCGCTGGAAGACGGATATTCGCGGCTCTGTTTTAACACGCGCTTCATCATTTTGGCAACGTCGGTGTTGTCGATAAGCTCCTTATCGAACAGCGAATTGGCCTGCGCGCCCGCTGCGAAAATGCCGACGGGGGTGCTGGTGTGTTCGCCGCCAGAGGTGAACAGGTCGCTCGTCAGGTCTTTTGCGGCCGCGCCTTCAGGAACCTCAACGCCGCCCGTTTCATGGTCGGCCGTTACGATGACGAGCGTGCCCGGATGCTTGGAAGCATAATCAAGCACCGTGTCGATTGCGTGGTCGAACACCTTCATTTCATTTAAGGTCGCGTCCATGTCGAGCAGCGCCGCGCGCGTGTCGATGTCGGAGCCTTCGACCATCAGGAAAAAGCCGTTGTCGTTTTCAAGCAGTTCAAGCGCTTTTTTTGTTTCTGTCTCGAGTGACGGCTTGTAGCCCGCGAGGATGTTCTCATACCGGAACATGCCGAGCACCTTTTTGCCGGGCTTGAGCGCGTCGAGCTCAGCGGGTGTGGAAACATAGGTGTAGTCGCGCTCTTCAACGAGCTTTTTCACGCCTTTTCTGTAAAACTGCTGTCCGCCGCCGAGCATCACGTCAATATCGGCTTTCAGCTGCTGGCCCAAAATCTGCATAAAGGCGTCGCGGTTTCCCACGTGCGCCGTAAAGCCCGCGGGCGTTGCGTGCGCCACGTGCTCGGTTACGGCAAAGCCTACCTTCATGCCGTAGCCCTTCGCGACCTCCGTAATACTCTCCACCGGGTCGTTGTCCTTATCCACGCCGATATATTTGTTGTACGTCTTGACGCCGCAGGCGAGCGCCGTCGCGGCGGCCGCACTGTCGGTCGTGCCGGTCAGGGAGTCGGTCGTAACCCGCGCCGTATAGGGCATAGCGGCGGTTGCGAATTTGCCGCCCTTCTGGATTTCCGCGCACTTGATGGTGTTTAAGCCCATACCGTCGCCAATCATCAAAATAATGTTCTTAACAGGCACGTTGGTCTCGAGCTTGTATTCTTTAAATTCCGCGTAGGTAAGGTTTTTGTCCTTTACGTCGTCGGGATTTTCCGTCGTTGTCTCCGTTGCCTGCGCGGATGACGAATCCGCCTGGGAGGCGTTTGCGGGCTGCGGGCTGCTGTCGCAGGAGGCAAGCGCCGCCGCGCTCAAAACGATGAGCGCCGAGAGAATGATTGCCAATGCTTTCTTCATGGTTCTTTCCTTCCTTTATTATGATGATAGGAGCTGCATAAAAAGCATCAGTCCCAGTCTGTAAGCCTGTCGCCCGCAACGAGAAAGGCGCTTGCCGCGATGTCGCGCAGCGGGCGGTCGCTCTGGGAATCTGAATAAAACGCGTCGATTTGCCCCTGCGGAAACATCTCGTAAAAACGGCGGACCTTTTCCGTTCCATGACAATTAACGCCCGAGTACACCCCCGTTATGGGGTCGACCTCGGACGCAATTAAAAAACGCACCCCGAGCTCAGCGCAGACCGGTTCGAGCAGAAACCGCGGGGAAGCGGAGATAATCACGTCGTCCTCCCGCTTCTGACGCAAATACCACGGTTTAATTTTATGGCGGTTTTTGCCCCAAAATGCGGGTACGTCCCTTTGAACGTCCACGCAGGTTAAAAACGTGTACATTTTCTGCTTGAACTGTGTTTTCGTGCAGCTTTTTGAAATATAGTGCGAAAAAGCGCCCGACAGGGCGTTCGGCACATATTTCAGCATCTCTGGGTGTTTGGTTAGAGAATACAAATAAAAATCCCTGGTGCTGTCGCCGTCATATATCGTTTTGTCGAAGTCGTAAACGTTCACATTACCACCAGAATTCCTATTATTGTCTTATTATAATATCGATTACAGATTTTTACAAGGCAAAAAGCTGTTAAAATTTACAATTAGTTAATTTTAATCGCCGGAAAGTATTGTAGAATAAGAAAAGAAAATAATAAAAGGGAGAAAATTTTTTTGTTCGGATATATCAAGCCCTACCAGCCGGATTTGCGCATTAAGGAATATGAAGCGTACAAGGGTGTATATTGCGGGCTGTGCAAGCGCCTCGGCAAGGACTACGGGATACTCTCCCGTTTTATCCTGAGCTACGACTGCACGTTTTACGCAATGGTGCGCGTAAGCCTCATGGGCGAATGCCCCGGCTTCGAACAGGGCAGGTGTACGTTCAACCCGCTGAAAAAATGCACCTTCTGTAAAGGCTCGCAGGATACGCTCAGGGAGGCGGCGGCGCTCAGCGTCGTAACGTTTTACTACAAGCTGCTCGACGACATCGCGGACGATTCCTTTTTGAAAGCGCTTTTTAAATGGCTGCTAAAGCCCATAGCGGGCCGCTGGCGCAAAAAGGCGCTGAAAGAATTTTCTCCGCTCGACGAAATCGTTTCCCAGATGCTTCGGGAACAGCTTGAGGCGGAGCGAACGCCCGAATGCTCTCTCGACCGTGCGGCCGACCCTACGGCGCGCATGATGCGGCAGCTCATGGGGCGCATGGCGGAAAATGAAACACAGCGGAAGGTTTACTCCCATTTTGGCTATTATCTGGGGAAATGGATTTATTTAATCGACGCCGCGGACGACATGGAGAAGGACAAAAAAAGCGGGAGCTTTAACCCGTTTCTAAAGGAGCTTGAGGAAAGGCGGGCGCCTCTTACAAAAGAGGAGGAAAGCCGGTACTGCAACGAGGTTTTGAACTGTAACGTCAGTATGATGCTTTCTGCCTTTCACCTGATGGAGCTTCATGTGTTCCGGGAAATCATCGAAAATATCACAGGGCCGGGAATCGCTCAGATGCAGAAAAAAGTTTTGTTCGATAAACGGGAGGTTGCTCCCGAACAAATTAGGGAAGAAAAGTTGGAAGAACCGGCGCCGTCCGCAAACGGTACGGATACCGGTATAAAGGGGTAATAAAAGGTTATGCAGCAGGATCCATATCAGGTTTTGGGTGTTTCCAGGGAAGCCACTGAAGAAGAAATCAAGACGGCTTACCGGAATCTTGCAAAAAAATATCATCCGGACAATTACACGGACACGCCGCTTTCAGACGTTGCTTCTGAAAAAATGAAGGAAGTCAACGAGGCGTACGACACCATCATGAACGCACGCAGAAACGGCGGCAGCGCGGGGAATCCGGGCGGCGGCTACGGCTATTACAACGCGAACCCGGGGTATGGCTCGTCCTCGAAGTACTCCGACGTCAGGGTGCTCATCCAGACCGGCCGCCTTGCCGACGCGGAGCAGATTCTCGACGGGGTGCCCGCCCAGGGGCGCGACGCGGAATGGCATTTCCTAAAAGGCACAATCATGCTCAAAAAAGGCTGGACGGAAGAGGCGTATAAGCACATGCAGACTGCGTGCTCTATGGACCCGGGCAACGGGGAGTACCGGCAGGCGATGGGCTACGTCCAGAGCAGAAGAGGCGGCGCCTACGGCGGCTATAATACCCAGCAGCCGGTCGGCGGCGGATGCTCTACCTGCGACTTGTGCTCAGGCCTTTGCTGTGCGGACTGCTGCTGCGAATGCATGGGCGGGGATTTGATTCCCTGCTGCTAATGAAGAAAAGCGAGGGAACGTGAAAGCGTTCCCTTTTTTATGGAGGAATGTCGCGATGAACAAAAGCTTCAAGGTGGCGCTCGGCGGCGTAATGGCCGCGCTCAGCCTGGTGGTTATGCTCCTGACCGGGTTTATCCCAATAGGCACCTACGCGTGTCCCGCTCTTGCGGGCATCCTTTTAATCGTCATCGTCATTGAGCTCGGCGCGAAATGGGCCTGGGCCGTGTTCGTGGTCATTTCCCTCCTGTCCCTGTTCTTCGCGGGGGACAAGGAGGCCGCCTTGTATTTCGTCATGTTTTTCGGCTTTTACCCCATTCTCAAGGCAAGGATTGAATCGCTTACGAAAAAGTGGCCGCAGCGTATTTTAAAGCTTGCGGTGTTCAACGCCAGTATGGTCGCCGCGTTTTTCCTTGCGCTCTATGTGTTTTCCGTACCTGCCGATGAATTCGTTATTTTCGGTGTTTACGTCCCGCTTTTGTTTTTGCTTGCGGGCAATGTGTTCTTCATCGTCTATGACATAGCGGTTACAAGGCTTATCGTCTTGTATGTCCACGCGTGGCGGAAGCATTTGTTTAAGGGAATCAGAAAGCAATAAAATTTATGTCAATTTTGTAATAAATCGAGGGCGTTTTCTTGTCATATCCACCTAAATTACAAAGAGTATAGTTTAAAACTTGTCATTTTTTGAATCGGATAGTATAATAAAGCTTGAACCTTAATTTTGTTTTTCCGCGCGGACGCGGGAAAATTCAAGGAAAGGAGCGCCAAAATGCTATCCAATTCAAAACCCGCACAAACGGGACATAAATCTTACATAAAAGTAATCTCTGTTATCTGTTCTTTTACTATTTTACTATCTGTATTTGCAATTGGCATGACGGGGGTGTCAGCCGCGTCGGGCAGTACGGTAAAAACGACGGCGGCGCTCAACCTGCGCAGCGGTGCGGGCACGTCGTATTCATCGGTCTGCCTGATGGAAAAGGGCTGGACCGTCTCGCTTTTGGCGGACAGCTCGAAGGGCTTTATCAAGGTAAAGGCGCAGAACGGGAAGACGGGCTACTGCAGCACCGATTTTATTTCCGTCAAGAACGGGCTCGACGGTATGAAGGTCACGGCAAGGACGACCGATTACCTCAATCTGCGCAGCGGCGCCGGGACAAGCTATTCCTCGCTCGAGGTACTCAGTGACGGAGTGGACACGACCGTGCTTGACAATACCGACAACGTATGGATAAAGGTCAAAGCGAAAAGCGGTAAGACCGGCTACATTTCCAGGGATTATGCGACGGTAAACGTCACGCTGTCAAAGGATGAGGACGACGTGGGCGGCAGTGTCGGCGACGAGCCCACCAAGTCGAATACGGCGCATCCCGGCTGGTTTGAAAATTCAATCGCGGACAATATTGTTGGGGGGAATTCCTCCAATAACACATATAACGGCAGCTTGTATCTGTCAGACACAGCGCTTTCCCTGGAAGAAGGGGACAGCAAAAACCTGACGGCGTTTCTTTCTAGCGTTGCGGGGGCGCAGACTTCGGTTAATTGGAAAAGCTCAAATCCTTCCGTTGTGTCAGTCAATTCGGCAGGGCAGCTCAAGGCGCTCTCTAAGGGCGTTTCGACCATTACGGCGGCGCTTATGGGCTCCGGCAAAACGGCCTCCTGCAAGGTGACGGTATCGGGCCAGAAGACGCAGAGCGTCACACTTTCCCCAACGTCTGTTACGCTGTCAAAGGGCAGCACAAAAATTCTCATGGCCTCCACGACTCCGGCGGGCGGCGCGGTAAGCTGGTCGACGAGCAGCCCGTCCGTCGCCTCGGTCAACGCATCAGGCCTTGTTACCGCGGTTTCCGCGGGTACGGCGGTCATTACGGCGAAAGCTACAGACGGCGGCGGTGCCTACGCTGCCTGTACGGTGACGGTTACCAACACAAAGTACGTGCAGAGCGTCACCCTCAATACATACGCAATCAAATGGCCGGTCGGCAGAACGGGAAGCTACAAGCCTACCGTATCGCCTTCCGACGCGACGAATAAAAACGTAACCTGGAAATCGAGCAATACTTCCGTCGCGACGGTTTCTTCAGCGGGCCTGCTAAAAGCGGTCGGCCCCGGCACGGCAACGATTACCTGTACGGCTGCCGACGGCGGCGGGGCAAAGGCTTCCTGCCAGGTGACGGTATACCAGCCGGTCACATCGATTACGCTCAACAGCTCGAGCCTTAGCTGGAGCGTGGGAAAAACAGGCAGCCTGAAGGCATCGGTCTCCCCAAGCAACGCGACGAATAAAAACGTAACGTGGAAGTCGAGCAATACTTCCGTCGCGACGGTTTCCTCAGCGGGCGCCGTAACAGCGGTTGGCGCGGGCACGGCGACGGTCACGTGTACGGCGGCTGACGGCAGCGGCGTCTCTGCAAGCTGTACCGTCAAGGTCAGCGCCGCGGATACCATCAGCAGCATCCTGCTTACCTCTACGGCGTCCTCCATTTATACGGGGAACCACGCTTATATCAAAGCGTCCACAACGCCCGCCAATCAAACAGTCAATTATTCGAGCAGCAATACGTCTGTCGCCACCGTCACGCAAAGCGGCGTTGTTACGGGCGTTTCCGCGGGCAAGGCGGTCATTACCGTCAAGGACCCGAAAAGCTCGGTGAAAAATACCTATACCATTACGGTCGTTTCATCGCCCGGCGGCGTTTCGCTTTCCAATGCGACAGCCTCCGTAGCGGCGGATAAAACCTTCTACCTGAAAAGCTATACCTCAGGCACAAGCTTTAAGAGCAGCGATACCGCCGTAGCGTCCGTCAGCTCGAAGGGCTTTGTTTACGCAAAAAAGGCCGGAGTTGCGATTATAACAGCCAGCGCGAACGGTAAGGTGAAAACGTGCGCGGTTACGGTAACAGCCGCAGCGCCCGTGCGCTTTGCGTATACCTCCCCGAACTCCGCCGCGCTTGGCGATACGGTCTCCTTCTACGCGATTACAGACAAAACGCGCGACGGCGCGAAATTCAATTTTACCGTAAACGGCAAGGCGTATTCCATTGCGGCGACAAGCAAAACGACCGATTCTTCCGGCAGCCATTATATCTGGAAGGGCTCTATGAAATTCAGTAATTCCGGTACGTTTTCCGTTACGGCCTATACGAGCAAAAACGGCGTATGGTCAACCTGTTCGGACGGCAAGACGTCGGTGTTCGTGTCAAATGTTTCGAGCGCGAATACCGTATCGCTCAACGAACGGCGCGCAAGCGACGGCCTGCTGCGGCTCAACGCGGACTATGAGGGCTTTTTAAGCGCCGTGACGGACGACCCGCTCGTGTCGGACGCGCCGACGCTCGGCTATGGAAAGGTCGTTACGGCGGGCGAGCAGTTCTATAACAATATCTCAAAGGATGAGGCGTACGCTTATCTCGTCCAAACGATGAACGGCAGCTCCTACACAAGCGCCGTCAATAATTTCATGCGCTCGAACAACGTAAAATTCAACCAACAGCAGTTTGACGCGCTCGTTATGATGGTGTATAATCTTGGGGCGGGCGTATTGGGCGATTCCGACGTCAAGCGCGTTTTGCTCGACTGTGTGGAATCCGGCTCGACCGCGCCTACAGGCTCGACCGCGTATGTCAACTCGTCCGACGGGCTGATGCTGCGCACCGGGCCGGGAACAGGCTATAACATCATTACCGTAATGACCTATAACACAAAGGTTACGGTGGTTGAAAAAACGACGAGCAGCTGGTACAAGGTCAAGCTGTCCGACGGTACGACCGGCTACTGCGCGAGCGAATATCTTACCTTTGCCTCTACCAGCGTGCGCAATTTAAACCTTGTAAATAAAAACGCGGTCATCGGCGAGCTGATTCAATGGCACCACGCGGGGGGCCAGTGCGTCTGGGGCCTTTTGTACAGGCGCATCGACGAGCTTGAGGTTTTCTTCTATGGGGATTACGCAAGGGACGGCTCATCCAACAAATACAATATGGCATACCGCTGGAACTGCTGACCGGCGTTTTCTCCCAATAAATACTGACTGATGGAGGATACCTCTGTGCGGAACTATGTAGTGGATACCTATCAGAATTACCAGGAAGAAAACAGGCTGACCACGAACCATGCCAGAAAAATTGAATTTATTACGACGGCCCGCATTTTAGATGAACACCTAAGCGGAAAGATGAAGATATTGGATTGTGCCGCGGGCACGGGTATTTATTCGTTTTACCTGGCTGATAAAGGGCATCAGGTCACCGCTTCCGATATTACGCCCAGGCATATAGAAATTATCAATCAAAGCTTAAAAGAGAAAGCATACCAAATGCGGACGGCTGTTTTAGACGCGTCAGATATGCATATCTTTGCGGATGAATCGTTCGACGCCGTGCTGAATATGGGTCCTTTCTACCATTTAATATCGGAAGAGCAGCGGGATAGGTGCATGTCCGAATGCCTGCGGGTACTGAAAAAAGGCGGCCTTTTGTTTACCGCATATATACCGCGTTATTATGTTTTCCAGTTTGCCGCCTTATCGGACAGTAAATATTTAGACAAACGGCTCGCAAAGCAGATTATCGGGACAGGCGTTTTAACGCATGACGACGAGAAGTGCTTTTGGACGGATACCTATTATTCAACCGCGTCTGAAATGGAGCAAATGTATGCGCGTTATAACGTAGCGGTAACCGACCATTTCGCCCAGGATGGGCTTACGCCGTTATTTGCCGGCAAGGTTGATGGCTGGACGGAGGGCGAATTTAAGACCTGGTGCGGCTATCATTACAGCGTGTGCAGGGAAAAATCTATACTGGGCGCGAGCAATCATGTTATCATAGCGGGGAAAAAATTATAATGCGAAAGCCTAATTTCGCGCAATCATTTATAATCATCAGCAAACCGGCTGAAGGTCCGGCGAAAGCCGTGCTTTCAGCCTCGTTTTGCGCAGGGAGGACTTTTTTATGAAAAAGCAAATCGGTTTTATCGGCGCCGGAAATATGGCGGCCGCAATCATCAACGGCATGCTTAAGAACGGGGCGTTCTCGCCGTCGGACATACATGTGTTCGATATCGACAACGGCAAGCTCACCGCGATGGCGGACAGGGGCGTCAGGGTTCACGACAGCGCCAGGCGCGTTGTCGAGGCCTGCGGGATTATCGTTCTTGCCGTCAAGCCGCAGAATTACAAGGATGTGCTCACGCCCTTGCGCGCGGACATTACGGAAGAAAAGGTGTTCGTTTCCATCGCGGCCGGTATTTCCATCGATTTTGTCAGGAAAGCCCTGTGCTGCAACTGCCCGTGCGTGCGCATTATGCCGAATACGCCGCTTCTGCTGGGGCTGGGCGCGTCGGCGCTCTGCCCGTCTGAAAACATCAATGATGAGGATTTTCAAACCGTATACAATATGTTCGCGCTTTCCGGTGTGTGTGAAATCCTGCCCGAAAGCCAGATGAACACCATCATCGCGGTAAACGGCAGCAGCCCCGCGTATGTGTACCTGTTTGCAAAGGCGATGGCGGATTACGCGAAGGAGCAGGGCATCGACGAAGAGGCCGCCATGCGCCTGATTTGCCAGACGCTCCAGGGCAGCGCGCAGATGCTGCTTGATTCTGGCGATACGCCCGGCGTGCTCATTAAAAAGGTATCCTCACCGGGCGGTACGACGCTCGAGGCGCTCAAGACGCTCGAGCAGAACCGTTTCTATGAAGCAATCAAGGAAGCGATGGCAAGCTGTACGCGCCGCGCCGAGGAAATAGGAAATTAATTGAAATAAGAGCATCAGAGAGAAAGGGTCAATATGGATAAGAAAAAAATGATAATCACCGGAACTGGTATCGGTATGATTTGCTCCATATTAGGCTGCATAGCGAGCGTTTTCGTTATTGCGCTGGAGGCAAATAAAACGGTTGGAATCGTACTTCTGCTTTGCTGTATCGCGGTTTTGTTTTCTATGCTCGCGCTAAAAAATCGCAGTAAAAATAATCAATAAATCAAAATTTAGACGAAGCGCCGCCCGAATAACAGCAGGGCATAATTTGTCCCTCCCGTTCATATATTCCTGTAGGACAAAAGACGTTGACAGGAACGGGAGTGCTGCTATGAAGGGTGTTGTTTTATCTATCCCGAACGCGGGAATCAAAAAGATGGATGTGGCGTACTATCTCAAACGCTACGGCGTGCTCATTTTTCTGGGACTTGCCCTGGTAATCGGGATGGTTTTCGGGTCTTTAAGCGCCGGGCAGGCGGACGAACAGATGATAAAAAGCCTCGATTTTCTGTTCATCACGAACTTTAAGGCAAGGCTTGAACAGACGCTTTTCCTTACCTTCGCCGCGTCGCTTACCTCTTATTTTATTTTTTACCTCTCGCATTTTTTGCTGGGGCTTACGGCGTGGGGAACGATTATCATGCCCATCGTCTCGTTCTTCAAGGGCTTTGGAACGGGCCTGTGCGCGGGATACCTCTGCGGCGCTTATGGGCTAGAGGGGCTCGGCTTTTACCTGCTGCTGATGCTGCCCGGCGCGTTTTTGTCGTCGGTCGCGCTGCTGCTGCAGGGAAAAGAAGCGTTTTATTTTTCCAAAACGATGCTTTACACGCTGCTGCCCGACCGCCTCAAGGGAAAAAAATACGCGCCGCCCCAGTTTGTGCAGTACCTGCTCAAAAGCAGCTATTTCCTTATTCTAACGGCAATGGCCGCGGGCGTGGACGTATTGCTTTCCATGTGCTTTTCCGGCATATTTCATTTTACATAAAACCTGAATTGTATCAGGGATAGTTTTCTTTTCCGGCGTGTTATGTTAAAATAACAAGGAAGTTCAACGAAACGGAGAATTCTAAATGGCCTTAACCGATACAAAGACGACATCGAGGCGCAGCTTAGGCGAGCTGTTTGCCTGCCTGTTCAAAAAATACCCGAAGCTGCTCATCGCAAACCTGCTGTTTGCGGTTCCGCTTGCTGTGTCTACGCTGGTTGTGTGGCTCATCGGCGAATATGTGATGCCGCTCAATATTTTCTTCCAGCTTCTGCCGGTACTCATCTGTATGCCGTTTTACGCGGGCATGACGCAGGTGACGCGGGAGCTGGTGCGCGGTAAGCAGATAAAGCCCTTCGAGACGTTTATGAAGGGGCTTAAAAATAATTTCAAGCAGTTTTTGATTCACGGCGTGATTATGTACCTGGCCGTTTTAATCGATTATTTTTCCATCGTGTTTTATTACGCGGCGGCAAAAACCAACGGGATGTTCTATTTCCTGTTCGGCTTCTGCCTGATTGTCATGCTGTTTTTGGTGTTCCTGTTTTTCTATGTTCCGCTCATTACGGTCACCATCGACCAGAAGCTGCGCCATATTTATAAAAACGCGGCGCTTATGGCAATATGGGAGCTGCCGGCAAATTTGTGCGCGCTGCTTGGAATCGTCGTGCTGACCGCCGTTGTCAGTACCATTTTCATGCTTACGGGCAATTATACCGCGAACCTTATCATCGCGGGCGTGCTTGCGGTTTTGGTGGTTCCGGGTTATGTCTCGGTAATTATCAACTATTTTACTTTTCCAAAAATCGAAAAGGTTCTGATTTTAGGCCAAAAGGAAGCGGAAAAGGGCAAGGAACAGGGCGGGAAGGAAGCACCCTCCCAGTCGCTGGAGGAGGCGCTGGAGGACGACCCGGAGGCGGAAAGCCTTCTGCGCGAAAAGGCAAAGGGAAACGAGGAATATGTGTTCCACAACGGGCGTATGATTAAGCGCTCCCTACTCGAAGAGTATTACGCCGGCGAGCCGGGGGAAGAGGAAGAATAACGAATTGGAGCGGTTTTTTGCCCGCTCCTTTTTTATGTCCCAGGCTTTTCAGCCCTTTTAGCGCAATGGAGCAGCCGTGTGCCAAGCATCAATACATCCTGTGTATGCTGGGCTAAAAAATCCTCCAGCCGCTGCCTGTATTCTTTGGTCACAGCAGGAGAGTAGAGGGCGTCCTCTTTTTGTTCTTCCTCCGCGTAGTGTTCGATTGCGTACGCGTCGCTCAACAGGTCGGTCAGCGCGAGGCGGAATTCCTCATGGATTTCATTCGTGTTTTTCTCTGCGGTTAATCGCTCTTGGTTCTCTGACAAGGTAATCACTTCTTTCTTTATTTTCTTAAGAATACAATGATTTGTGTAAAAAATCAACACATTTTTTCATTTAATTTGTGTATTATCTCTATAGAGTGAAATATTAACCTTATAGAGTTAATATTTCACCTTCCGCGGTCACTGTAAAAAAGCGGCGCTTATGCGCCGCCATTTTTGAAGCTTACTGCTTTTCTTTTTCAGGAAACATCCTGCTTCTTGTCTTTCTTCATAAAACTTTCTATGTTTTGATCAAAAGAGGGAAACCGTTTCGGCGGTTTCCCTCTTTTGCAATCACCTTTCCGCCGACTTAAGGGAACCTGAAGAGTTCCCTTAAGAATCCTTCGGGGGTGCTATAGAATTTGTGGTCGCTCCTCGTTTTATGTGCAGGATGTAGAATGAATACTACGGGACCGCTGTGCGCCGCGCCTTCGCGCGGAATACTTCGTAGGTGTGGTACTTTATATGCTTTTTTGTCTACGTCTTCTACACAATTCATTGAATCCATGTGTAGTCCGCTTTCTCTTAGGGAGATTTTCAAGGGGCTTCGCTCCTTGAATCGGCTGTGGAGGGATAGGCGAAGGGCGGCGTGATGCTTTGCCGCCCGGAAGCCGTAAGGGAACCCATCGAAAGGGTTCCCTTGTACCGACGAAAAGGGTTTACAAAAGGGAAAAACAGCGGATTGTTTTTCCCTTTTGAGCAAACATAGAAAGTTTTATGAAAAAATCCAAGAAGCGGAATGCTTCTATCAATAAAACGATGAAACGGTACGTTTCAAAAAAAGGGGAACCCTTGGTGGTTCCCCTTTAAAAAAGATAAAAGTTTGATAAAGAATATCAAGAAGCAGCTTGCTTCAAAAAAATCATTGCGCCTTGCCGCCGGTAATAAAATCGGGCGGCAAAAACGGAACGCGCTCCGCCCTAAACTCCCGCCCGTTTAAATAATCGAGCAGCCCGCATTCCTCTTGAAAATCAAAAACGAGCTTATACGAATAGAGCGCCTGGTAGGGGAAGGGGCTGCCGCTGTTTTCGCGCCTGCCGTACTTCCGGTCGCCGAGCAGCGGATGACCGATAGACGCCAAATGCGCCCTGATTTGGTGCGTGCGCCCGGTCAGAAGCTCAATTTCAAGCAGGCTCGTGTTGTCCGGCAGCTCCTCCAAAACCGTGTAGCGTGTTTTAATTTCCTTCGCGCCCTCCGTTTCTTTTGCGCGTACGTCCACGCGGTTCTTCTTTTCGTCCTTTACCGCAAAGCCGGAAAGCGTACCGCTCTTGTTTTTCATTCGCCCGTGGACAAGGCACAGGTAATATTTTTTGATTTCTCTGTTTTTCATTTTCGCGTTTAAGATGCGCAAGGCCTGCGCGTTTTTCGCGCCGATGACAAGCCCGCCCGTGTTGCGGTCAATCCGGTTGACAAGCGCCGGGGCAAAGCTGTTTTCCTTTTCCGGGTCGTACTCGTTTTTCTCGTACAGGTAATGCTTTAACCGGGAAACGAGCGAATCAAAATGGTAATTTTCATCCGGGTGGACAATCAGCCCCGGCTTTTTATCGAGCAGGATGATGTTCTCGTCCTCATATACGACGCCGAGCTTTAAGGGCGCCTTTAAAAAGTCGTAGTGCCGCTCCTGCTTTGCCTCAAAAAACTCGTCGCGGATGTAGAGCGTCAGCACGTCGCCTTCATAAAGCTTCGTATCGGCGGTACATTTTTTACCGTTTACCTTAATATATTTGGTGCGGATGTATTTGTACAGGAGCGATTTCGGCATCGTCTGGAACCGCTTCTGTATGAATTTATCGAGCCGCTGGCCCGCGTCATTTTTTTCAATCGTCATTGTCCGCATGGCTTGCCCTCCAAACATGGCAGCAGGAGTTTCGTCTCAGCTCCATTTTATCTGAAAAAAGCCGGACGCAGCAGCATCCGGCTCGTTTGCAGTTTTGCCTGAATCAGTCTTCCATTTCCCAATTGTGCCAGACATTCTGGATGTCGTCGTTGTCCTCCAGCATATCGAGCAGCTTCTGCATCTTTGTGACCTGCTCCTCATCCGCAAGCTTTGTATAGGTGCTCGGCACCATTTCCACCTCGGCTGACGCAAAGGTATAGCCCTTTGCCGTCAAATCGCCGTTTACGCCGGAAAAATCCTCCGGCTCGGTGTAAATCTCAAACGCGTCGTCGTCCGCCTGAAAGTCGGAAGCGCCCGCCTCGAGCGCGTCCTCCATGACCCTGTCCTCGTCCAAATCGCATTCCTCGCGGTCGATAATCAAAACGCCCTTTTGGGAGAACATGAACGACACGCAGCCCGGCGTGCCCATATTACCGCCGAATTTATCGAAATAATGGCGTACGTCGCCCGCGGTACGGTTGCGGTTGTCGGTCAGCGCTTCCACGATGACCGCGATTCCGCCCGGGCCGTAGCCTTCATAGGTGATTGCCTCGTACTCGTTCGCGCCGCCTTCGCCGGACGCCTTTTTGATGATGCGGTCGATGTTCTCGTTCGGCACGTTGTTCGCCTTCGCCTTGGCGATGCAGTCGCGCAGCTTGGAGTTGACCGACGGGTCGGCGCTACCGCCGTCACGCACGGCAACGGCAAGCTCCCTGCCTATTTTAGTAAAAACCTTTGCCCTTGCGGCGTCGTTTTTACCCTTTTTCTGTTTGATGGTGCTCCATTTATTATGTCCTGACATATATGCTATGCCTCCCGCAGATAATTTTTACAGTTCATTTTATCATATTTTTTTATCGATTGCAACAGCGCATACACAGCGCCCTTGTATGCGGATATTTGGGTAAAACTGCCGGAAGGAACTTGCAATTCCCAGGCCAAAATGCTAAAATATAATGAATTGTACAAAGGACGTTTGCGTCTTAAAAATAAATTAGGGAATGAAACGCATGATAAAGAGCATGACAGGCTTCGGAAGAAGCGAGCAGAAGATAAACGGCAGGGAAATTTCCGTTGAAATCAAGTCGGTCAACCATCGTTATTTTGAGCTCAACTGCAAAACGAGCAGGGGCTACGCCTTTTTGGAGGAAAAGCTCAAGGCATACCTCCAGCAGCGTGTGTCGCGCGGAAAAATCGATTTATACGTGTCGGTCGTCTGCGCGGAAGAAACACAGGCAAACGTTACGCTGAACCACAGCCTTGCCGCGGGCTATGTCGCGGCGCTCAAAGAAATTGCCGCGGCCTACGGCGTGCAGGACGATATTTCCGTTTCCTCCGTCGCGCGGTTTACAGACATCTTCACCGTGCACAAGGCGCAGGAGGACGAGGACGAGGTCTGGCAGAGCGTGCTCCCGGTGCTCGACAGCGCGATGGAAAGCTTTATGAATATGCGTAAGGCTGAGGGCGCGCGCATGAAGGAGGACGTATTGAGCCGCTCCAAGACGATTCTCTCCATTGTGGAGCAAATTGACGAGCAGTCCCCACAGACGGTCGCGCAGTACCGTGAAAAGCTGGAGGAAAGGCTCAAAGAGCTGCTGGAGTCCGCCTCGGTCGACGAACAGCGCCTTTTGACGGAAGCGGCCATCTTTGCCGATAAAACGGCGGTCGCGGAAGAAACCGTCCGCCTGCGCAGTCACTTCTCCCAGCTTGAAAAGTTTATGGAGGCCAAAGAGCCGGTCGGCAGGAAAATCGATTTTATCCTTCAGGAAATGAACAGGGAGGCCAACACCATCGGCTCCAAGGTGCAGAACGCGCCGCTTGCGCATCTCGTCGTTGAAATCAAGTCGGAGCTTGAAAAAATCAGGGAACAAATCCAGAACATCGAATAAAGGCCGTTTTTACAGGCGCCTTATTATAAAAGCAAAAAGTAAAAGACGGATGTGGTGTTTATGAAGCTTTTGAACATTGGCTTTGGCAATATGGTATCGGGCGACCGCATTATCGCGATTGTATCTCCCGACAGCGCCCCAATCAAGCGCATTGTGCAGGACGCAAAGGAGCAGGGCATGCTCATCGACGCAACCTACGGCAGACGGACAAAATCGGTCGTTATCATGGACAGCGACCATGTGGTCCTGTCCGCGAAGAATCCCGAGAGCCTGGGCAACCGGGCGGCGGTTGAGGAGGTGAGCGAGCATGATTGACAAAAAAGGGCTGCTCGTCATCATTTCCGGCCCGTCGGGCGCGGGAAAGGGAACGGTCGTCAAGGAGCTTGTGCAGCGGAGCGATAAAATAAAGCTTTCCGTCTCCGCTACTACGCGCGCGCCGCGCGTGGGAGAGGAGCACGGCAGGGAATATTTCTTTATTACGCGCGAGGATTTCGAGCAGCGCATAAAGGACGGCGCGGTGCTTGAATACGCGCAGTACTGCGGCAACTATTACGGCACCCCCAGAAAATACGTGGAGGAGCAGTGCGCGCTTGGAAACGACGTCATCCTCGAAATCGAGGTGCAGGGCGGCAGGCAGGTCAAACAGCTCTGCCCCCAGGCGGTGAGTATTTTCGTCGTGCCGAAATCGTTTGAAATCCTCTCGCAGCGCCTGCGCGGCAGGGGAACGGAGGACGAGGAAACGGTGCGCCGCCGCCTGCAAACAGCCCTGTCAGAGCTGGAACAGGCAAAGCTTTACGATTACATTGTAATCAACGACAGCCTTTCGGACTGTGTTGACGATATACTGGGCATACTACGCTCAGAAAAAAACAAAACCGGCAATATGCTGAATTTTATAAAGGAAGTGCTTGATAATGCGCAGACCATCAGTTGACGACATGCTCAATAACAGAATAACAAGATACGCGCTTGTGATTGCCGTTGCAAAACGCGCAAGGGAAATCGCCGCGGAATTTGAAAAGGAGACCATTATCACGGACGAAAAGCCCGTGCTGCTCGCAATCGACGAATTCAAGCAGCATAAATACAGCATCCTCGAGCCGGAAGTCGATGACTGATTCCCCCCGGCTTATCGCCTGTGTGGCGGTAGAAAATTCCGTTTACCATTTCGACAAAGCGTTCAGCTATCTTGTTCCGGAAGGCCTTACATCCTGCGTCAAAACAGGGTGCAGGGTTCTTGTGCCTTTTTCAAGGAACAATAAAAAAAAGCAGGGCTTTGTTTTGGAATTGTCCCAAAGCGGCGAGACAAAGGGGCTGAAGGAGATTTCCTCCGTGCTCGACGAACGCCCGCTTCTGACCGGAGAGCTTGCGCGCCTTGCCTTTTTTATGAAGGAGCGCTGCTACTGTACGCTGTACGACGCTGCAAAAGCAATGCTTCCGGCGGGCATCGGCTACCGGGTGACTTCCCTTTACAGCCTTGCGGAAGGCATTGAGGAGGAGCTGCTTGATGAGGAGGAAGCGCGTCTTTTCCATTGTGTAAAAAACAACGGCGGCTCTATGAAAAAGGGGCCGCTTTTTGAAGCGATGGGCTACGCTGCCGACAACCCGCTGCCCGACAGTATGGCGCGGCGCGGCCTTTTGGTCAAATCGGACGACGCGGCCCGTAAGGTCGGGGACGCGTCCGTCAAGATGCTCCGTTTGTGTGAAACAATGCCGGAAGCGGTAAAAACGACCGCAAAGCAGGAGGAGGTTTTGAGCCTGCTGCGCGCGGCTGGCGCCGTTTCCGTCAAGGAGCTTTGCTATTACACGGGGCTTACCTCGGCGGTTGCCGGCGCGCTTGTAAAAAAGGGGCTGGCCGAATACTTCAGCGCGGAGGTCCTGCGCGCGCCGCGCCGTGAGCCTGTATCCTCACAGAAAACGAAGCTTACCCTAACAAAGGAACAGCAAAACGCCTATAACGGCCTTTTGCGCGAATACCGTTCGGGCAAGGCGCATGTTTCCCTGCTGTACGGCGTGACCGGCTCGGGAAAAACCTCCGTCTTTATGAAGCTGATAGACGAGGCCGTAAAAGATGAAAAAGGCGTTATCGTTATGGTGCCGGAAATCGCGCTTACCCCGCAGATGATTTCCCTGTTTTCCTCACGCTACGGGGACGACGTGGCGGTGTTTCACAGCGGCCTGTCTTTGGGGCAGCGGCTCGACGAATGGAAGCGTGTGCGCCGCGGCCTTGCGAAAATTGCCATCGGGACGCGCAGCGCCGTGTTCGCGCCGTTTGAGAACGTCGGCTTAATCATAATGGACGAGGAACAGGAATATACTTATAAATCGGAATCTGCGCCGCGCTACCACGCGCGGGAGATTGCAAAGCGGCGCTGTGTCGAACACGGCTGCCTGCTGCTGCTTTCGTCGGCAACGCCGTCGGTCGAAAGCTATTACTTTGCCAAAAACGGGAGCTATTCCCTTCATATACTGAAAAACCGTTACGGCGCCGCCAAGCTGCCGGAGGTACTCATGGCGGACATGAACATCGAACAGGAGCAGGGCAACACGACGGGCTTTTCCTCCGTCTTATTGGAAGGACTGGAGGAAAACCTCGAATCGGGGCGGCAGTCGATTCTGCTGCTCAACCGCAGGGGGCATAATACGTTTGTGTCGTGCCGCAGCTGCAAGGAGGTCGTCACCTGTCCGAACTGCTCGATTTCTTTGACGTTCCATTCCGCGAACAACCGCCTGATGTGCCACTACTGCGGCTACTCGCAGGGCATTGCAGACGAATGCCCCACGTGCCACAGCCACAGTTTGCGTTACGCGGGCATGGGCACGCAGCGCGCGGAGGCGTCCTTGGCGCAGCTTCTTCCACAGGCGCGCATATTAAGGCTGGACGCCGACGCCACCATGTCGAAATACTCGCACGAAAGGCTGCTCGGGCAGTTTTCCAAAGGGGAATACGACATCATGATAGGCACGCAGATGGTCGCAAAGGGGCTCGATTTCCCGAATGTGACGCTCGTTGGGGTACTAAACGCCGACCAGATGCTTTATGGGGACGATTTCAGGAGCTACGAGCGCGCGTTTTCCCTGCTGACGCAGGTGGTTGGCCGTTCCGGACGGGGCGGTTATTCCGGGCGCGCCGTCATCCAGACCTTTACGCCGGAAAGCCCTGTCATCCGCCTTGCCGCCATGCAGGACTACGGCCGTTTTTTTGAGGGCGAAATCGCGCTGCGCCGCGCAATGCTCTACCCGCCGTTTGCGCAGCTATGCATGATTGGCTTTGTCGGCGGGGATGATAACAAAACACACCGCGCGGCAAACGCCTTTACGAAAACGCTCTGCGAAAGGGCGAAAACAGAGCATCCAAATATGCCGCTGCGCGTGCTCGGCCCAACGGCGGCCATGGTCAAAAAGGTGAGCAACAAGTACCGCTATAAGCTGGTGCTCAAATGTAAAAACGACAAAAGCTTCCGCGAAATGCTTTCCGGGCTTCTTACCGAATTCGGCAAAGACAGGGCGTATGCGGACGTTACGGCATACGCCGATATGAACCCGGACTCAATACTATAAAAGGATGATTTTTATGGCAATCAGAAATATTGTAAAAGAGGGCGACCCGGTCCTTAATAAAGTAAGCAGAAAGGTCGATAAGTTCGACGAGCGGCTTTGGACGCTTATCGACGATATGGCCGAAACGCTCCATAAGGAGCAGGGCGCGGGGCTCGCGGCGCCCCAGGTCGGCATTTTGCGCCGTGTCGTCGTAATCGATGTCGGCGGTGGGGTCATAGAGCTTGTAAACCCCGAAATTATCGAAAAAAGCGGCGAACAGCGCGAAATCGAGGGCTGCCTGTCCTGTCCGGGACAGTGGGGTATTACAAAACGCCCGATGTTTGTGATGGTCAAGGCGCAGGACCGCAACGGCAAGGAGTTTAAAATGAGCGGCGAGGGCCTGCTCGCAAAGGCTTTCTGCCACGAAATCGACCATCTCGATGGAATCCTCTTCAAGCAGCATGTCATCCGCATGCTCAAGCCGGAGGAGCTCGAGGGCTGATTTTACAGAAATTTCATGGAATTGTGACACAGGAGTGATACAATGAAAGTTGTATATATGGGAACGCCGGATTTTGCCGTCCTGCCGCTTGAAAGCATCCTTGCGGCGGGGCACGAGGTTGCGGGCGTTTTTACGCAGCCGGACAAGCCGAAGGGCAGGGGCTACGAGCTTGCGCCGCCGCCTGTCAAGGTTTGTGCGCTGGCGCGTGGCCTTACCGTATACCAGCCGCAAACGCTCAAGGACGGGGCGGCCCTGGAAATACTCCGGGCGCTTCAGCCTGACGTTATCGTCGTGGCGGCCTACGGTAAAATCCTGCCGAAGGAAATCATCCATTTGCCAAAGTACGGCTGTATCAACATACACGCGTCCCTGCTTCCGAAGTACCGCGGCGCGGCGCCCATTCAGCGCTGTATCCTAGAAGGGGAAACGCAAACGGGCGTGACCGTCATGTATATGGATGAAGGGCTCGACACGGGCGATATGCTCATAAAGGAATCGACTCCTATCGGCCCGGACGAAACTGCGGGCAGCCTGCACGACCGTCTGGCGCAAATGGGCGCGGCTTTAATTGCGGACGCGCTTTCGCTTCTCGAAAACGGTACGGCTCCGAGGGAAAAGCAGGACGGCAGCCTTTCCTGCTATGCCTCCATGCTCGATAAGTCCATTTCCAGAATCGACTGGAATAAAACGAGCCTGCAGGTGCATAATCAGGTCAGGGGGCTTAACCCGTGGCCTTCCGCTTCCTCTGTTTTAAATGGCAAGACGGTTAAAATTCATAAAACGAAATGCAGCGCCATGGCGGGGGAGCCCGGTACCGTGCTTTCCATAGAGCCGCTGACCGTCGCCTGCTCAGACGGCGCGGTTGAAATCCTGGAATTACAGCTGGAAGGAAAGAAGCGTATGAACGCCGCCGATTTCCTGCGGGGACATAAAATATCGCCGGGCCAGCGGTTCGGCTGATTTTTAATAAAGCAGCATATTTGAAAGGTGTGAGAGGCTTTGCCGTTTTTCTATTGGTTCGATTGGACCTATATGGTTTTTATCCTGCCCGCTATCATTATTACGATGATTGCGCAGGTTCGCGTCAATTCCGCGTTTCACAAATATTCCAAAATACAAAACCTGCATAACCTCACCGGAGCGCAGGCCGCGCAGCGCGTGCTTGCCACCCATGGCGTGAGCGGCGTGCAGATTGAACACGTGGCGGGTAAAATGACCGACCACTTCGACCCGCGCACGAACGTCATCCGTTTGTCTGACAGCGTTTACGGCTCAACCACCATCGCGGCCGTCGGGATTGCCGCGCATGAGGCGGGCCATGCCGTCCAGCACGCGCAGGGCTATCTGCCCAATAAAATCAGGGGCGTGCTCGTCCCGCTTGCGAATGTCGGCTCCAGGGTTTCGTGGATTTTGATTATCATCGGGCTGTTTTTGCCCCTTCAATACGACTGGGTGCTTTATCTGGGCATCCTGTTTTACGCGCTGTCCGTTTTATTCACCATCGTAACGCTGCCGGTCGAGTTCAACGCAAGCAAACGCGCTTTACAGACAATCGACGAAACGAACATGCTCATGGGCGAGGAATACGCGGGCGCCAAAAAAGTGCTTTCAGCCGCCGCTATGACGTACGTTGCAGCGGCCTTCACCGCTATCATGAGCTTACTGCGCCTTTTAACGATTGCCAACCGGCGCAGCAGCCGCTGACGTGGGGCAGGCAAGAAGGGCGGCGCTCGAGGCGCTGCTTAGGGTAGAGCGGGAGGACGCTTATTCCAACCTGGCTCTGAACGCCGCCGTAAAGAAGTACGCGCTCGACGGGCGCGACGCTTCTCTTGCGGGCGCTCTCCTATACGGTGTGCTCGAACAGAAGCTCCTGCTCGATTATGTCATAACGTCTTATTCCAAAACGCCGCTTAAAAAGCTCCAGCCTGAGGTGTTGGGTATCCTGCGCATGGGCGTTTACCAGCTTTTGTTTATGGACAAGGTGCCGCAGAGCGCCGCGGTCAACGAATCGGTAAAGCTTGCGAAATATAAAAAGCTCTTTTCCGCTTCCGGCTTTATCAACGGCCTTTTGCGCGCCGTTTCACGCGCGCAGGTCAAATATACGCTGCCGGACGAGAGCAAGGATAAGCTGTCCCATATCAGCATAAAATACTCCTGTCCTAAGGAAATTATAAAACTTTGGCAGCGCGCCTACGGCGAAGCTGCCGCGCTGTCCATACTTTCCTCCCTTTCAGGCAGGCCGCCGCTTACGGCGCGCGTCAACACGCTGCTTTGCGACAGGGAAGAACTGGCGCAAAAACTTTTGGCGGAAGGAATCGAGTCCGAACCCGTCCCGTTTTTGAAAAACGCGCTGACCCTTACGCACACGGGGGCGCTTGAAAGCTCGCCGGCGTTTATAGAAGGCCTGTTTACGGTGCAGGACCTATCCTCCCAGCTTTTATGCGGGCTGCTTTCTCCAAAGCCCGGCTGTGTGCTTTCAGATGTCTGCGCGGCTCCCGGCGGTAAAAGCATGAACTGCGCGATGTATATGGAAAACCGCGGCGAAATTTACGCGTATGACTTATATGAACATAAAATTCCCCTGATGGAGCAGGCGGCAAAGCGGCTCCATATCGGTATTGTAAAGCCTTCGGTGCGCGACGCCCTCAGTAACGCGCCGCTTGTCCCGTCCGATTACATTCTCTGCGACGTTCCGTGCTCAGGGCTCGGCCTGCTCAGGCGGAAGCCGGAAATCCGCTATAAAAAGGATTTGGGGCTTGATACCCTGCCGGAGCTTCAATACCGGATTCTTGAAAACTCCGCGCGGTATCTCAAAAAGGGCGGAACCCTTTTCTACTCGACCTGTACGCTCAATCCCGCTGAAAACAGCGGGGTCGTCAGGCAATTTCTTGCAGGGAATCCGGACTTTGCGCCCCTGCCGCTTTCTCTTCCGAAGGGAATAAACAGGGGAATAGAGGAAAACGAAAACGAGCTCACGCTTTTCCCGCATGTAAACGGTACCGACGGATTCTTTATCAGCGCAATGAAAAGGATGTGACCCCTATGCTTTTGGACATCAAATCCATGACGCCGGAGGAATTGGCGGAATCCCTTGCGCCGCTGGGGCTCAAGCCCTACCGCGCGCAGCAGATATTCCAGTGGCTGCATGAGAAATCTGTCGAGCGCTTTGACGAAATGCTCAATATCCCGAAGAACACGCGCAAAAAGCTTGAGGAGATTTATTACATTTCTGTTGCAAATATTGAAAAAAAGCTGATTTCTTGTTATGATGATACAATAAAATATTTGTACCGGCTGCACGATGGAACCTTTGTAGAAGCCGTTTTGATGAGCTACCACCACGGTTATACCATGTGTATTTCCACGCAGGCAGGCTGTAAAATGGGCTGCACGTTCTGCGCTACGGGGCAGGGCGGCTTTGAGCGGAACCTGACCGCAAGCGAAATGCTCTGCCAGATACAATCGGCGCAAAAGGACAACCATATCCGCATATCGAACGTCGTGCTCATGGGCATGGGCGAGCCGCTCGACAATTACGAAAACGTGCTGCGTTTTTTAAAGCTTGTTTCAGACGGAGAAGGCCTCAATATCGGAATGCGCCATATTACGCTCTCCACCTGCGGCCTGGCGGACAAAATTTATGATTTGGCCGACAGGCGCATGCAGATTACGCTTTCCGTTTCCCTGCACGCGCCGAACGACGCGCTCCGCTCACAGACGATGCCGGTCAACAAGCGTTTTCCAGTTGATGAGCTTTTAAACGCCTGCCGTTATTACGCGCAAAAAACAGGCCGCCGCGTTACGTTTGAATATGCCATGATTGACGGCCTCAACGACAGCCAGCAGTGCGCGCAGGAGCTTGCGGGCAGGCTCAAGGGTATGCTCTGCCATGTGAACCTCATCCCGGTCAATACGACCGCCGGCGCGCCCTATCAAAAAAGCGGGCATGAAAGGCTTGTCGCTTTTTGCAATATTTTAGAAAAAAACGGCGTGACCGCTACGGTGCGCAGAACGCTCGGCGCGGACATCAACGCCTCATGCGGCCAGCTCAAGGGCCGCCATATAAAAGAAAATGGATGAAACCACCCTCTTTGAAAAATACTAAATGAAGGAGGAAACAGCTTGGAGGTATATTTAAAAAGCGACATCGGCCTTGTCAGGTCTTCCAATCAGGACGCATGCAAATGCGGGATATTTCCCGACCGTTCTGTCTGGGCCGTCGTATGCGACGGTATGGGCGGCGCCAACGGCGGCAACGTCGCAAGCGAGGTTGCCGTTGAAACAGTGAGCGGACTGCTTGAGAAGAATTACAAGGAGACGCTTACGGACGACCAGACTGTTGACCTTCTGACGACCATCGTCCAGAAAGCAAACAGCAAGCTCTATAAAATGCAGAAAAAAGACGCTTCCCTGCGCGGTATGGGCACAACGATTGAGCTTGCGCTCATAAGGGACGGGGCAGCGCATATCGTACATGCAGGCGACAGCCGGGTGTACAGTATACGCGGCAACAAAATCAAGCAGCTTACGACAGACCATTCCGTCGTACAGGAGATGGTGGAAAAAGGGGAGATTACGCCGGAACAGGCGCGCGTCCACCCTAATAAGAACTATATCACCAGAGCGCTTGGCATTGTACCGCAGATTCATCTGGACTATATCGAAGCGCCGTTCGAGCAGGGAGATATCCTCCTGATGTGCTCAGACGGGCTTTCCAATTATCTTACGCCCGCGGAGCTTGTAAGGCTTTCGCTCGAAAACGAAGGGGAAGCGTTTACAGACGCGCTGGTCGAAAGCGCGAAAGGGCTGGGCGGCAGCGACAACATAACGGTTGCCGTCATTACCTTTTAAAGGATGGGAGTGAAGAGAAATGGATAAGTATTCAGGAAAAAAATTGGATGGGCGCTACGAAATACACGAGCTGATAGGCGTAGGCGGTATGGCGATGGTTTACCGCGCGTACGATACCATCGACGACCGTGTCGTCGCAATTAAAATTCTCAAGGATGAATATTCCGCAAGCGAGGAGTTCGTCCGCCGTTTTAAAAACGAATCGAAGGCAATTGCCGTACTTTCGCACCCGAACATCGTCAAGGTGTACGACGTAAGCTTCGGCGACATGATTCAATATATCGTCATGGAATACATCGATGGCATTACGCTCAAGGAATACATTGAAAACCAGAAGGACATCAGCTGGAAGGAAGCGGTGCATTTTACCGTGCAGATTCTGCACGCGCTCCAGCACGCGCACGAAAAGGGTATCATCCACAGGGACATCAAGCCCCAGAATATCATGCTGCTGCAGGACGGCACCATTAAGGTGACGGACTTCGGCATTGCGCGTTTCTCCAGTATGGAGACGCGTACCATGACCGACAAAGCCATCGGCTCCGTTCATTATATCGCGCCCGAGCAGGCGCGCGGCGATGTGACGGACGGCAAAGCGGATATTTATTCCGTCGGCGTTATGCTATACGAAATGCTTACGGGCGTACTGCCCTTCCAGGCGGACAACGCCGTTTCCGTTGCGATTATGCAGCTTCAGTCCAATCCAAGGCCTCCAAAGCAAATCAACCCTTCCATTCCGGACGGACTGGAGGAAATCACAATTAAGGCCATGCAGAAGGACTCCGCCATGCGGTACCAGTCCGCGGCGGCCATGCTCAAGGACATCGAGCTGTTCCGCCAGAACCCAAGCATCCGCTTTGAATACAATTACATGAGCGGCGGCGACGCTACAAAAATCGCGGACGCCATCAAGGATGTCAGAAATCCCTCCGACAGCCGCTACGGCGACCAGTACGACTATCAGGAGGAAGCGGAGAAAAAGAAATCCCCCGCAACCAACGTAATAGTCGGTATTGTTATCGCGTTTGCGCTCGTGGCAATCGTCTGCGGAATCCTGGCGTTGTTCCAGGCTTGCGACGGGGACACAAAAAACGCGGTGGAAATACCAAATTTTGTCGGGATGAATATTGACGACGTCAAGAATAACCCAAAATATAAATTCACCTGGGACATTCAGAATTCCTTCGACCCGGACCAGGCAATCGGCACGATTTTAAAACAGGACCCGGCCCCGAGTAAAAAAACGATTAGGGAAGGCTCTGTCATCACGCTGACAGTCAACAGCACCAATACGCTCGTATCTGTCCCGTATGTCAACGAAAAAGGGGAAGATACCGCAAAGCAGCTGCTTGAACAGAAAAACCTGAAAGCGGAAATCATATATGTGCTCGACGAAAGCACCAGCGAGGGCATGGTGCGCGATACCTCCCCCAAGGCAGGGGCAGAGGTAGAGGTTGGCTCCACCGTCAAAATCTTTGTGAGCAAACAAAAGGACGCGACCATGGTTAAGGTTCCAAACGTATTGGGTAAATCGCTCGATGACGCGAAATATACGCTTGAATCGGAATACGGCTTTGTCGTAGATTTTGAGTACAATGCAGAGGCCGACAAACCGAAGGACACCGTTATCGGCCAAAGCCCGCTTTACGACGCGGAGCTTGAGGCAGGCTCGACCGTTAAGCTGATCGTTGCGCAGGGAATTGAGCGCGAATCTACTATAGCTGTTTATGTAGACCTGCCGACCGATGTGGAAGACACTGTTTACCTGCGTGTAACGGTCAACGGCGTTGTCGATGAGACGTATTCAAAATATGTAGTCCCCAAATATAACAGCATCTATACCATTGAGGTAAAGGGCTCCGGCACCGCAAACGTTGTGGTGGACATCGACGGAAACACCTATCGGGAATATACCATAAACTTCGATACGAAGCAGGTTGACACCCAGAAACACGATTATGTGTATCCGACCGACCCGCCTACGGAACCTCCGACCGAATGGGTTCCGCCCGATTCCTCCTATCCGGAGACAGAGCCGGTCTATCAATGAGGGGAATTATGGAAAAACTAAACGGAATGATTATAAAATTAACCGGCGGCTTCTATTATGTGGAAGCCGCCGGACAGGTATATGCGTGTAAAGCGCGGGGCGTTTTCCGCAACCAGGGGGATTCCCCGTGCGTAGGCGACCGGGTGGAGATTTCGGTCCAGCCCGACGGCGCCGGTACGGTGGACGCTATCCTTCCCAGGAAAAACCGCCTAGTCCGCCCTGCGGTCGCAAACCTTGACCGGCTGTTTATCGTGGCGTCGGTCTGCGACCCATCGCCAAATATGCTCGTTATCGATAAAATGACGGCGGCGGCTGTCAGCAAGGATATTGAGCCGGTAATCGTAGTCTCAAAAACCGATTTGGAAAACGGCGGTAACCTGAAAGAAATTTACGACACAGCGGGTATTCGAACCGTGTGCTTTTCCGCGGAGGACAATTCCGGCGCCGGAGAAATCAAGTCGCTTCTGACCGGCTGTGTCGCCGCTTTTACAGGGAATTCCGGAGTGGGGAAATCAACGCTTTTAAACAGCGTGTTTCCACACCTGGCGCTTGAGACCTCCCACACCAGCCAAAAGCTCGGAAGAGGCAGGCATACCACAAGGACGGTCGAGCTGTTCCCGACGGACGGCGGCTATGTAGCCGATACGCCGGGCTTTTCCTCCGTTGATATGCAGCGGTATGAGCTGATTAAAAAAGAAGACCTGCCGTACTGCTTTCCGGAATTCAGCGATTATCTGGGGGAATGCCAGTTTACCTCCTGCGCGCACGTCAAAGAAAAGGGCTGCGCCATCAGGAAAGCGCTGGAGGACGGAAAAATCCATCCGTCGCGCTTTGCAAGCTATGTCGCCATGTATGAGGAAGTCAAAGACATCAGGGAGTGGGAATTGAAATGAAGGACAGATGCGTCGTGATTGCCGCGGCTCCCGAGCCGGAAATCAGCTTTATCCGGCAAAGCATAAAAGAAAGCGACTTCGTCATCTGCGCGGACGCAGGTTACGAAGCCGCGTTCAAAGCAGGCGTCGCGCCTGATTTAATCGTGGGCGATTTCGATTCCGCCGAAAAACCGGAGACGGCGCTTCCGCTGATTACGCTTCCCGTACATAAGGACGATACCGATACGGTATTCGCCGTAAAGGAAGGACTGAAAAGGGGATTCCGTGAATTCCTCCTGCTCGGGGCGCTTGGCGGGCGCGTCGACCATACGTTTGCAAATTTCAGCGTGCTCGAATTTCTGTATAAAAACGGCGCGCGCGGCGTAATTTCCGACAGCCGCGTGCAGATATGCTTTACAGCAGGGGAAACGTGCGCCTACCGCGGCAAAAGTGGACAAACGCTTTCTATTTTTCCATATGGCTGTGAAAGCTGCACCGTTACGCACCACGGCTTTGAGTATGAGCTATCGCATCAGGAGATTTTATCTTCATTTCCGCTGGGCATCAGCAATGTGGTTACAAGCGATACGGCGTGTATCGAATTCCATGACGGCAAGGCGCTCGTCATGCTGTTCGAGGAAAAAAGCGCCCATGCATGATACGGCTTTGCCGTTACTGGCAGGGGTATCTTGCGGAAATGATAGTCCAGTCGATTAGCTTGAGCCAATTATCGATGTACTTTTCCCGGTCAAACCGGTATTCGCGGAAATAAGCGTGCTCCCACACGTCGCAAATCAGCAGCGGGTTTAAAATGGAAAGCGGCGGGGTATCCTGGTTCGGTGAGTTAATCGTCTGCAGCTTGCAGGCTGCGTTGAATAAAACCCAGGTATTGCCTGAGCCGAAAATTGCGAGCGCATACGATTTCAGCAGGGATTCAAAATTGCTGAACGAGCCGTATGTAGCGTTGATTTCCCGCAGCAGGGAGCCGCTCGGCTTCGTACCTCTTTTTTCACTCATACTGCTAAAATAAAGCTCATGGTTGAATACGCCTCCGGCGTAATTTTTTATATCGGTGCGGATTTCCTTCGGAAACGTATCGGCATATACGACGAGCGCCTTTAAGCTCCAGTCCTGGAACTGCGGGTAATAGGAAAGCGTTTCGTTGAGCAGGTTGACATAATTCTGCTGGCACTGCGTATGATGCGCGTATACTTCCGCTTCGGACAGATAAGGCTCCAGCGCGTTATACGCATACGGAAGCGGGGTGAGTGTAAACGGGTAATGCTCTGCCATATTCGGTCATCCTTTCAGCGGGTTATAGCAGCGTCTTGAGGTGCGCTGCTTGAAAACACATGAAAAACAGCTACGGTCTTATTTTATGCGGAAAACATTAGGGTGTGACAATCTTGGAACGATATGAACAGGCGGAACAAAGCATTGTAAAAAAATATAAAAAGACGATTTGGAACCGTTTTATCGGCGGCGTCAAGGATTACAGGCTGATTGAGGAGGGCGACTGCATTGCGGTCTGCATCTCCGGCGGGAAGGATTCCATGCTGCTCGCCAAATGTATGCAGCGGCTGCAAAAGTACAGCGAATTCCCGTTTTCAGTAAAATATATCGTGATGGACCCGGGCTATAACGGGGAAAACAGAAAGAGAATTATCGAAAACGCGTCGCTGCTGCGAATTCCAATTGAAATCTTCGACACCAATATTTTCCGTGTGGTCAAATGGGGGGAAGGCTCGCCCTGTTATCTCTGCGCCCGTATGCGACGGGGCCATCTGTACCGCGCGGCGAAGGAAGCGGGCTGCAATAAAATTGCGCTCGGGCATCACTTTGACGATGTGATTGAAACCATACTGATGAGCATGCTGTACGGCGGGGAAATCAAAACGATGATGCCCAAGCTCCACAGCACGAATTTTGAGGGAATGGAGCTGGTACGCCCGCTGTACCTGGTGCGGGAGCAGGATATTATTTCATGGGCGCGCTATAACAGCCTGGAATTTATTCGTTGTGCCTGCCGGTTTACAGAAAATCTTTCCAACGGAGCGGACATGGAGCATTCCAAGCGCGCGGAAATCAAGCAGTTGCTTGCCGATTTAAGAAAGCGCAGCGGCTATATCGACAGGAACATCTTCAGCAGCGTGCACCACATAAACCTTTCGACGGTAATCGGGTACAAGGAAGGGGAGGACGAGCCGGTTCATACATTTTTGGAAACTTATGAGAGGGATTCACAGCTATGATTTTAAAAATTCGTTCAGAAATGGATGACAGCAACAGGGGATATTATGCCGTCGCGTTTGGCGGCAAAACCAAATTTATAGAGAAAGACTCGCCGGAGGTTTGCTTTGAATGCGCTCCGGCCGCGGTTCATTATGTAGAAATCCGCCATTTTACGCAGGGAAAGATGACGCCGCTCAAATGGGTATTGTTTTATTTAAGGGAATTTATTTTGTCCGTTTTATTCTTTTTTACGCTCGACCAGGCGCACTGGTCCCAAAGGGCCGTTGCTTTTCATACAACAAAGAAAATTACGTTCAATCCCGCGCCTAAGGAAGAGGCGCTGTTTGAAATCCGGCTCAAAAACGAGGGCTACGACCGCAAGACGAAAAAGCTTCCTCTTCCGGACATCCTGCTTCGTTCCAACTGCGCCGTTTTGAAGCAGGAAACCGCTTACACGCCTAATATGGGTGATATAACGCTTTGCTTCATCGGCAGCATTATAAAATATGCGTTTCCCGCGGCTGCCGCAACCGCGCTTCTGGTTTGGGGCATAATTTCGTCTGCCGCGTCTCAAAGCATTGGCTGGCTGGCTGCTTTCTCTTGCGTACAGGCTGCGGTTTTGGTACCGGGCGTACCATACCTTTACAGGAATATAAAAATCAGAAAACAAATAATGCAAGAAATCAAAAACAAGCAGTTAACGTTATAGTTAGCATAAAATAGTCCGTTGAATGAAGTATGCCTTTGAAGCTGGGGACGAAAGGAGCTGTTACCTATGAGTGAACTTATGAAATTTTCCAATCGGGCGGAATTTAGGAATTGGCTTTCTGAAAACTGCCGGTCGAGCGAGGGTGTTTGGCTGTTGTTTGGAAAGGCGGGCGGCCCGAAAACAGTGAAAGCAGGCGAAGCACTGGAAGAAGCCCTTTGTTTTGGATGGATAGACGGCCAAATGCAAAGCATCGATGATAAAACCTATAAAAAATACTTCTCCATGCGCAGGGAAAACAGCAAGTGGTCTGAAAAAAATAAAGCGCTGGCTGAAAAACTGGAACAGCAGGGTGAAATGACCGCTTACGGCAGGATGAAAATAGAGGAAGCCAAGAAAAACGGGCAATGGAACGCCAAAAAGCCTCCGGCAGTGACGGAGGAGCAAATAACGGCTTTATCGAAGCTGCTTGAAGGATATGAACCCGCTTATACGAATTTTATGGCTATGCCGCCCTCCATCAAGAAAACATATACGAAGGCATATCTCGACGCAAAGACAGACGCGGGACGTACAAAACGCTTAGCATGGATGGTGGAACGGCTCAATAAAAACCTAAAGCCGATGTAAGCCGTTTCCCGTTTTTAGCACAGGAGCAGCTTCTGTAATGCGGCAGTGTTAATTAGGAGGGGTAAAATGGATATTTGGGATAAGCTTTACAGCGAAGCGAAAAAGGTACAAAGCGGCAGAAGCATATCGCCTTTTATTGAAGCGGGCGGTGTGGCCGCCGCGATTTTGACAAAGTCAGGCAATATTTATTTGGGTGTTTGCATAGATACCGCGTCAACCTTGGGAATGTGCGCGGAACGCAGCGCAATAGCAAATATGATTACAAACGGAGAATACCAGATAGACAAGATTGTGGCTGTTTTGCCGGACGGCTCGGTTGGTTCTCCCTGCGGTGCATGCAGAGAATTCATGATGCAGCTTGATAAAGACAGCGGCGGCATCGAGATTTTGCAGGATTACGATACAAAAAGAACGGCTCTGCTCAAAGAGCTGCTGCCCGATTGGTGGGGAGCGGCAAGGTTTAAACAGGCTGGCGGGCCTTAACGTTAGACCCATGCGGATTCAAGTTTTTTGACAGGCATTTTACCGGCTTATTGGGAAGATATGAGGTGAATGGATTGAACCACGAAACACAGCGCCTTATCCTGCGCCACTGGCGTGAAAGCGACGCAGAGGATTTATATGAATACGCGAAAGATCCTCTTGTAGGGCCGATTGCGGGCTGGCCGCCCCATACAAGCGCAGAAAACAGCCGTGAAATCATCAAGGGCGTGCTTTCCGCGCCCGAAACCTACGCGGTCGTGCTGAAAGACACGGGAAAACCCGTCGGGAGTATCGGGCTGATGGTCGGTAAACAGAGCAATCTCGACATTGGGTGTGACGAAGGGGAAATCGGCTACTGGCTCGGAGTTCCATATTGGGGGCGCGGGCTGATTCCCGAAGCGGTCAGGGCGATTATCAAATATGGCTTTGAAAACCTGCGCTTGACAAAAATTTGGTGCGGATATTTTGAAGGGAATGACAAATCACGCCGCGTTCAGGAGAAGTGCGGCTTTCGTTACCATCACACAAATAAGGACGTCGAATTGCCGCTGATGGGTGACGTCCGTACAGAGCACGTCACCTGCCTGACAAAAGAGGATTGGCTGAAAAACAGGTAAAAAATTTTGACCGGATAGAAAAAGGCGCTTCATTATAAAATGAAGCGCCTTTTATACTCTCTTCTGTTTTTAAACCTGGTCCGCCTTGACGGAATAGCCCGCGTCCGTTACCGCGCGGATAACCGCCTCGTCGTCGAAATAGCCGTTTGAATGAACCGTCGCCATTTTACTGTCGAGGTCTACCGTCGCCGTAATTCCGTCGAGCGCGTTCAAGGCCTGCTCCACCCGGCTGCTGCAATGCCCGCAGGACATGCCTTCTATAATATACGTTTTTGTGGCCATCTTTGTTTCCTCCGTTTCCAAATCGATTGTTTTGATTATATCATGGATTTCTGTAGAATTTAAGCGCTTTGCGCGGCTTTTTTTGTGCTTATCGGGCCGGAACCGGAAGAGCCGCAGCGCGTTCGTCACAACGCAGACGGAGCTCAGGCTCATCGCGGCGGCGGCAAACATCGGATTCAACAGCCAGCCGAATACGCCGAAAAACACGCCCGCGGCAACCGGGATTCCAAGCACATTATAAATAAACGCCCAAAACAGGTTTTCCTTGATATTGCGCAGAACGGCCTTGCTCAGCGTGATTGCCGTCGCGCCGTCTCGCAAATCGCTTTTCATCAGGACAATATCGGCAGACTCAATCGCAATGTCGGTGCCCGCGCCGATTGCTATGCCTACATCGGCGCTTGCAAGCGCCGGGGCGTCGTTGATGCCGTCTCCGACCATTGCGACCTTCCTGCCGTGCTTTCTAAGCGCGCTTACCACCATTTCCTTTTGGTGGGGGAGAACCTCGGCAATAATATTACGAATGCCAAGCTGCTTTGCAATCGCGTTTGCGGTCGTTTTGTTGTCGCCAGTCAATACAACCGTATCGATGCCGAGCTCTTCAAACTGGGCAATTGCCTCGCGGCTGGTGGGCTTTACCGTGTCCGCCACGGCGATAATGCCGAGCGCCCGTTCTTTATCCGCGAAAAACAACGAGGTTTTCCCATTCTGTGCGTAAGCGTCCGCTTTTTCAAGCGCCGTGCTCAAATCGATTTTGAGCTCCTCCATCAAACGGCGGTTTCCGGCAAAATACGTTTTGCCTTCTATTTTGGCCTCGATTCCCTTTCCCGTATGGTCGCGGAAATCGCGCGCGTTTTGTATTTCCAGCTTGTTTTCGCTTACGTATTCATTAATGGCGCCCGCAATTGGATGGTCCGACGGCCTTTCAAGCGAGCCCGCGACCTCGAGCAAACGCTCCTTCGACGCGCCGGACAGAGGGGAGATGTCCGTCACGCGCGGCTTTCCTTCCGTAATCGTACCGGTTTTATCGAGCACCACGGTATTGATGCCGTGCGCCGTCTCAAGCGCCTCTGCCGACTTTATCAAAATACCGTACTGCGCGCCCTTGCCGGTACCGACCATAACGGCCGTCGGGGTGGCAAGGCCCAGCGCGCATGGGCAGCTGATGACGAGCACGGCGATTCCGGCGGACAACGCAAACCCGACCGTATGGCCGAGCAGCAGCCAGACTACGATAACCACCGCGGCAATGCACATGACGACCGGAACAAAAATACCCGCGATTTTATCCGCCAGCCGCGCAATCGGCGCTTTCGAGGAGGCCGCCTCGTCGACAAGCCGGATGATATTGGAAAGCGTTGTATCCGCGCCGACCTTCAAAGCCTTTACCTTGATAAAACCGGAGGTAACGCCCGTTGCGCTGATGACCTTGTCGCCCTCTTTTTTATCGACGGGGATACTCTCACCCGTGATGGCCGCCTCATCGATAGCTGCCGTGCCATATATAACCACGCCGTCTACAGGGACGGAGCTGCCGGAGCGCACGACGACAATATCCCCTTCTTTAATATCCTCGGCCGGGATTTCCCGTTCCCGCCCGTCTTCTTCAATTATGGCGGTCTTGGGGGCAAGCTCTATGAGCTTGCTGATTGCCTCAGACGTTTTGCCCTTGGAACGCGTTTCCAAAAATTTTCCGACGGTAATGAGCGTCAAAATCATGCCGGCTGACTCAAAATATAAATCCATCGCATAGCCGTGCGCCGCGTGCGTATCGGCCGCGGTTAAAATCATGACGGTATTGAACACGCCGTATAGAAAGGCTGCCGCGCTGCCCACGGCGATGAGCGTGTCCATATTCGGGCTTCCTTTAAAGAGCGACTTGAAGCCCACTGTAAAATATTTAAAATTAATAACAATAATTGGAATGGTAAGCAGAAGCTGGGTGAGAGAAAAGCCGATATAGTTGTCTCCAAATATATCTACTCCAACCATATGACCCATCGAAATCGTAAACAGCGGAATTAAAAATATAATAGACAGTATGAGCCGCCATTTCAGCTTTCTGCTTTCATCTGCCGATATATCCTTCGGCGATTTGAGCGTTTTCCCGCTTTCGTTTATCTTCGCGTTGTAGCCCGCGCCGGAAACGGCGGTAACAATATCGTCAGGCGAAACTGCGCTTTCATCATAGACGACGTTCATGCTGTTCGTCATCAGGCTGACTTCCACGCCTTTTACGCCGCCAAGCTTTGAAACGGCCTTTTCCACGTGTGCCACGCAGGAGGAACAGGTCATACCGGTTACATCGAATTTCTTTTTCAAAGGCGTCACCTCCGCTTATTTTCAAGGGTATCGTATTCCATTTTCAGGAAAATGTCAAATTGAATGTTGCGATTGCAACAACCAATAAAAAATCCTCCGTCCCGAAGGGCGGAGGACTGGAAAACTAGTAGAATAAAGCTATCCTGCGTTTTTCATCTGTAATCTTAATTTGTCTGAAATCATAGCAATGAATTCGCTGTTCGTGGGCTTTCCTCTGCCGTTGTGAATAGTATAACCAAAATAGGAGTTTAATACATCCACATCGCCCCTGTCCCAGGCGACCTCAATTGCGTGGCGGATTGCCCGTTCTACCCTGGAGGAGGTTGTCTCATATTTTTTCGCAACGGAAGGATAGAGCTGTTTTGTCACTGCGTTGATGATTTCCGGCTTTTCGACGGACATAATAATAGAGTCCCTTAAATAATGATAACCCTTAATGTGCGCCGGTACGCCGATTTGATGGAGAATTTCCGTAACCGTCACTTCCAGCGAAATTCCTTGTTTTTCTGTTTTGCCCTGCGCCGGCAGGCCCATTGACTGGCTGTTTTTATTATTCACCAGCCGGACGATATTCTGCGCAAGCTCAGACGCGTCGAAGGGCCTCAAAACAAAATAAGAGGCGCCGGCCGACATGATTTCACGTTCGAGCGCCGGACTGTCGTAAGCGGAAAGGATAACAAACATAGGCTTGCCCTCCTTTGCCGTATTCGACATGGAATTCAGCACGCCGATGCCGTCGATCCTGGTCATAAACAGGTCGAGCAAAACGATATCGGGTTTTTGTGCGTCGATTTTTTCCAGAAGCTCGATGCCGTCTTTTGAACAGACTTGTACATCTATACCATAATGCGCGAAAGCGTCGTACTGGTCCCGACTAAAATCGGCAGGATCTTCTGTAATTAGTGCTTTAATCTGGTTTTCCATAGTTTCTCCCCCAAGTTGTTTATTTGACGGTCTTATATTACCATATTTTGGTAAATTAAGCAAGTGTTTACAGCAACTTTTTTTCAAAAAAGGGGAAAATATTTTTGTAAGCCAAAATTAGGCGGCAGGATTCTCTGTTTTCGCGTCTGCTTCGGCAAAATCCGCCAGCATATTCTCTGCAAAGATGCCGTAGCCCTTGTCGGGGTCGTTAACGAACACATGCGTGACCGCGCCGGCAAGCTTGCCGTTTTGAATAATCGGGCTGCCGCTCATACCCTGGACGATGCCTCCCGTTTTATCAAGGAGCTCTTCATCCGTAATTTTGATAACCATATTTTTTGAAACGGCGTCCTTGTTGTAATCGATACTTTCAATTTCAATGTCGTAATATTTTGGCTGGCCGCCCGTTACGGTCGTGATGATTTGCGCCCTGCCCGTTTTGACCTCCTGCTTGGAGGCGACTGGAATTTCCCCGTGCCCGGAGGGGGCGCTGTCCATATAGCCGTATACGCCTGTTTCATCGTTTGCAATCAGCGTGCCGATTGCCGTGCTGTTGTCGAAGTGTCCATTTAGGGAGCCTGGCGTACCCTTGACAGCCCTCGTAATGCTGTCAAGCGTTGCGCTGACGATGTCGCCCTCGGCGAGCGTCAGCAGTTCGCCTGTATCCACGTCGCATATTCCATGGCCGAGCGCTCCGAACGCGCCGGACTGGGGAATATAGAACGTGACTGTACCGATTCCCGCGGAGCTGTCGCGAACCCAAAGGCCAATTTTGAAATCGCCTTCCTCGTTCGTTTCAACAGGGGAAACGTACAGGTTGAATTTTTCTGTTCCGCGCATGACCTCAAAAGCAATTTTTTTGCCCTTGCTTTGCTCTACGATTTCTATGAGGTCTTCATTGCCGGATACAGAGCGGTTGTTAACCTTTAATATAACGTCGCCGACCTCAATCCCGCCTTCCTTTGCGGGACAGCAGCTTTTTCCGTTTACGGTAATGTCGTCCGTTTTGACGACCATGACGCCCTGCGTAAACATCTTTACGCCGAATGGCGTTCCGCAGGGGACGACCTTCACGTCTTCGCTCACCTTGAGCGTTACGTCCTTAATCGGAAAAATACCGCCGAGCATCAGCTTTCCTTCCACCTCGCGGCTGTTTTGCCCGGACGTATGGCTTGCCGCTACCGTGCCGCTTGACGGCGCGGCCTGGAGAGATACGCCCGGGAATTGCGGGCTTTTCATATTCTGTAAATCCGTCACCCGGAAATCGTCCGGAAAATAGGCGGAAAACGCGGCGCCCGCGCCAAATAAGAGCAGGCACGCGGTTGTAAGAGCAACGGTAAATATTTTAACAAATTTTTTCAAAACCAACACCTCCTTTTCCGTTGCTCTATTACTTTTCCACGCTGACACCTTGTTTAGATTGGAAAAGAGAATCGGCAGACGGATTTATGGAAGCGGCTTTTGCTGTGAGCCGCTCAAGCCGCGATTTTTCCCTGCTTTTTTATTTTTTTACAAAAATTGCTGTTTTATAAGCGCGGTTCTCTGTTTTTAACATGATAACAATCACAAATTTTTTGCTGCGGCATATTCTGTCCCCGCGTTTTAAAAAGAAAAACGCGGGGACGCAAAATTTTATGAATCTTTTCTTGCAATTCGCATATAGATATGGTATATTTCTTATTGTACTACTTGAATTAATACAATTAATTCAAAAAAACAGGCGGAAAACACGATTGTAAATCCTGGCCGTCTGTGTTACTATTTTTAACGGTTCTTTAATTATGACAATCGATTGGGAGAGGCATATGGAAGGAAAAAACGAAAAAAACAAAATCATACGGGTAAAGCCCGACCCAAAAACCGGGCTGAACGACCTGCAGGTAAACGAACGCCTGAACGCGGGGCATTATAATAAGGAAAGCACACTGCCCACAAAATCATACGGCAGGATTGTACGCGACAACGTGTTTACGCTTTTCAATCTTATCAATATCCTGCTTGCGGCCGCCGTACTTTACGTCGGCTCCTACAAGAACATGCTTTTTATGGGCGTGGTGCTCTGCAACATTGCCATCGGTATTTTTCAGGAGGTGCGGGCAAAGCATACGGTCGACAGGCTTTCCATCATTTCCGCTTCCAAGGTAAAGGCAATACGCAACGGCTGCGTCAGGGAAGTGGACGTAAACGAAATCGTCCTGGACGACGTGCTGGAACTGCAAAACGGCAACCAGGTCCCAACCGACTGTATTGTGCTCGAGGGCGCGTGCGACGTCAACGAATCGCTTTTGACGGGTGAATCTGACGCCATACATAAAAAGCCGGGCGACACGCTTTTGTCCGGCAGCTTCCTTGTAAGCGGAAAATGCAGGGCGTGTGCCGAGCATGTGGGCGACGACAACTATGCCTCTACCGTTTTCAGCGGGGCGAAGTATATCAAAAAGGTCAACTCGGAAATCATGCGCACACTCAATAAAATCATTAAAATCATTTCCATCGCGATTATCCCGGTTGCGGCGCTCCTCTTTTTCAACCAGCTCGATATTGCGGGAACGAACTTCCAAAGCGTCGTCGTTAATACGGTCGCGGCCGTAATCGGCATGATTCCGGAAGGCCTTATCCTTCTGACCAGTACGGTGCTTGCCGTCGGAATCATCCGCCTGGCCAGGCATAAGGTGCTTGTTCAGGAGCTTTACTGTATTGAAACGCTCGCGCGCGTAGACGTGCTGTGCCTCGATAAAACAGGGACCATCACCGAAGGCCGTATGGAGCTCAAGGAAGTACTTCCCGTCGGGGAAAGCGGCAGGGAAGAGGCCGACAGGGCGCTTCAAGCGCTTACCTCCGCCCTTGAAGACAATAACCCGACCTTTGAAGCAATCAAGGGGAAGTATCAAACGGAATCAGAATTAAAAGCGACGGAAACCGTACCGTTTTCCTCTGACAAAAAGTGGTCCGGCGCAGCTTTTGGTAAACAGGGCGCTTATGTCATAGGAGCGGCTGAATTTATATTCCGGGATATTCCCGCAGAGGTAAAAGCGGGCCTTGCCGAATATTCCGCCGGCTACCGTGTGCTGGTGCTTGCACATGCGGAGAACGGGTTTCATGAAAACGGCGGGCTGCCGGACGGCCTCATTCCGATGGCGCTTCTTGTCATTAAAGACGTCATTCGCAAGGATGCAAAAAAGACGCTCGATTATTTTGAAAAACAGGGCGTGGAGCTCAAGATAATTTCCGGCGACAACGTTCAGACCGTTTCCGGCATCGCAAAGGAAGCGGGCCTTAAAAATTACGATAATTTTGTAGACGCAACCACGCTGAAAACACCGGAGGAGATAAAGGCGGCGGCGGAGGAATATTCCATTTTTGGGCGCGTCACGCCAACCCAGAAAAAGGATTTAATCTGCGCGCTCAAGGAGGCGGGCCATACGGTCGCCATGACGGGCGACGGCGTAAACGACGTGCTCGCGCTCAAGGAGGCCGACTGTTCGGTGGCGATGGCAAGCGGCACAGACGCCGCGCGCAATGTTTCCCAGCTTGTCCTGCTCAACTCTGATTTTTCAGCTATGCCGAAGGTCGTCGCGGAGGGCAGGCGTTCCATCAACAACATCCAGCGCAGCGCGTCCCTGTTCCTGGTCAAAACGATTTATTCCTCTATTTTAGCGATACTGTTCGTATTTCTCGATTTCAAATATCCGTTTGAGCCGATTCAAATGACGCTCTTGAGCGCGTTTACCATCGGACTGCCGTCGTTCGTTCTGGCGCTTGAGCCGAACAGCGACCGTATTAGGGGCAACTTTTTTATCAATGTCATATCCAAGTCTATCCCCGCGGCGCTCACGGTCATACTCAACATCGTTTTTATTATGATTGCCACATACGTGTTCGGCCTCAATCATCTGCAAAGCTCGACCATTGCCGTTTTGCTTACAGGCTTTACGGGGCTGATGCTGCTGTTTAAAATCAGTATCCCCTTCAACGCAATTCGCACGGCGCTCTTCGCGGTATGTACCGGCGGCACGGTTTTGGGGCTTACGGTGTTCCGGGATATTTTTTCGGTCAATCCGTTCGATTGGAAGGTTATGGCGGCTTTTCTTGTGCTCGCGGGCGTATCCATCCTGCTGTTCCTCGGTTTTTTAAAAATGATGGACGTACTAAAGCTGGAAAAGCATGTGAAACTAAAGCTTTAAATGACTCTGGCTTTATACTACAAAATAATTCAGCGGAAACGGGCGGCTAACGCCCGTTTTTTTCTATGCGTAAAATACATAAATTTTAAACAGATAAATTGTGCAGATATTACACAATATCCTTGCGTATTTTTGATTATGTATTTAGAGAATATATGGTTTTAATCAGCAATTTAAATGAAATTTTTTGTGCGGTTTTACTCAATTGTTACCTTGTTTTTCTCTTTTTCGACAAAATATGAGCAAAATCTAAGAAAAGTATTTGTCTTTTAAGTAAAAGTATGGTATAGTTAATTTGTTATGAGCGGCTTTTTATATATTGCCGCATTTTGGAATGGCAATTAATAATTTTATTTTGAATCTGTAATTTGTTGCCGCATAAATCTTAGACACATCATTATCGGGCTTTGCGCTTGATTATCATAAGCTTATTTACAACTAAACAAAGACTTTATAATCATGATGAACGGAGGTGGAATGTTCGGTCATACCGTTCGGCGGCGGCATTTTAGCCTTGGCGTATGACGTGAGGCTTGCTTCCAAACGGATAACAAAGAGAATGGCTGAGGGGCGCGATGATTTTCGTTATCTCCCAAGCCTGCTAAAGCAATTGGGCGCCCGGCAGATAATTTGATGTGGATGGATTCTCTCAAAAAAATGGTATATGCTGAAACAGCTTATCAAGGAGGTAGTTTGTGTTGAAGAAAAATATCAGAAAAAGGACAATCAGTATTTTGTTGTCCATCGCAATGCTCATTGCAATTTTGTGTGTCGCTCCGGCGACGGCGTCCGCTGAGACGCCTACAGAAAGCCCGACAGGTTCTTATGAATACATACTGGGGGATGCCGATGGAGACGCCGCCGTCAATATCGCGGACGTTTTAAAGATTCAAAACTGGCTGAGCAAAAAGCTCGAGCTTACGAACAAAGCGCTTCTGGCGGCCGATATTGACGCGAATGAGAAGGTAGAGGTCGCGGACGTTCTCAATATCCAGAAGTATAAGGCGCTCATGGCTGTCGAATATCCGATTGGTGAGAAGCAGGTGGTCGCGGAAGAGGACATTCCCGATTATAACAATCCCATCATCCCGACTGAGCCTTCCTCGGATGCGACGGAGCCGTCTTCCGACGCGACAGAGCCCTCCTCCGAGGGAACCAATCCTCCCGAAGACCAGATGACGCTCTATGTCAGCAATGCGGTGAACTGGATTACGAAAGACGGCTGCAAGCTTTGGGCTTACAACGTCGATACGCAGGAAGTCGTGCTGATGACGATTAATGACGACAACACCTATTTCTCCGCAACGGTCGCAGACACATGGCAGAATATCGCTTTCTACAGAAGTAACTTCGATATTGATGAAACCACCTTCAGCATCGACCTTCCCGTTGAGCAGATGCCCAATAAATGGACGAGCCTGCCGGCAAGGGGCGAGAATGACTGCTTCCTGGTAACGGCGGACAGCGCTGGCGAATGGAGGCTCTATGACGAGCTGATTCACGAAGAGGGAGTCAATACGATTTACTTCGATAACAGCGCGACACAGTGGGATACGGTTTATATTTATGGCTGGTCCTTCGGTCTTGGAAATGAATTTGTCGCAATGGAAAAGGTGACGGATGACATATACAAATATACCTTTACAGAGACTCCGAGCCCCGGCGTAAAGGGCTTCCTGTTTGTAGCCCAGGAAGGTTGGACGACAGATAATTATCAAACCGGAGACGTAGCCACAGAGTCCGGCAAGAATCTGTATACGAACCTTACGTCTTCCGGCGGAAAATGGAGCGGTTCCTGGGATGTTTACACACCCTGAGCAATTTTATAATGTACTAAATAAAAAGAAAATCCATCCACGTTTTTCTTTCTAAAAAAGGCCCGCGGCATATTTTGCCGCGGGCCTTCTATATCGCAAGCTTATGGCTGGGCCTTCGGCAAGGTATCAGCGGTACCTGCTGCCGAACAATAATACAGCTTCCGCCGTGTACCGCTTTATAAAATCGGTCTTGCCGCTTGTATATCCATCCCGGTCATGCTCGTACTCAGGCCACAGACGGAGCTTTAATTCTTCGTATTGGCGGGCTGTGTCCGGGCTTTCGTTTAAGTAATCCCTGAAATACAGCTCGTCGTTGTCGTTTTGGTATCTCACATGCAAATGAAATACTTTTTCAGCAAAGCCCGAGGGCGTATACCCCTTGTTAAGCGATATCCTCTTGTCATCACTGCTCATGATAACATAACCCGCGGCTTGAACCGAATTGCCAATTTCTTTTAAATCATGCCCCGGCTTTACCTCAGCCAGAATATCGATAACCGGCTTCGCCCAAATACCATTGATTGCAGTGCTTCCAATATGAATGATACGTTTAATACTGCTCATGGGCAGTACGTTTTGGAGCCATGAACGCTCTTGCTCATACCACATATGCCAATACGCTTTATGCTCAGTCAGGAATATCGGGAACAACTCCCACAATTCCTGCAATGTCATTTCAGATAATTCTTTTCCCATATGAATATTCCATGGCTTTTAGCCTTTATTTTGTTGTTTCGGCGCTGCGTCCGGTTCGTCCTGCTTTGGATTTACATGCACCATGCAGTGCTTGACGTCGGGAAAACCGTGCTCGAGAGCCTGATGGACGTTTTCCGCGATTTCGTGCGCTTTGATAAGCGTTTGGTTTCCGTCCGCGCAGATTTCTACGTCTACATAAATTTTCGCGCCGAACAATCGAGTTTTGAGCAGGTCTACGCCCATTACGCCCTCCTGCTCCATTATGACCGTCTGCATCCGGCGGATTGTTTCATCGTCGCACGATTTATCCACGAGCTTGTCGATGGCGTCGCGTACAATATCGTAAGATACCTTGATAATCATCAGGCAAATCAAGACGCTTGCTATCGGGTCCAGGATAGGAAAGCCCATACGCGCGCCCAGTATGCCGACAAAGCTTCCCACAGACGAGAGCGCGTCGCTGCGGTGGTGCCAGGCGTCCGCTTTTAAGGACGCGGAATTGATTTTTTTCGCGGCGAGTACCGTGTACCAGTACATCGCTTCTTTTATAATAATCGAAACGACGGCGGCAATCAGGGGAAGCAGGCCGGGCGCCTGCAGATCGCCCCCGTGCATAATTTTTTCTATGCCGGAAAAACCGATGCCGAGCCCTGTCGCAAAGAGCAGCCCCGCCAGGATAAACGCGGCGATGCATTCCATGCGCTCATGCCCGTACTGGTGGCTGTTGTCCTCCTTTTTGCTCGATATATTGATACCTACCATCACCACGATGGTGCTCAGCACGTCTGACGCCGAATGGACGGCGTCGGAAATCATTGCGCTGGAATGGCCAAGTACACCCGCAATCAGCTTACCGGCCGATAAAACAATATTGCCTGCAATTGAGACAAAAGAGACTCTCATTGCGATTTTTTTTGCTTGTGCCGTATCCATGGGAACGTCTCCTTTTCCTGACAAATTAAAAAGCACCCGCGGGAACAATAATATATTGTCCCGCGGATGCCGTGTTACCCATCCGCTGCCGGAAAATCCGGCCCGACAAAGAAAGCCTTCGTCTGTGTTTTATTTATTATATGTGCGGTTATTTATTTTGTCAACCCTTTTTATTCTTCCGTATCGGGAATGACGTCTGCGCTGCTGGGCGGGACGATTCCCTCACCGTGCTTCTGCTTTTTTGCCTCGGGAAGAATGAGGTTGAGGATAATGCCGGCGATGATACCCAAGCCAATTCCGCTCAGGCTGAAACCATTGCCGCCGATTACCGCGCCGCCCATGGAGAGCACGAGCATAACGGCCGCAATACACAGGTTGCGGTTTTTCGTAAAGTCAACCTGGTGGGAAACGAGCGTGCGCAGGCCGACCGAGGCAATCATGCCGTACAGCACGATGCACGCGCCGCCGAGCACGCAGTTCGGAACGGTTTCGATTACGCCGATTGCCTTGCCGAAGAAGCTGATAACAATCGCTACAAGCGCCGCGACACGGAGCGTTACGGGGTTGTAGTTGCCGGTTGCGGCAAGGACCGCCGTATTTTCAGAATAGGTGGTATTCGCCGGTCCGCCGAATGCGCCCGCTACCATAGTAGCAAGGCCGTCGCCGAGCATTGTACGGTGCAGGCCGGGCTTTTTTGTGAAGTTCTTGCCGACGACCGCGCCGTTTGCGTAAACGTCTCCGACGTGCTCCACACAGGTAACGATAGCAATCGGGGCAATCATGGCGATTGAAGCAAGGTCGAATTTCGGCAGGGAGAAGTTCGGAAGCTCAACCCAGGCGCGCGCGCCGACGGACTGCAAATTCATCAGTCCCTCCGGGGCTATGCCTGTCGCCGTAACGAGCAGCGTAATCAAATATCCCGCTCCAAGCGCTATTACAATAGAAGACAGCTTCAGCATTCCCTTGCCGTAGCAGGAAAGCAGGATAGCCGTCAGACAAACGACCAGCGCGATGCCCCAGCTCCAGTAATAGCCGGGGGAGAACATTTCAAAGCCGTTGTTGTTCTGTATGTTGTTAATGGCGGAGCTTGCAAGGTTCAGACCAATAATCGCAATGCCGACGCCGCGAACGACCGGCGGAAACAGCTTATCGATGAATCTGCTGCCAAAGAGCTTGATAAGCAAAGCGACAAGCAGGTAAATAACGCCGGCGGCTATAATGCCGCCCATTGCGTATGGGATGCTTTCCGCCTGAGTTTCGCCGTACATCGGAGGAATCACCCAGCCGCCGCTGTTGGGGTCTTTTACGCCGATAACCGCCTGCAGCGCCGCGATAAAGGCAAACGAGCTGCCAAGGAAGGTCGGCATCCGGCCCCCTGTGCACAGGTGGAAAATGATTGTGCCCACGCCCGCCATACAGAGCGCAACGCCTACGTCCAGCCCTGTCAGCAGCGGAACGAGGATGGTCGCGCAGGACATGGCGAACGCGTGCTGGAGCCCCAGCACCATTGTTTTGCCCGCGCCGATTTTCGGGTATTCCTTTGCGCCGGGAAATAAGAAATTGTTGATTTTACTGAAAAAAGACATTTTCTACTTCCTTTCTTTTAAAAATACACAATAAAAGCTCCGGTATTTTTCTCAAAGGAGCACAGTTATAGAGAAAAAGCCGGATTTCCACAATATATTGTGTGAATCGTTATAACTTTAAAGCTTTTTCCACCATAAGTCAATACAATTTGGGAAAAAACGTAACAATTTATTCAAAATTTGTTTATAATTAAAAGAAAACGGAAAATTTTTAAAAAATTATATTTTTTTGTGGTAAAATAACCGTACGATATAAAAAGGAAGGGCGGTGGGCCAAAATGAAAATCGACATGCCGCGCGGTGCGGAAAGAATACTCGGTACTCTTGAGCAAAACGGCTTTGACGCTTACGTTGTGGGCGGCTGCGTGCGTGACAGCCTGCTGGGGAACAAGCCGAACGACTGGGATATTACGACAAACGCCCTTCCGGAACAAATAGCCGCGTGCTTTCCTAAGCACACGCTTGTTTTAAACGGAATCCGCCACGGTACCGTAGGGATTGTGGAGGACGGCGTTTTATTTGAAGCGACGACCTACCGAGTGGACGGCACGTACAGCGACAACCGCCGTCCGGACAGCGTGGCCTTTACACGGCGGCTGGAGGAGGATTTATGCCGCCGCGATTTCACAGTCAATGCTATGGCGTACAATGAGCGCGATGGAATCATAGACTGCTTCGGCGGCAGGGCGGATTTGGAAAAAAGGCTGATACGCTGTGTTGGAGAACCGGAAAAACGCTTTGAGGAGGACGCTTTGCGCATCCTGCGCGCCCTGCGTTTTGCTTCAAAGCTTGATTTTGTGATTGAAGAAAGGACGGCAAGCGCTGTCCTGAAGGAAAAAGACAGGCTTTTGAATATCGCGAACGAGCGCATTGCGAAGGAGCTGCTCTCCCTGCTGTGCGGCAAAGGCGCGGGCAGGGTTTTGCGCGAGTTTCCGCAGGTGTTTTTCGTTTTTCTGCCGGAGCTTGCGAAGCTGCTTCATTTTGACCAGAATACGCCGTACCACGACCTTCCGCTTTGGGAGCATACGGTAAAAGCGGTGGGAAGCATCGCGCCGCAAAGAGATTTGCGCCTTGTCATGCTATTGCACGATATTGGAAAGCCGCTTTGTAAAACGACCGATGAACAGGGCGTGTCCCATTACCACGGTCATCCCCAAAAAAGCGCTGAGCTGGCGCGGGAAATTTTAACGCGCCTGCGCCTTCCGGCCAGCCTTACGGAAGAGGCCATACAGCTGGTTTTATATCACGACTACCGCTGCGAGCCGTCCGCGCGCGCTGTACGGCGGCTTTTGAACAGGGTGGGGGAGGACGCCGCGAAAAAGCTTATACAGGTCCGCCTGGCTGACGCAAACGCGCAGTCTGGTTACCGCAGGGAAGAAAAGCTCAAGCTGATTGCGGATTATGAAAGCAGGCTCTATGAAGTGCTTGCGCGCGGCGACTGCTTCTCCCTCAAAGCTTTGGAGCTAAACGGGAAAGATTTGCTCATAGCTGGCTATCCCGCCGGAAAAGAGATGGGCCGCGTGCTCGCCGCGCTGCTCGACGAGGTGCTCGACGGCAAGCTGGAAAATAAAAAAGCCCTTTTGCTTAAAAGGGCAAAAGAGCTTTATCAGAACGTTATTTGAAATTGATTTACAGCCTTGCCGCGCCCGTTTTCCGTGCGGCTTCCATGACGGCCTGAGCGACCGCGGCTCCGATTCGCTTATCGAGCGCGTCGGGCAGAATGTATTGTGCGTTTAATTTTTCCGGCGTTACAAGCCCGGCGATGGCAAGCGAGGCCGCCATCTTCATTTCCTCGTTGATTTCACGCGCGCGGCAGTCGAGCGCACCGCGGAAAATGCCGGGGAACGCAAGCACGTTGTTGATTTGGTTTGGAAAGTCGGAGCGCCCCGTCCCAACGACGGCCGCGCCGGCTTTTTTTGCAAGCTCCGGCATGATTTCAGGCGTGGGGTTCGCCATGGCGAACACAATCGGTTTGTCCGCCATCGTTTCCACCATTTCCTGTGTGACGATGTTCGGCGCGGAAACGCCCAGGAACATGTCGGCGCCCTTCAGCGCGTCGGCAAGCGTGCCTGTTTTCTGCTCCAGGTTTGTAATTTTCGCCATATACGCCTGCTCTTCATTGAGCTCTTCCATGCCCTTGCACAGGACACCGAAGCGGTCGCACATAACCAGGTTTTTTACGCCCATGTTCAGCAGGTGCTTTGCAATCGCAATGCCCGCTGAGCCCGCTCCGTTGATTACAATGCGGATTTCCTCTATTTTCTTGCCGACGACCTTCAGCGCGTTAAGCAGCGCCGCCGCCACGACGATTGCGGTCCCGTGCTGGTCGTCATGAAAAACGGGTACGTCGCAAATTTCCTTGAGCCTGCGCTCAATCTCAAAGCAGCGCGGCGCGGAAATGTCCTCCAGGTTGATGCCGCCGAAGCTGCCGGAAATCAGGTAGACCGTCTTGACGATGTCCTCTATGTTTTTCGAGCGGATGCAGATGGGGAACGCGTCGACCCCGGCGAACTCCTTGAACAGCGCGCATTTTCCCTCCATAACGGGCATACCCGCCTCAGGCCCAATGTCCCCAAGCCCAAGCACCGCGGTTCCGTCGGTCACGACCGCGACCAGGTTGTTCCTTCTTGTAAGCTCAAACGATTTTTTATAATCCTCATGGATGGCCATACAGGGCTGTGCCACGCCCGGCGTGTACGCAAGGGATAAATCCTCCCTGGTATTAATCGGCGCACGGGACACGACCTCTATTTTGCCGTTCCATTCATAATGCTTTTTCAGGGATTTCTCTTTGATATCCATAATCCGACTTCCTTTCCGGCAAATGCAGCATATCGCTTGTTAAATTATAGACGAACTGTCTTTCCAGTATAATACAAAATCCGCGCGTGCGCAATCCTTATTTGACAAAGGCGCGCGCATCCTTTAAAATATGGAGTGCGAGCAGGCCGGACAGCTGCGGGCAGTGCGCGAAAGCGCCTGTCCGAGGAAAGTCCGGGCTCCATAGGGCAAGAATAACGGCTAACGGCCGCCGGGGGCGACCCCAGGGAAAGTGCAACAGAGAGATACCGCCTGTTTTACAGGTAAGGGTGGAAAGGCGAGGTAAGAGCTCACCGGCGTCAGGGGAACCTGACGGCCCTGCAAACCCTATTCGGAGCAACACCGTGGAGAGACACATGCGCCGGCCCGGCGCGTCTTGCGGAGGTGGCATCGAGCGTGCGCGGCAACGCGGCGCCAAGATAGATGGCTGTTCAAGACAGAACCCGGCTTACAGGCCTGGTCGCAACCTCTTAACAAAAAACACACCGCGCAGGCGGTGTGTTTTTTTATACGCGAAGCTTCCGCGCTTAAACCTTGTTTTGCTTGATGAGCGCTTCTTTCTGCTCCCAAAGCCGCTGTGATAAATCGACGTAATAGTTGTGCGGGTTTTCAAACCGCTTGACCTCGTCCCACAGGGTTTCAAGCTGTAAAGCGCACTCCTTTTTGATTTCAGCAAGCGGTGGGCTCTGGTAAACGGGTTTTCCGTTTTTAAAAAGCTGTACGCGCAGCTTCCGCGCGCGGTAATCCGTTACGGTCTTGCGTTTCCAGGTGTACTGCGGGTCGAACAGCTCATAGGGCTTTTGGTCGTCGATTTCCTCACCGAAGAGCGTAACGACGTCAGCAATCGCTTTGCCGCTCGACCTGTCGTACAGGCGGTAAAGGTCCTTGAAGCACGGCGTCGTTATTTTTGAAACGTTGTCGCTGATTTTGATTTTTGGGACGATTTCGCCGTCCTTCTCGACCGCGGCAAGCTTATAAACGCCGCCGAACACCGGCTCGGAGGACGCGGTAATCAGCCGCTCCCCAACGCCGAACAAATCAATCGGCGCGCCCTGTAAAAACATATCGCGGATGAGGTATTCGTCAAGGGAGTTGGACGCGCATATTTTACAGTCGGGGAACCCGGCGCCGTCGAGCATTTTACGCGCTTTTTTTGAAAGATACGTAATATCCCCGCTGTCTATGCGGATACCCGACGGACGGTACCCAAGCGGGGCGAGCACCTCTTTAAATACGCGGATAGCGTTCGGAACGCCGGACTTCAGCGTGCTGTACGTGTCTACAAGCAGCGTACAGTCGCGCGGGTAACGCAGCGCATAGGCTTTGAACGCGTCGTATTCGTTGTCGAACATCTGCACCCAGCTGTGCGCCATGGTGCCCAGCGCCGGCGTTTGGTACACGCGGTCCGCCAGTACGTTGGCCGTACCCACGCATCCGCCTATATAGGCCGCGCGCGCGCCCAGCACGGCGGCGTCGAAGCCCTGCGCCCGGCGCGAGCCGAACTCCATGACCGCCTTGCCCTGCGCGGCGCGGCAAATCCGGCTTGCCTTGGTCGCAATCAGGCTCTGGTGGTTGATGCACAGCAGCAGCATCGTTTCTATAAACTGCGCCTGTATGACCGGCCCGCGCACCGTGACGACCGGCTCGCTCGGAAAGACAGGCGTGCCCTCCGGCACCGCCCAAATATCGCAGGCAAACGAAAAATTACTGAGGTAATTTAAAAACGCTTCGCTGAAAATGCCCTTATCGCGCAGATAGGCGATGTCCTCTTGTGTAAAACGCAGGTTTTTGATATAATCCATCACCTGCTCGATTCCGGCCATCACAGCATAGCCGCCGTTGTCGGGCACACGGCGGAAAAACATATCGAAATAAGCCACCGTATCGCAAAGGCCGTTTTCAAAATAACCGCCCGCCATCGTCAGCTCATAAAAGTCGGTCAGCATGGTAAGGTTCCTTTTACCGTCAGGTATCATTTAATTACTTCCTTTCCCGCATCCTCCAAAAGAATATCCTTTACCATTTCAATGCCGTTTAAACCCATGTTGAAATATGCCGATAAATCGGAAAAATCCCCGTCATGGGAGGGCAGGTCGAACGTTGCCGTCAGCTCTGTCGGAACGACGACCCGGCAGGGCTTGTTGTCTTTGTTGAAGCCTGTTTTGAGCGTCAGGCAGAACTGCTGGACGCACAGGTCGGTGCAGCAGCCGGCAACCAGGAAGGTATCGGTTTTCGGGTGCTCCCTTAAAAACGCCTGGAATTCCTCTTCCAAATACCCGTTGGTCGAGTTCTTTTTTATAACGCGGATGCCGCCGAGCGCTTTCAGCTCGTCTACAAGCTCGCTTTCCCTTGTCCCGCCGACACAGTGGCGCGGATAGGAGGAAAACTCCGGGCTGTCGTCCTGATGGCTGTCCGCAAAGGCGACAACACCGATTTTGCGGCGCAGGCATTCTTTTGCAAGCCTTGCGACGCGCCCGTTGATTTGAAAAACGCGCGGGCTTGAAAGCTTTCCCTCCTTTACGAACCCGTTTACCATATCGACGATTACAAGCACACAGCGTTCCGGCTGAAAGTCCTTGACCGCAAGCTCCGGTAAATCGGAAAACGCGTCGTAGAGATAGCTCAAAAAGCCGGTCGATTTTTTCATAAATTCATTTTTATTCATTGTTGAAAACCTCCTTGTATGGAACAGCTTGTGGGAAAATAAGGAAAAGGATAACACAAGATTTTGAATATCCTTTCAAATCTGACACAATTTATGCAATAAAAGGACGATAAAGAAAAAATTTTGTAAAATTCACTTGTTTTTTTTCCATAGAAGATATATAATAGCTTTGCTTAACAGCGTTTTTTCAGGCGTTATTTAACTTATTGGAGTGGTAAGGATGAGATTGCGTAAACAGGAACTCGGCACAAGGAATCTCGTGGGCGCCAGGGTAGAGGCTGCCCGCAAGAAAAAAGGGATGAAGCAGAAGGAGCTTCTGGCGCAGCTTCAGGTCAACGGGGTGGATATGAACGCTTCCGGCCTTTCAAAGCTTGAAGGGCAAATCCGTTTTGTCACGGATGTGGAGCTTGTTGCGCTTGCCGATATACTTGAGGTATCTGTAGATTTCCTGCTCGGCAGAGCGGAGGAATAAAATATATTTATACGTTACGCTTATTGCGCATCCCTTCGGGGATGCGTTTTTATTATGTCCGAAATCAAGGCGGCAGCCTCCTCGATTTTGTCTGTCTCAATACCGGAAAAGCCCAGCTTGAAGCTGTGCGCGTCCTGCGCACCGTCCGAAATGATTTTTATGCCGCTTTGCAAGAGCCTTTCATGAAATTCCAGCGGCTCGATCGCCTGCTTCAGGGTCACCTTGACGGCCAGCGAGGTTTCAAGCAGTTGTATCTGTGTTTCTCCCGGCATATATTTTTTAAGCATAGTAATAAGCTGCGCGCTTTTTTCGCTGTAACGTAAGCGCTGCCGGCGGAGATGGCGTTCAAGCTGGCCGTCCCCGATATACCGCGCCAGCGCAAGCTGTTCCGTTTTGGAAGCGGTCTGATTGTAAAATTTCGCGCTCTTTTGAAAGCGTTCAATAAGATTTTGCGGCAAAACGGCATATCCTATTCTTACCGACGGCAGCAAAAGCTTTGAAAAGGAGCCCAAATAAATTACGCGCTCGCTGTCGTGCCCCTGTAAAGCGGGAATAGGGCGCGTTTTGTAGCGCAGTTCACCGTTGTAGTCGTCTTCAATGATAATATGGTTTCCTTCCCGCGCCCATTCAAGCAGCTCGTAGCGACGGTTCATGCGCAGCGATTGCCCCGTTTTAAGAGAACCGGAAGGGTTGACCAGCAAAATATCCGCTTTGCTTTCAAGCAGCCGCTTTGGTATAACCCCGTCGCCGTCGCTTTCAACCGTCACGGCCGGAAGCCCGCAATCCCGAAAAACCTGCGCCGCGTGCCGCGAGCCGTTTGCCTCCATCGCGACCGTCTTACAGCGGTTTCTGAGCAATCCGCAAATCAGATACAAAAGCGGCTGCGTGCCCGCGCCGATTATTATCCCGCCTTCATCGGCGACGACGCCGCGCACGCCGTAGCAATAAGACGCCAGCGCGCGCCGCAGCTCCGGTTCGCCCTGCGGGTCGCCGTAGGAATTAATCAGGTATTCGCAGTTCAATACGTCCTTGACATATTTGCGCCAGAGCTTCAGGTTTGTCGCGTTTGCGTCCACGCTCCTGCTGCTCAGGTCGTAGCGTACCACCTCCGCCTGATTTTTTTTATTAAGTCCGGCGGTCATTTCCGCCCGCGCTTCCTCCTCAAAATGGAGGTGCGGCTGTGCCTGCACGAAAAAACCGCGCTGGGGCATGTTTTTTATATACCCCTCGACGCAAAGCTGGCCGTAGGCGCTTTCCACCGTCGTTTTGCTCAAGCCGAGGTCCGCGGACAGCCGCCTGATGGACGGAAGCCGTTCCCCGTGCCGCAGCGCCCCGCTTTCCACGGACGTTTTGATTTTTTGATAAAGCTGAATATACAAAGGCGTACCGCAATTTTTATCGAGCGCCAGAAAATCGTAAATCATAAGTGATTCCCCCCGTTTGGGATAATTTCATTCTATCATCGCTACCCGCGCTTTTCAACCGCGTTTTATCCTGATACGGCGTTTGCGGTTGATATTTTTTCCAAAAATCAGTATAATCAGTCGTAGCTAAGTATCACGATACCTATTTTGAAAGGCAGAAGATAATATGGACAGTAAGGCCGCGCGTTTTTTAACAAGCTTAAAGGGGAAGAAGGTCGCGCTTTGCGGCATTGGAAAAAGCAATTACCCGCTCATTTCGCTGTTTTCACGCTATGGCGCGCAGGTGACGGCCTGCGATAAACGCACACGGGAACAGCTCGGGGAAGCGGCGCAGCAGGCGCAGGACGCAGGCGCGGCTTTAAGCCTTGGGGAAGATTATTTGAAAAACCTCGACGCCGATATTCTTTTCCGCACGCCCGGCATGCGCTTTTATATGGAGGAGCTGGTGCGCTTTCGTGAGCGCGGCGTGGCGGTTACGTCTGAGATGGAGGTTTTCTTTGATTTGTGCCCGTGTAAAACCATCGCCGTGACGGGCAGCGACGGTAAAACGACTACAACCTCGATTATCGCGGAGCTTTTAAAGGCCGCGGGCAAAACCGTTTATCTGGGCGGCAACATCGGCAAACCGCTTTTGCCGGAAATCGAAGAAATAAAAGATACGGACATAGCCGTTGTAGAGCTGTCGAGCTTCCAGTTGATTTCCATGCGCCAAAGCCCGGACATAGCCGTTGTCACAAACTTAGCGCCGAACCATCTCGACATTCACAAGGATATGCAGGAGTATATCTGCGCGAAAAAGAACATCGTACTGCACCAAGGCGCGTTTTCCCGCGCGGTGCTCAATATGGATAACGAAATGACTAAGGGCTTTGCTGAGGACTGCCGCGGCGTCGTTTACGGCTTTAGCCGAAAGCAGGCGCTCAAAAACGGATGCTATACGGAAAAAGACGGCAGTATTATGATGGCGGTAAACGGAAATGCTAAAAAGGTGATGGATATTTCCGACATCAAAATCCCCGGCATGCACAATGTGGAAAATTACTTAGCCGCGATTGCGGCGATATGGGGAATGGCCGATGCGGATACCATACGCCGTGTTGCGCGGGACTTCGGCGGCGTGGAGCACCGCGCGGAATTTGTCCGCGCGCTTGACGGCGTGAAATATTATAACGACTCGATTGCCTCCAGCCCCACGCGCACGGCCTGCGGAACGCTCTCGCTTTACGATGAAAAAATAATTCTCATCGCGGGCGGGTACGATAAAATGATTCCCTACGGACCGCTCGGCCCCGTCATCAATGAAAAGGTAAAGCTGCTCATTTTAATGGGAGCAACGGCTGGAAAGATAGAAGAAGCGGTCAAAAACGCGGAAAACTACAAATGCGGGCATCCCGTAATAATACGGGTGGAGAATATGGAGCAGGCGGTACAGGCCGCATATGAAAACGCGGCAAACGGCGATGTTGTTTCGCTGTCCCCCGCAAGCGCAAGCTTTGATTTGTACCCGAATTTTGACTTAAGAGGCAAGCATTTTAAAGAGCTGGTTCATAAATTAATAGCAAAAGAAGGATGAAGCAATTGAAGGAACTGTTGTTTTCCCTGTGTACGGCGCGCGGCGTTTCCGGAACGGAGCACGCGGCGGCCGGCATTGCCGGGGAGTACCTGGGCAGATACGCGCAGGTGGAAGAGGATATAAACGGAAACCTGTTTGGTGTGATGGGAGATAAGAACGCTTCCTTCCATATCCTGCTGGACGCGCACCTGGACCAAATCGGCCTGATTGTCACGGACATCGACAGCAAGGGCTTTATAAAAGCGGAGCCGTGCGGCGGAATCGACCGGCGCGTTTTGCAGGGCAGCTTGTTTTACGTGCTGGGCAAGGAAGAGGTGCCGTGCGTCTGCGGCTGTATGCCGCCGCATCTGAGCGACGGCGGGGAGGACAAGCCCATTGCGGCGGACGCCTTGTGGTTCGACACGGGACTGACCGCCGAAAAGGTGAAGGAGCGTGTATCCCTTGGCGACCGCATTGTATTCGACAGCGAGCCAAAGGAGCTGCTCGGCACGCGCGTTTCCTGCGCCGCGCTCGACAACCGCGCGGGTGCTGCCGTTATGCTGCGCTGTGCCGAAAAGCTCAGCCGGGAAACGCTCCGGTGTAAAGTGACCGTGGCGCTGACCGCGCAGGAGGAAATCAGCGGCAGCGGAGCGCGCACCGCCGCGTTTGCGGCATACCCGAACGAGGCGATTGCCGTAGACGTCAGCTTTGCGCGGCAAAGCGGCGTAACCGCGGAAAAGAGCGGCGCGATGGGCAAGGGCGGCATGATAGCAATCGCCCCGACGATTTCAGGCGAGATGTCGAAAAAGCTCATCGCGATAGCAAACGAAAAAAATATTCCGCACCAGCTCGAGGTAATGGGGGCCGCCACGGGAACGAACGCGGACTATATCTCCTGCGCGCGCGGCGGCGTAAAAACGGCGCTCATCTCTATCCCGCAGCGCAGTATGCATACGCAGGCGGAGGTCGTCGATTTAAACGATATTGAAGCCGTGGCCGATTTAATCTGCGCCTATGTGCTGGAAAGGAGCGCGTCGCTATGATGGATATGGCACTTTTGGAAAAGCTCTGCCGCGCAAACGGCGTCTCAGGCGACGAGGGCCGTGTGCGTGAAATCATACTGTCTGAAATCAAGGGCTGCGCCGACAGCGTGACAGTCGACGGCATGGGCAATGTGCTCGCGTTTAAAAAGGGCAAAAGCCCGGCTAAGACGAAGCTGCTTTTGAGCGCCCACATGGACGAGGTCGGCTTTATCGTGACCGATATTACACGCGACGGCATGCTGAGCGTGGAGCCGGTCGGCGGCATCGACCGCAGGGTCGTCTGCGGCAAGCCGGTTACAGTTGGCCCGCGTGCGGTCAAGGGCGTGTTCGGCATCAAGCCCATCCATTTGCTCAAGCCGGACGAAAAGGATAAAATGCCGCCGATGGATAAAATTTATATCGATATCGGCGCGGAAAGTAAAGAACAGGCGGAGCAGTTTATTAATATCGGCGATTATGCCGCGTTCGACAGCCCGTTTATCTGTAAGGAAGGCCGGATTATCTCAAAGGCGCTCGACGACAGGGCCGGCTGCCTTGTTTTAATCGAGATTATGAAAACCGAGCTGCAGTACGATATGTATTTTTCGTTCGTCGTACAGGAGGAGGTCGGCCTGCGCGGGGCAAAAGCCGCGGCGTATACGCTCGACCCGGAGGCAGCAATCGTCGTGGAAACGACGACGGCAGCCGACGCGGCGGGCGTGGAGGAGCAAAAACAGGTCTGCCGCCTAAGGGAAGGCGCGGTGATTTCCTTTATGGACAAGCGCACGATTTACGACAGCGAATATTATAAGCTTGCGCTTGTGACCGGCAGGGAGGCCGGCGTAAAAACACAGCCCAAGCAGGCGGTAGCAGGCGGCAACGACGCGGGCGCTATCCATTGCTCGCGCGGCGGCGTGCGAACCGCCGCGGTATCCCTGCCGTGCCGGTACCTGCACAGCGCCTGCACGGTCGCGGCGCAGGAGGATTTGGACGCGGTATATGTTACGGTGTTAGGCACGGCGGAGAAAATCGCCGGGGGAAATGTAAAGTGATTCACGCGGCGGGCGGCAGCTTTGAAGGGCGGCTCATAAGCCGGCAAGGACAAACACCTAACCCGTATAATACGCGCATTCTGTCTCTTTTTCAGGCGTATCAGGGTACAAGCCTCTGCGAATTCTGGATACAGGAAACGGGCGGCAGGGCTGCGGCTTTTCTTTCGAGCTATGCGGGTAACGCCGTAATCGACATTTGCCCCGCAGCGGATGAGGAAGAGCTTTGCGGATTTCTCGAAATGGCCGGCTTTCACAGCGTCCTTTATGACGGCGCGTTTGATTTAAAGCCCCGGGCGGTTTCCGCCGCCGGAGGCAAAACCATGCGTTTTGTAAAAAACGGCGCTTTACAGCCCAGGCCCGCTTTACAGCCTGAGACTGTGGCTCCCGGCTTCCGGGAGCTGCATAATTTACTGAAGGCTTGCGCGGGAACGGGCTTTCAGCCGCCGGACTATGAATCCTTTTTTCTCGATATGTCCCATATGACGCGCCACGGATGCGCGGATATTTTGGCACTGCGCGGCGGCGGGGAGCTTGCGTCGTGCGCTTTGAGCCTTTACCAGTGCGAAAACGCGGCGGTGCTCGGCGGCGTGTGCTGCGCGCCGGATAAGCGGCGCAGGGGGTTCGGCTCCCGGACGGTTATGCTGCTGGTTGACAGGCTTCAAGCGCAGGGCAGGTCGAATTTGTTCCTGCATTGTTCTTCGCGGGAAACCGAGCGTTTTTATGAACAGCTCGGCTTTCAAGCCTGCGGGAGCTGGCGGGAGCATACGCGTTAATATAGAAAAATACATAGAATCAGGGGAAAGCCATGCGTACACAGTTTTTTCAGTTCGACAAAAAAATAACGGACGCGGCGGACAGGGCGATGGAGCTTTGCGCGCCGCAGCTGAAATATACAGAGGAAATACAGGAATACCACCAGCAGAAAATGCTGTATGCGTTTCAGAAGGCGGGCGTGAGCGAAAGCCATTTCGTTTCCTCCACCGGCTACGGCTACGGCGACCGCGGGCGCGACGCGCTCGACGACGTTTTTGCTGCGGTATTTGACGCCGAGGACGCGCTGGTGCGCCATAATTTTGTAAGCGGCACGCACGCGCTTACCGTTGCGCTTTTTGGTGTGCTGCGCCCGGGCGACAAGATGGTGTGCGTAACGGGGACGCCGTACGATACCCTGCTCGGCGTCATCGGCATCGGGGAAGAAGCGGGATGTAACAGCGGCACGCTCAGGGATTTCGGCATCGAATACAGCCAGATTGATTTAAAGCCGGACGGCACGGTCGATTTTGACGCGATGGAGAGCATCACGCCCGATACGAAAATGGTTTATATCCAGCGTTCGCGCGGCTACAGCCTGCGCCCGTCGCTCCATATCGGGGAAATCAGGCGGATAGCGCGCAGGGCGAGGGAGCTCGCGCCGGATTGTATTGTGATGCTTGACAACTGCTACGGCGAATTCATTGAAAAAGAGGAGCCGCTTGCAAACGGCGTCGATTTGATGGCGGGCTCGCTCATTAAAAATCCGGGCGGCGGAATCGCGCCGACCGGAGGCTATATCGCCGGGAAAAAAGAGCTCGTGGAGCAGTGCGCCTGCCGCCTGACCACGCCCTCCACCGGAAAGGAAATCGGCGCAACGCTCGGCAACAACCGCGAGCTGTTCATGGGCGCGTTCAGCGCGCCGCACGTGACGGGCGAGGCGGTCAAGACGGCGATTTTCGCCTCAGCGCTTTTTGAAATACTCGGCTTTGAGGTTTCCCCGCGCTACTGCGACGAACGCGCCGACATCATACAGGTGCTGAAGCTCAAAACAAGCGAAGCGCTCACGGCGTTCTGCCGCGGGATACAAAAGGGCGCGCCGGTCGATTCCTTCGTTGTGCCTGAGCCGTGGGACATGCCCGGCTACGACAGCAAGGTTATCATGGCAGCGGGCGCGTTCACGCTCGGCGCCTCCATCGAACTTTCGGCGGACGCGCCCTTGCGCGAGCCATACGCCGCCTGGATGCAGGGCGCGCTCAACTTCCACAGCGGTAAGCTCGGGGCGATGCTCGCGGCGCAATCGATGCTGGAAAACGGCCAGCTTTGAAACGGCCCGCCGGTATAAATAACCAGAAGAAAGGGAGATTCAAATGGCAATAGATAAGGTACGCGCGTATTTTGAAACGCTCGGTATAGCGGACAGGATTATGGAGTTCGATACATCGAGCGCCACGGTAGAGCTTGCGGCGCAGGCCGCGGGCTGTGAACCTGAGCGCATCGCGAAAACGCTCTCATTCATAGTGGACGGTAAGCCTGTCCTGATAGTGGCAGCGGGCGACGCGAAGGTGGACAACCGCAAGTATAAAGACATGTTCCACACGAAAGCGAAAATGCTCACGCCCGAAGAGGCCGAAGCGCTTGTCGGCCACGCGGTCGGCGGCGTCTGCCCGTTTGCGGTAAACGAAGGCGTTGCCGTATATCTCGACGAGTCGCTTAAACGCTTTTCGACTGTATTTCCCGCGTGCGGCAGCTCGAACAGCGCGGTAGAGCTTTCTATTGCGGAGCTGCAGCGGTATTCTTCCGGCTTTTCCATGTGGTGCGACGTCTGCAAGGGCTGGCAGGCGGCGGACTGACGGCTTTCATTATTTACATATGTTTATCAAAAGAGGGAAACCATTTCGCTGGTTTCCCTCTCCTTTTTGAAGCTTTCTGCTTCTTGATTTTCTTCATAAACTATCTTTTTCAAAAGGAAGAAACCGTATTCGCCGGTTTCCTCCTTTTGGAATCCTCTTTCCGGCGACTTAAGGGAACCTGAAGAGTTCCCTTAAGAATCCTTCGGGGCTGCTGTAGAAGCTGTGGTCGCTCCTCGTTTGATGTGGTGGTTGTAGAAGAGATAGTACGGGACGTTTCAGCGCCGCGCCTTCGCGCGGAATACTTCGTTGGATTGGTACTTTCTTTGTGTACGGAACTACGTTTGTGTGGTACTACATTTTTTGTTTTAGACGAGATTTTCCATTTTTTGTGAGCGTTTTTCAAGTTTTCGCCAGATTTAAGCACACATTAAGTATACTATAGGTGTGCTCAAAAGCGAGGTGAGGGAATGAGCAAAAAAATGGGCCGACCAAAGTCTGAAAATCCCATTAATATCAGAACCAGCGTCCGTTTGGATGCGATTACTGATAAACGGCTGATTGCGTATTGTGAGGAAAACCATACTACAAAAGGAGAAGCAATCCGCAAGGGAATCAAGCTGCTGTTGGACAACGCCCAAAAATAAAAAACGGAGAAGCGGTTCTCTCTCGCAAAGAACAAACCGCTTCCCCCACACCACCAGCCATTGCAGGGCAATGACGGCGTAAATATTATAACATGCGTGCGTCATC